>CAZTUG010000039.1:8546-18377 GCA_964615955.1 uncultured Roseicyclus sp.
TGAGCGCGGGTTTGCTGGCGCTACCGCCCGTCGGGCTGCTTGAGCGCGGGTTTGCTGGCGCTACCGCCCGTCGGGCTGCTTGAGCGCGGGTTTGCCGGTGGGCCGGCCCCGGCCATGCGACACCGGCCGCGAGTCGGGCCGCGAGTCGGGCGGCGGGGCCGGGCCGCGAGTCGGGCGGCGGGGCCGGGCGGCGGGGTGAACCCCGCCCTACGGCGGCACGCGACGGGCGTGGCCGGACCGTAGGGCGGGATTTATCCCGCCGCCGCGCTGACGCTCAGAGGAAGCCGAGGTCGCGCATCAGGTCGCCGATCTGCTGTTCCTGGTTGTTCAGGAATTCCTCGAACTCGGCGCCGGGCAGGTAGATGTTCACCAGCCCCATGCGGGAGCGGACCGCTTCCCATTCGGGCGTGTCATACATTGCCGCCAGCGTGGCCTGATACTGCGCCACCAGGTCCTCGGACATGCCGGGGGCCGCGAAGAAGCCGCGCCAGTTGACGAAATCGGCGGTGATGCCCTGTTCGGCGAAGGTCGGCGCGGCATCATAGGCGGGCACGCGTTCCTGCGCGGTCACGCCGAGGATGCGGACCTGCCCCTGTTCGGCCAGCGCGATGGCTTCCGAAAAGCCGGTGGACAGCGCGTCGATCTCGCCCGAGAGCAGACCCGCCATCGCCTCGCCACCGGCGTCATAGCCGATGTAGTTGAAGGCGGTCGGGTCTTCGCCCGCGCCCTGCATCACGATGGCCGCGACGAGGTGGTCCATGCCGCCGGGAACCGACCCGCCGCCGATGGCAAAGTCCCGCGGAGAATCGCGATACATCGCCAGCGCGTCCTCCATCGAAGCGAGCGGGCTGTCATTGCTCACCACGATCGCCGCATAATCGCCCACGGTGCCCGCGATCAGCGTCAGGTCGCGGAAGGACTGCGCGATCTCGCCGGTGAGGGCGCGGATCACGATGGGGGTGGAGTTGACCATCAGCGTGCCGTCGCTGGAGGCCGCGTTCTCGATCAGGCTGGCGATCGCGACGCCGCCGCCGCCGCCCGACAGGTTCTCGTAGGTCGCGGTGCCCACCAGGCCCGCTTCGGTCAGCGCCTCGCCGGTGCCGCGCGCGGTGCCGTCCCAGCCGCCACCGGCGCCGCCGGGGATCAGGAAATGGATACTGTCGAGCATCTGGTGGCCATCGGCCTGTGCCATGCCAGAGAAGGCCACCAGTGCGGCGGCCGCCGTCATCGCGACGCGACGGGTCATTTTCATAGGTCTTTCCTCCCATTTGACAGGGCGTCCTCCGACACCCATGGTCGGGTCTTCGCATGCGAAGCTGACAAAGGCCTGACACGGGCCGGCAACCTGTCTTGGGGATTCTTGCAACGGCGGGACATGGTGTATCGAAAGCCGCGCGATCAGCTGCCGGAGGGCGCGGCTTTCTTGTGCAGACGGCGTGAATTGTGCATGGATTGGGATCAATACCGCGACGCGGAAGTGATTGAACCTAACTCTGAAACCGCAGGGTATTTATGCCTTGAGTAATCAAGGAAAAACCGTTAACGGCCAATTAATTCAGTTTGAAAAAGGGGATTCAGATGTCTTTCAAACGCCTTGCTACATTGGCGGCAGCCGGCCTGTTCGCTTCGGTCATGTCCGCAAACGCCACGACGCTGACCGTGGTCGCAGCAGAATGTGCGTCCGACGCGGCGGTCACGTTCGTGAACTCGCCTGCGGCGACGCTGGATTGCGGGGCGACCTCGGGCATCGTGAACGGCGTCGACGTCAACCGCACGCTGTCTGCAAATGTCAACTTGGGCGCTGCGGACGGCCAGTTCTTTTCCCTCGGGCTGCGCAACGACGGATTGAACTTCGGTGGCGTGCTGGTGCTTGAGATCTCACCGGCCTTCAACGGGTTGGCGATGTTCTTCGAAGTCACGAACCCCGGAAACCATTTCGAAGCCGCGGCGGTGTTCGTGGGGACGTCCGACAACTATCAGGACCGAACCTTCATGGGCTTCGTCGACAACGGCTCTGGCGGTTCGGATACGCCGGTGACGACGGTCAACATCATCAACGGGCCGTGGACACACTTGTTCCTGGTCGATGTCAGCCGCCAGAGATACGGCAACACCGCGTCCACCGACGGCTATGACATCGACGCGATCAGCCTGACGCCTTCGGCGATTCCGCTGCCGGCAGGCCTTGTGCTTCTGGGCTCGGGACTGGCCCTTCTGGGTCTGCGCCGCCGCCGCAAGGCCTGACCCTACCGGACTTGATCCACCATTGCCCCGCCGGAGCCAGCGCGCCCCGGCGGGGTTTTTCGTGCCTGTTGCGTCCGGCGCGTGCGCCCGGCACTGTGACGTGGGGGAGACGGATACGCGATGCGGTTTCTGCTGGTTGAGGACAATGCCGAACTGGCCGAGGCGGTGGTGCAGCGCCTGGGCCTTGATGGGCATGCGGTGGACCATGCGGCGACGCTGGCGGCGGCGGAGGATTGCCTTGCGGTGGCGGAATACGACCTGATCCTGCTGGACGTGATGCTGCCCGATGGCGACGGGCGCGATTTCCTGGCCCGCAAACGCGACACCATCGCCACGCCGGTGATCGTGCTGACGGCGCGCAGCCAGATCAGCGACCGGGTCGGCGCGCTGGACCAGGGCGCGGACGACTACATCACCAAGCCGTTCGATTTCAGCGAGCTGGAGGCGCGCTGCCGCGCGGTGCTGCGCCGCCGGGGCGGCTCCGCGAAGAACGAGATCACATTGGGCGCGGCGCTGTTCGACCCGATGGCGGGCACCCTGCGCCATGGCGACGAACGCTTCGACCTGCGCAACCGCGAATTGCGCCTGCTGGAGGTGTTCGCGCGCTATCCCGGCCAGATCCTGTCGAAATCACAGCTTCTGGACCGGCTGTTCAGCGCCGATACCGACGTGACGGAGAACGCGATCGAGGTCTATGTGGGCCGGTTGCGGCGCAAGCTGGACGGGGCGGGCGTGCGGATCGAGACGGTGCGCGGGCTGGGCTACCGGATGAGCCTGTGACCGCGCCCGCCCGCCCGCGCAACAGCCCTGGCCGCCCCGGCCGCCGCCCGTGGTCCATCGCGCGCAAGCTGACGCTGGCGCTGGCGGGCATCGCGGCGCTGCTGGCGCTGGTCAGTTGGGGCATGGTCACCAGCTTCGCGCGGGAAGCGGCCGGGCGGACGCAGGACAATATCCTTGCGGCCTCGGCCACCTCCATCGCGGAGACGCTGCGCTCGGAGGCCGGGGCGATCCGGCTGGAACTGCCCTATGCCGCCTTCTCCATGCTGGGCGCGATCAGCGAGGACCGGGTGTTCTACCGGGTGGATGCCGGCGGCACGGTGTTGACCGGCTATGACGATCTGGACGGGCCGGAGGGGGCGCTGGGGGCCACGCGCTTCGCCACCCTGCCCTATCGGGACACGACCGTGCGCGCCGTCAGCGTGATGCGGGTGATCGTCAGCGACGGCGAGGCGGTGCCGATCACCGTCACCGTGGCGCAGACGCGCGGCGGCGTCGAGACCATCGCGGCGGGCCTGTCGCGGCAGGCGGGGCTGTTGTCGGTGGTGGTGTTCGGACTGGCGGTGGCGCTGTCGACGGTCGCGGTGCGCGCGTCGCTCCGCCCGCTCAACACCATCGCGCAATCGGTGGCGGCGCGCGGCCCGTCGGACCTGCGCCCGCTGCGCCGCCCGGCACCGGCGGAACTGGCGCCGCTGGTGGCGGCGTTGAACCGGCTGATGGAGCGGCTGGGCGGGTCGATCCGCCGGTCGGAGGAGTTCATCACCGAGGCCGCGCACCGGGTCCGCACGCCGCTGGCCGTGGTGCGCACGCAAGCCGAAATCGCGCTGCATTCGGTGGCGGGAGAGAGCCAGAAGCAGACCCTGCGGCGGGTCATCCGGGCGGTGGACGAATCCTCGCGGTCGGCCAGCCAGTTGCTGGACCACGCGATGGTCAGCTTCCGCGCCGACGATCTGGCACGGGCGGAGGTGGACCTGCCCGCCCTGGCCGGTGGCGTGGCCGACGCGCTGCGCCCCACGGCCGAGATGAAGGAGATCGACATCGCGCTGGACCTTGCCCCCGCCGCCGTGATGGGTGACGCGATCCTGTTGCAGAACGCCCTGCACAACGTGCTGGACAACGCGATCAAGTATTCGCCCGCCGAAACGGTGGTGCGGGTCTGCGTGCGCAATGGCGGCGGCGAGGCGCGGATCTCGGTCAGCGACCAGGGGCCGGGTTTCGGCGACGGTCCGGCGCGGCACCTGACAGAGCGGTTCCGCCGGGGCGAGGCGGTGCAGGACGTGGTCGGGTCCGGTCTTGGCCTGACCATTGCGGAGGACGCGCTGGGCGCCCATGGCGGGCGGCTGGATCTGGGCGCGGCAGAGGGAGGGCGGGGGGCATGCGTGTCGTTGATCTTGCCGGCGGCGTGACGCAAGCCGGGCGCGCGGCGCTGGGTGCGGCGGTGTCCTGGCCGCGGCCGGCGCTGGCGTTGGGGCAGGCGCTGGGGCTGGCGTTGGTGTGCGGGCTGGCGTTGGTGTGCGGGCTGGCGGGTGCAGCGCGGGCACAGGATTTCGACATCGAGGAACATCGCTTCTACCCCGGCACGGGCGACGCGGTGCTGCGGGTGATCTCCACCGCCGATCTGGACGTGTTCGAGCCGTTCCTGTTGCGCTTCCAGGCTGCCAATCCGGCCGTGGGCATCGATTACATCACCGCCTCGTCGGCGGAATTGCACCGGGCGATCCGGGGCGGCGCGGTGTTCGACCTGGCGCTGTCCTCGGCGATGGACCTGCAATTCACGCTGACCAATGACGGGTTGGCGCGCAGCTACCGCTCGGCGGTGACGGACAGCCTGCCGGACTGGGCGCGGTGGCGCGACCAGTTGTTCGCCTTCACGGCGGAACCTGCGGTGGCGGTGATCAACGCGGCGCTGTTCGAGGGCCTGCCCCTGCCCCGGACCCGCGCCGAACTGGTGACGCTGTTGCGCGACAACCCGGAGCGCTTTGCCGGGCGGCTGGGCACCTATGACCTGCACGAAAGCGGCCTGGGCTACCTGTTCGCCACGCAGGAGGCGCGCGCCTCGGACGCGTTCTGGCGCCTGACGGAGGTGATGGGGCGGCTGGATACGCGGCTGTATTGCTGTTCGGCGCAGATGATCGACGATGTGGCGTCGGGCGACCTGGCGCTGGCCTACAATGTCCTTGGTTCCTACGCCGCGCAGCGCCTTGGGCGCGATGACGGCCTGTCGGTGCTGGTGCTGGAGGATTTCGCCAACGTGATGCTGCGCACCGCCCTGATCCCCGCCACGGCGGTGGAGGTCGTCGCGGCGGGCCTGATGCTGGATGCGCTGTTGCGGGAGGGGATGGGCGCAGGGGCGGAGCCGGTGCTGCCGCCGCTTCGCGCCGGTCGGGCGGCCCAGCAATTGGCGCGGGGGGAAGCTGACGGATCGCCGTTCGGGCCGATCCGGCTGGGGCCTGCGCTGATGGTCTACCTGGACGCGATGAACCGCGAGAGTTTCCTGGAGGCCTGGGACGCGGCGATATTGCAGCGGTGAGGCCGGAGGTCGGACTGGGAACTGGCAGGGGGGACTGGCAGGGGGACTACTGGCAGGGGGACTACTGGCAGGGGGACAGGCTGGGGGAACTGGCGCCTCGGCGCCTCGGCGCCACGGCGGCGCGGGGCCGCCGTGGGTTGGGGGTGACGGATCAGGCGACGGCGGCCAGCAGGGCCGCGTTGCCGCCGGCCGCCGTGGTGTCGATGCAGGTGTGCCGCTCGACGATCAGGCGGGGCGTCGGGTCGGCCTCGGTCACCAGCGGCAGGATCGGGCCGTGCAGCGCCGCGAGGGCCTTTCGGTAGGGCCGCGCCTGATCGGGCGTGCCCCAGTAGACCACCGCATCGAAGGGCGGCAGACCGGCCAGCGCATCGGGCGCGAGGTCGGGGGCGAGCACCGGCGCGCAGCCGGTGGCGGTGGCAGCCTTCGCCTGCGCGCGCGCAGCGTCCATCCCCGGCCCGAGGCACAGCACCCGGCCCCGGGGATGGGTGGTGAGGCGGTTGGTCTCGCCGGTCGGGCCGGGCAGGTCGATGGTGGTGAGGATGCGGTTGGTGGCCTTGGCGACGCGCAGGTCGCGGTCGGCCTCCTGCGGAGCCGCAGGCGCGCCTGGCGCACCGCGGCCCTGCGCGGCGCGGGTGAAGCGCGGCACGTAGGCCGGCCCGCCCGCCTTGGGACCGGTGCCCGACAGGCCTTCTCCACCGAAGGGCTGGGAGCCGACGATGGCCCCGATCTGGTTGCGGTTGACGTAGAGGTTCCCCGCCTCGATGCGGGCGGTCACATCCGCGATGCGCTCGTCGATGCGGGAATGGATGCCGAAGGTCAGCCCGTAGCCGGTGGCGTTGATCTGGTCGATCACGGTGTCGAGGTGCCGCGCCTTGAAGGTGGCGACATGCAGGACCGGGCCGAAGACTTCTTGTGCAAGATCGCCGATGGCGGTCACCCGGATCACGGTGGGTGCGATGAAACTGCCCGGCACGGGTGCGGCGCCATCCTTCAGCACGCGCCCTTCGGCCCGGGCGCGGGCGATGTGATCGGCGATGGCGCCCTGCGCGCGGGCGTCGATGACGGGGCCGATATCGGTGGCCAGCGGCCAGGCATTGCCGAGGCTCAACTCGTCCATCGCGCCGAAAAGCGCCTTGAGGAAGGCGGGCGCGATATCCTCTTGCAGATACAGGCAGCGCAGTGCCGAGCAGCGCTGGCCCGCCGAGCGGAAGGCCGATGTCACCACGTCCTTGACGGCCTGTTCCGGCAGCGCCGTGCTGTCCACGATCATGGCGTTGATGCCGCCGGTTTCCGCGATCAGGGGTGCGGAGGGCGCAAGATGCGCGGCCATGGCGCGGTGGATCGCCTGCGCCGTGGTGGTGGAGCCGGTGAAGGCCACGCCGTCGATGCGGGGATCGGAGGTGAGCGCCACGCCCACCGTGCCGCCGTCGCCGGGCAGCAGGTGGAGCGCGGTGTCGGGCACGCCTGCCGCGTGCAGCAGGGCGACGGCGCGCGCGGCGACCAGCGGCGTCGCCTCGGCCGGCTTGGCCAGCACGGCATTGCCCGCCGCCAGCGCCGCCGCGATCTGGCCGGTGAAGATCGCCAGCGGGAAGTTCCACGGGCTGATGCAGGTGACACGGCCCAGCGGCGGTTGCGTGAGGCTGGCGATCCGCGCCGCGTAGTAGCGCAGGAAATCGACGGCCTCGCGCAGTTCGGCCTCGCAATCGGGGAGGGTCTTGCCGGCCTCGCGCGCGAGGATCGCGAACAGTTCGGGCGCGTGGGCCTCGTAGAGATCGGCGGCGCGGTTGAGAATTTCGGCGCGGTCGGGCGCGTCCCATGGCGAGGCCTGGGCGATGGCGCGGGCGGCATCCTCGGCGGTGGACAGGCGGACCTGGCCCACGATGTCGGAGGGATCGGCGGGGTTGCGGATGTCGAGCACCGGACCGGTGCCGCCGCCTGCCCGCCATTGCGCCGTGCGGAAGGGCGCGCGGGCGGCCTCCAGCGCGGCGAGGGCGGCGGGATCGGTCAGGTCGTGGGCAGTGGAGTTGGGCCTTTCGGGTGCGAAAAGGGCCGCGGGCGGCGTGACCTCGGCGGCGAGTTGGCCGAGCGCCTCGAAGGGATCGGCGGCGACGGCGTCGGGGGGCACGGCGGCATCCATGATCTGATGCACGAAGGAGGAATTCGCGCCATTTTCCAGCAGGCGGCGCACGAGATAGGCCAAGAGGTCGCGATGCGCGCCCACGGGGGCATAGATGCGGCAGCGCGCGGCGTTGGACTGGCGCACCTGTTCGTGCAGCGCCTCGCCCATGCCGTGCAGGCGCTGGAATTCGAAGGTGGCGGGGTCGTCGGCCATCTCCAGCACGGCGGCGACGGTATGGGCGTTGTGGGTGGCGAATTGCGGATAGATCCGGTCGGTCCGGTCGAGCAATTGCCGCGCGCAGGACAGGTAGCTGACATCGGTGGCCGCCTTGGCGGTGAAGACCGGGAAGCCGGACAGGCCCGCGACCTGGGCGCGCTTGATCTCGGTATCCCAGTAGGCGCCCTTCACCAGCCGCACCATGATGCGGCGATCGAGGCTTTCGGCCAGCAAATGGAGCCAGTCGATCACCGGCGCGGCGCGCTTGCCATAGGCCTGCACGACGACGCCGAAACCGTCCCAGCCCTTGAGGCTGTCATGGCGCAGCACGGCTTCGATCACGTCCAGCGACAGGTCCAGCCGGTCGGCTTCCTCGGCGTCGATGTTGAAGCCCATGCGCGCGGCCTTCGCGGCCTGCGCCAGGTCCAGCACACGGGGCACGAGTTCGGCCATGACGCGGGCGCGCTGGGCTTCCTCGTAGCGCGGGAACAACGCCGAGAGCTTGACGGAAATGCCGGGGTTCAGCCGGATATCGTCGTGCGGCGCGTGTCTGGCCAGATGCGCGATGGAGGCGGCATAGGCGGCGTGGAACTGCTGCGCCTCGTGATCCGTCACCGCGGCCTCGCCCAGCATGTCATAGCTGTAGGTGTAGCCCTGCGCCGCGCGGTCGCGGCCACGTTTGACGGCCTGCGCGATCGTTTCGCCCAGCACGAACTGGTTGCCCATTTCCTTCATGGCGCGGCGGGTGGCGGCACGGATCACCGGCTCGCCCAGGCGTTTCACGGCCCCCTTGAGCGTGCCCGCAATGCCTGCGCCGTCCTCGTCCGACAGCACCGCGCCGGTCAGCATCAGCGCGAGGGTGGAGGCGTTCACGACATTGGATTTCGACCGGCCGCGATGCGCGGACCATTCGGCGGGCACGATCTTGTCCTCGATCAGGGCATCGACGGTGGCATCGTCGGGCACCCGCAGCAGCGCTTCGGCCAACCGCATCAGGGCAAGGCCCTCGGCGGTGGACAGGCCGTATTCGGCCAGGAACACCTCCATCAACCCGCCGCGATCCTCGGCCCGGATCTCGGCCACCATGCGGGTGGCGCGGGCCGACGCGGCGGCACGGGTGGCGGCGGCGACGGGGTGGGCCTTGCGCAGGCGGGCAAGGGCCGCGTCCTCGGGTTCGAGATGGACGCTGCGGATGGCGTGGCGCAGGGTATCGAGAGCGGTGGGGGCGGGCATGGAACGGACTCCGGCTGGGGATACCCCATGGTATCAAATCCGCAAAAGACGATTTGCCTATAGATGATGCGCGCGCTAGTGTTTCAGACTGAAAAACAGCCCAGGCGGTGTCGAAATGCGCCTTCCCCCTGCCAGTGACGGCCCACTTGACCCGGCTGATCTGCGAATCCTCCGCGTGCTGGCACAGGACGGGCGCATTCCCGTGACGGAGCTTGCATCCCGCGTGGGCCTGTCGAAGACGCCCTGCCAGACGCGGATGAAACGGCTGGTGACCGATGGCTATATCCAGGGCTTCCGCGCGGTGCTGGACCCTGCGCGCCTTGGCCTGGCCCATGTCGCCTTCGTCGAGGTGAAGTTGACCGACACGCGCGAGGCGGCGCTGGCGGCCTTCAACGACGCCGCGCGCAAGGTGCCCGAGATCGAGCAGTGCCACATGATCGCGGGGGCATTCGATTACCTGCTGAAGGTGCGGTCCACCGATATCGCCGAATATCGCCGGGTGCTGGGCGAGGTGATTTCCCGCCTGCCCCATGTGGCGGCGACGTCCACCCATGTCTCCATGGAAGCGGTGAAGGACGAAAACGGTCTGTCCTGAGGACGGAGGCTTGCCAAGTCGGCGTGGCTGGGCAACGTAGGCGGTGACAATACCCGGGGGACCGACATGGTCGAGAGGATTTTCGGCGCGGGCCAGACCGGCGCGACCTTCGGCGCG
>CAZTUG010000039.1:18477-29126 GCA_964615955.1 uncultured Roseicyclus sp.
TTCGGCGCGGGCCAGACCGGCGCGACCTTCGGCGCGAGTGCCAAGCGGCACAGCTATGACGTGGTGATCGTCGGCGGCGCGATCATGGGATCCTCGACGGCATGGTGGCTGACCGAGTTGGGCTTCGATGGCAACGTGCTGGTGGTGGAGCGGGACCCGACCTATGAATGGTGTTCGACCGCGCACACCAATTCGTGCATCCGGCAGCAATTCTCGACCGAATTGAACATCCGCATCAGCCAGTTCGGGGCTGACTTCATCTCCAACCTGCGCGCCTACATGGGCGGCGACGCGCGCATTCCCGACCTGCCGATCCAATCCTATGGCTACCTCTACCTCGCCGATACCGAGGCGGCCGCAGCGGCCCTGCACGCGAACCAGCGGGTGCAGGCGGCGGCGGGGGCCGCGACTCGGATCCTGTCCCGCGACGAGATCGCGGCGGCCTATCCGTTCTATGCGCTGGACGGCATCGTGCTGGGGTCCATCAACACCGTGAACGAGGGCTATTTCGACGGCGCGACGCAGTTCGACTGGCTCAAGCGGCAGGCGCGCGAACGGGGGGTGGAATACATCGCGGGCGAGGTGGTGGAAATGACGCGATCCGCCCGCGGGATCGAGGCGGTGTGGCTGGCCGATGGCAGCGTGATCGCCTGCGGCCACGTGGTCAATGCCTCCGGCCCGCGCGCCGCGCGCACCGCGCACATGGCGGGGCTTCGTCTTCCGGTGGAGCCGCGCAAGCGCTATTCCTACATCTTCAAGGCTGCAACGCCGCTGGACCGCCCCCTGCCCCTGACCATCGACCCGTCGGGCGTGCATGTCCGCGAGAACGGCGGCGGCACCTACCTGGCGGGCGGGCACCCGGAGTTCGATCCGCCCGTGGCGTTCGACGATTTCACCGTCGATCAGGGCTTCTGGCTCGATCATCTCTGGCCGCGGCTGGCGGCGCGCATCCCGGCCTTCGAGGCGGTGAAGGTCACGGCGGAATGGGCCGGGCATTACGCCTACAACACGCTGGACCAGAACGCGATCATCGGGCCGCATCCGGAGGTGGGGAATTTCCTGTTCCTCAACGGGTTCTCGGGGCATGGCTTGCAACAGAGTGCGGCCATGGGGCGCGCGATGGCGGAGTTGCTGTGCTTCGGCGAATACCGCAGCATCGACATGGGCCTGTTCGGATACGAGCGGGTTCTGGCCAGTGCGCCCGTGCTTGAAACCGCCGTAATCTGAAGGACTTGAGACAATGCTGAGAAAAATCGTTCTGACCGGGGCGGCTGGACGCATCGGCACCATCCTGCGGCCCGAACTGGCGCGGATGTGCAAGGTGCTGGTGTCGTCGGACATCGCCGACAGCGTGGCGGGGCTGGCCGCGAACGAGACCTATGTGAAGGCCGACGTGGCCGATTACGGGCAGGTCGCGGCCCTGATGGACGGGGCGGAGATGGTGCTGCATTTCGGGGCCATCGTGGATGAGGGCCCGTTTGAGCAATTGCTGGGGCCGAATTTCATCGGCTCCTACAACGTGTGGGAATCGGCGTGGAAGGCGGGCGCGCGGCGGATCGTCTATGCCTCGTCCATTCACGCGGTGGGGATGCATCCGCGCCAGTCGCGCATCGGGATCGACGCCGCCCACCGGCCCGACAGTTTCTACGGCCTTGCCAAGTGCTTCACCGAGGATCTGGGGCGGATGTACTGGGAAAAGCGCGGGCTGGAATCGGTGCATCTGCGGATCCTGAGTTGCGCCCCGGTGAAGAATGCGCGCGCCCTGGGGACGTGGCTGAGCGATGGCGACATGGTGCGGCTGGCGCAGCGCGCCATCGACACGCCGACGACCGGCTTCGCGGTGATCTACGGCGTGTCGGACAATGACCGCAGCCCGGTGGACAATTCCAAGGCGGCGTTCCTGGGTTACAGGCCGCAGGACAATGCGGAGCAGTTCGCGGCCGAAATCCTGGCCGCCGAGGGGGCGGGCGATCCGTCGGACCTGTCGCAGATGGTCCATGGCGGACCCTTCGGCACGGTGGAATTGGGCAAGGGCGGCGCGGCGGCGGCGGCGAAGGGGAACGACAGCTAGGCCCGCTTGGGTTATGAGTTGGGGGGCTTGTCCATCCAAATCGGTGATCGCTTTTGACCTTCGACCAGATCCGCACCTTCCTGTGGGTGGCACGGCTTGGCGGCTTTCGCCGGGCCGCCCACCGGCTGCACCTGTCGCAACCCGCCGTCTCCACCCGCATCGCGAACCTTGAAGCCGAATTGCGGGTGCCGCTGTTCGAGCGCGGCGCGGGCGCGTTGGTGCTGACCAAGCATGGCACCCTGCTGCTGTCCTATGCCGAGCAGATGCTGTTCGTGGAGGAGGAGATCCGGCACCGCGTCGCCAACCCGGCGGAGGCGGAGGGGCTGTTTCGCGTCGGCGCGTCCGAGACCATCGCGCAGGCGTGGCTGCCCGGCTTCCTCAAGGCGTTTTCCGAGGCCTATCCGCGCGTCAACGTGGACCTGAATGTCGATATCTCCCTGAACCTGCGGGCGGCCTTGCTGGAGCGGCGGCTGGATCTGGTGTTCCTGATGGGGCCGATTTCCGAATTCACCGTGGAAAACGTCGCCCTGCCCGCCTTCGACCTGCACTGGTATCGCGCCGCGTCCAACCCCGAAACCGATCTGGGGCGCATCCCGGTGATTTCCTATTCCAGCCAGACGCGCCCCTACCGGGAGTTGATGGCAGAGCTGTCCCGGCGGGTCGGGCCCAGGGTGCGGGTCTTTTCCTCGGCCTCGCTGTCGGCGAGCCTGCGGATGATCGCCTCGGGGATCGCCGTCGGGCCATACCCGCGCGCGCTGGCCAACGATTACCTGATGCGCGGGCAGATCGTGGAATTCGATCCCGGCATCCGGCCCGAACCGCTGGAATTCACCGCCTCCTACCTGGCGGAGCCGCGCAGTTTCCTGGTCAGCACCAGCGCCCGGATCGCGCGGGACGTGGCGGAGGACTGGGACCGCTCGACTCCGAAGTGATCCGGCAATTTTATCGGGTGTGATCCATAATGATAATTTGAAATGATGCGTTCGACATGGAAGGCTTGTCGCCAACCGAAAGGCTGCCGCCCCGATGACCCGACATGGCCCTGCGCCCATCCTCCATGACGACTTGAAAACGGCCAGCGCCGCGACGGTCCGCGCCGCCATCCGGTCGGGTGCGTATACCGGCCACACGGCGGGGCTGGCGGCGGGCAAGCTGCAATGCAACCTCGCCATCATCCCCGAGTCCTATGCCCTCGACTTCCTGCGATTCTGCCAGCGCAATCCCAAGCCCTGCCCGGTGGTGGGCGTGTCGGACACCGGCGATGCGATGCTGCCGACGCTGGGCCACGACATCGACATCCGCACCGATGTGGCGCGCTACCGCGTGTTCCGCGACGGCATGCCGGAGGGCGAGGTGACGGATATCGCCAACCTTTGGGCCGACGACATGGTAACGGTGGCGCTGGGCTGTTCCTTCACCTTCGAGAACGCGCTGATACGCGCGGGCATCCCGGTGCGCCATGTCGAGGACGGGCGCAACGTGCCGATGTTCCGGTCCAACATCGCGCTGGCCCCGGCAGGCCCGTTCGGGGGCGAGATGGTGGTGACGATGCGCCCGATACCCGAGGCGATGGTGGCACGCGCCCACGAGATCTCGGCCCGGTTTCCGCAGGCCCATGGCGCACCGATCGCCACCGGCGACCCGGCGGCCCTCGGCATCGCGGACCTGTCGCGGCCCGATTACGGCGACCCCGTCGAGATCCGCGCGGGCGAGGTGCCGGTCTACTGGGCCTGCGGGGTCACGCCGCAGAACGTGCTGCTGGAGGCACGGCTGCCGATCTGCGTCACCCATTCCCCCGGTCACATGCTGATCGCGGATGTCGCCGAGGATGCGGAGACCCCGATCCTCGCCCCCCAACGATAAACGTCAACAAGGAGAGTTCCCATGAAAACCACCCTCGCCATCCTCGCCGCATCCACGGCCATCGCCGGGGCCGCACAGGCGCAAGAAACCCTGTCGGTCGTCGGAAGCTGGTCCAACCTGCCGCTGCACGGGGCCTTTGAGGCGCCGTTCTGGACCGACACCCTGCCCGCCGCGTCCGGTGGCGCGATCACCGTGGAATTGACCACGCATAACCAGATGGGGCTGGGGCTGGGCGATATCTATCCGCTGCTGGGCCAGGGCGTCTATGACGTGGCGATGACCGTGGCGGATTACGCCGTGGCCGATGCGCCGGAGCTGGAGGGCCTGGACGTGCCGCTGCTGGCGCTGACGGCGGACGAGGCGCGCGCGATGGTCGATGCCGCCCGGCCGATGGTCTCGGACATCTTCCGGGACCGCTTCAACGCCCATGTGCTGGCCATTGCGCCCTATCCGCCGCAGGTCGTGTTCTGCAATGCCGAGATCACCTCGCTGGGCGATCTGGAGGGGCTGAAGGTTCGCGCTTCGGGCCGGATGACGGCGATCCTGCTGGAGGCGCTGGGGGCCGAGGGCGTCAATGTCGGCTTCTCGGAAGTGCCCGGCGCGTTGCAGAACGGTGTCGTGGATTGCGCCGTGACGGGCGCAGGCTCGGGTTATTCGGCGGGCTGGTGGGAAGTGTCCACGCATCTGCTGCCGATCCCGCTGGGCGGCTGGGATTCGGTCGTGACGGCGATGAACCTCGACCGCTGGAACAGCCTTGACGCGGCGACACAGGAGTTGATCACGACCGAAATCGCGGCCGGCTTCGAGGACCCGGCCTGGGCCAGCGCCCAGACCGCGCTGGTGGACGATATCGCCTGCCTGACCGGCAATGGCGACTGCCCGGCCGGCGAGGCGCGCGGCATGACGCTGGTGGACGTATCCGACGCCGATTTCGAGCGGGCGCGCGAGATCCTGATCGCGGATGTGCTGCCCGACTGGGCCGAACGGTCGGGCGGTGACTGGGCGCAGCGCTGGAATGACAGCGTGGGCGCGGTCGTCGGCGTGACGATCGAGTAACGCGAAACCCAGAAGGGGACGATCCGAATGGAACACCAGGTGATAAGCGGCCTGCGGGCGATCAACAGGGGCGTGGCGATTGCCGTGGGCCTTGGATTGCTGGGCTGTGCGGCCTTCGTGCTGACCGACATCATCCTGCGCCGCTTCGGATCGTCCCTCGGCGGGACCGAGGAAATCGCGGGCTACGCCATGGCGCTGGCGACGTCCTGGGGCATGGCCTTCACGCTGCTGGAACTGGGCCATGTGCGCATCGACCTGCTGCGGTCGCGCACCGGCAGTTTCGCCCGCGCGCTGTTCGACCTGTTTTCCATGGTCGTGATGTCGGGCGTGGTCGTGACCATCGCCATCAAGGCCTGGCCGGTGATGCGCCGCTCGGTCGATATGGGCAGCCGCGCCAACACGCCGCTGGAAACGCCGCTGGCCTGGGTGCAGGTGCCGTGGTTCGCGGGCTGGGTGTGGTTCGCGACCATGTCCTGCCTTGTGACACTGGCGGTGGCCAGCCTGATCCTGAAGGGCCGCGCGGCGCAGACCGAAGAGATCGCCGGGGCCTTCGCCGAGCAGGAGACGCTGCAATGATCGGGTATGTTTCCGTGGGCCTGCTGGCCCTGCTGGCGCTGTCGATCCCGGTGGGGATCGTGCTGTTCCTGCTGGGCTTCGGCATCGACACCTTCTTCTCCAGCTTCCCGCTGACGCGGGGCCTGGGCAACATGGTGTGGTCGTCGTCCAATTCGGCCACGCTGATCGCCATTCCGTTCTTCGTGATGCTCGGCGAGGTGCTGGTGCGTTCGGGCGTGGCCACGCGCACCTATGCCGCGCTGGACCGCTGGGTCAGCTGGCTGCCGGGCGGGCTGGTGCATGCCAATATCGCCACCGCGACGATGTTCTCGGCCACGTCCGGTTCGTCCGTCGCCACGGCGGCCACGGTCGCCACCGTCGCCATGCCGCAGGCCGAGAAGCTGGGCTACGACCCGAAGCTCTTCTCGGGCGCGATCGCGGCGGGGGGCACGCTGGGCATCATGATCCCGCCGTCGATCAACCTGATCGTCTATGGCTTCCTCACCCAATCCTCCATCCCGCAACTGTTCCTGGCGGGGCTGGTGCCGGGGCTGGCGCTGGCGCTGATGTTCATGGCTGTCACCATCGTGATCTGTGCCGTGGTGCCCCGGCTGGGCGGAGTGCGGCGGACGTTCCCGTTTCCGCAGATGCTGCGCGCGCTGATCGACCTGGTGCCGATCCTGATCCTGTTCGGGCTGATCGTCGGCTCCATCTATCGCGGCTGGGCCACGCCGACCGAGGCCGCAGCCGTGGGCGTCGCCGGGGCCTTCCTGATCGCGCTGTTCTTCGGGGGGATCTCGTGGCGGATGCTGATCGACACGATGCTGGGCACGGTCAAGGTGACGTCGATGATCATGCTGATCGTGATCGGCGCGTCGTTCCTGAACTTCACGCTGGCCTCGGCCGGATTGGGCCGCGAGTTGACCGCGTTCATGGAGGGGCTTGGCCTTGGCCCGACGGGCTTCATCCTGGTGGTCGTCGTGCTCTATATCGTGCTGGGTTTCTTCATCGAGACGCTGTCGCTGATGGTCGTCACCATCCCGATCATCGTGCCGATGGTTCTGGCGCAGGGATATGACGCGATCTGGTTCGGCATCCTGATGATCGTGCTGATCGAGATGGCGCTGATCACGCCGCCGGTGGGGCTGAACCTCTACGTGGTGCAGGGCGCGAGGAAGTCGGGCAGCCTTTCGGAGGTGATGCTGGGCACGATCCCCTATTGTCTCATGATGTTGCTGATGGTGGCGCTGCTGATCCTTTACCCCTCCATCGCGCTGTTCCTGCCGGGCGCCTTGCGGTAGCCCCGAACACGACCCGCCAGAACTGGACCAGACGGAGAACAAACCATGTGGCAATTCTGGGTAGACCGGGGCGGCACCTTCACCGATATCGTCGCCAAGACGCCCGGGGGCGACCTGCGGACGCATAAATTGCTGTCGGAGAACCCCGAGGTCTATCCCGACGCCGCCGTCCACGGCATTCGGCAGTTGTTGGGCCTTGGCGCGGGCGAAGCGATCCCCGAGGGCGCGATTTCGGCTGTGAAGATGGGCACGACGGTGGCGACGAACGCCCTGCTGGAGCGCAAGGGCGAGCGCACGCTGCTGCTGATCACCAAGGGCCTGCGCGACCTGCTGCGCATCGGCTACCAGAACCGCCCGCGCCTGTTCGATCTGAATATCGTGCTGCCGGAGTTGCTTTATTCCGACGTGGTGGAGGTCGACGAACGGCTGGCGGCCGATGGCACGGTGATCGTGCCGCTGGACCCTGCGCCGGTGCGCGCCGCGCTGGACCGCGCCCATGCCGAGGGCTACCGCTCGGTCGCGGTGGCCTTGATGCATTCCTACCGCTTCCCGGATCACGAGACGGCGCTGGGCGAGATCGCGCGGGAGGCCGGCTTCAGCCAGGTCTCGCTGAGCCATGAGGCCAGCCCGCTGATCAAGCTGGTGGCGCGGGGCGATACGGCGGTGGTCGATGCCTACCTGTCGCCGATCCTGCGCCGTTACGTGCGCCAGGTGGCCGACGCGCTTGGCACGACAGATAGTGGCACGCGGCTGATGTTCATGCGCTCCTCCGGCGGGTTGACCGATGCGCGGCTGTTCGAGGGGCGCGACGCGATCCTGTCGGGGCCTGCGGGAGGCGTCGTCGGCATGGTGCGCACGGCAGCCGAACAGGGCTTCGACAAGCTGATCGGTTTCGACATGGGCGGCACCTCCACCGATGTCTGCCACTATGCGGGCGATTTCGAGCGCTCGTTCGAGACCGAGGTGGCGGGCGTGCGGATGCGCGCGCCGATGATGTCGATCCATACCGTCGCGGCGGGCGGCGGCTCCATCCTGTCGTATCGGGATGGCCGGATGCAGGTGGGCCCCGAAAGCGCCGGGGCCAATCCCGGCCCGGCGGCCTACCGGCGCGGCGGGCCCCTGACCGTGACCGATTGCAACGTGGTGCTGGGCAAGTTGCAGCCCGACCTGTTCCCGAGCGTGTTCGGCCCGAACGCCGACCAGCCGCTGGACGCGGACGCCGTGCGGGATAAATTCGCGGAATTGGCCGCCGAGATCGCCACCGAATCCGGCACCGATCGGGGCGTGGAGGAGATCGCCGAGGGCTTCCTGCGCATCGCCGTCGAAAACATGGCCAACGCGATCAAGAAGATCAGCGTCCAGCGCGGCTATGACGTGACGAAATACACGATGAACTGCTTTGGCGGCGCGGGCGGGCAACATGCCTGCCTGGTGGCGGATGCGCTGGGGATGGAGAGCATCTTCATCCATCCCTTCGCGGGGGTGCTGTCGGCCTTCGGCATGGGGTTGGCGGATGTGCGCGCCATGCGAGAGCATCAGTTCGGGCATGGCTTCGACGCGCTGGACGCGGCGCAGGCAGAGGTGGGGCGCCTGTCCGACGATGCCCGCGCCGAGGTGGCGCAACAGGGCATTCCGGACACCGATATCGAGATCGTCACGATGGCCCATATCCGCCCCGACGGCGCGCAGCAGACGCTGCCGGTGCCGTTCGGCTCCGCCGAGGCCATGGCGCAAGCCTTCGAGGAGGCGCATGCCCAGCGCTTCGGTTTCGTGCCCGAGGGCGCGCGGCTTCTGATCGACGTGCTGACGGCGGAAGCCATCGGGTCGACCGGGGAAAGCGTCTCGCTGCCCGATGACGCCACCGCGACGGCCGCGCCGCGGACGGGCCGGATGTGGTCGGCGGGTGCCTGGCGCGAGGTGCCGGTGGTGGACCGCACGACGCTGTCCAGGGGCGACGTGGTCGACGGCCCCGCGATCCTGACGGAGCCGACGGGGACCAATATCGTCGAACAGGACTGGCAGGCGGAATGCGGGCCGGGTGGCAACCTGATCCTGACCCGGGCCGTGCCCCTGCGGCGGCAGGAGGCGATCGGCACCTCGGTCGATCCGGTGATGCTGGAGGTGTTCAACAACCTGTTCATGTCGATCGCGGAACAGATGGGCGCGACGCTGGCCAACACCGCCTATTCGGTGAACATCAAGGAACGCTACGATTTCTCCTGCGCGATCTTCGACGAAAGCGGCGACCTGGTGGCCAACGCGCCCCATGTGCCGGTGCATCTGGGCTCGATGTCGGAAAGCGTGCGCACCATCTTGCGGATGAACGAAGGCCGCATCCGCCCCGGTGACGTGTTCATGATGAACAACCCCTACAATGGCGGCACGCATCTGCCCGATGTCACCGTGATCACGCCGGTCTTCGACGGCGACCGGATCGTCTATACCGTCGCGTCGCGCGGGCATCACGCCGATATCGGCGGCAAGACGCCCGGATCCGCCCCGCCCGACAGCCGCGTGATCGAGGAAGAGGGCGTGCTGATCGACAACTTCGTTCTCGTAAAGGAAGGCGTGTTGCAGGACGCGCAGGCGCGCGCGTTGTTGGCCTCGGGCCGCTATCCGTGCCGCAATGTCGATCAGAACATGGCCGACCTTGCCGCCCAGATCGCGGCCAATGCCACCGGCGTGGGCGAATTGACCCGGATCACGAAACAGTTCGGGCTGGAAACCGTCCATGCCTACATGTCCCACGTGCAGGACAATGCCGAGGAAAGCGTGCGCCGCGTGCTCGACGTGCTGACGGACAGCGCTTTCACCTACCCGCTGGACGGCGGCGCGCAGATCGAGGTGCGGATCACCGTGGACCAGGCCGCGCGCGCCGCGACCATCGACTTCACCGGCACGTCCCCGCAATCGGAGTTCAACTACAACGCGCCGCTGGCGATCTGCCGGGCGGTGGTGCTTTATGTCTTCCGCACGCTGGTCGGCAGCGACATCCCGATGAACGAGGGGTGCCTGAAACCGCTGCACCTGATCGTGCCGGACGGCTCGATGATCAATCCGAAGGCCCCGGCGGCGGTGATTTCCGGCAATACCGAGGTAAGCCAGGCGATTGCCGATACGCTTTACGGGGCACTTGGCGTGATCGCGGGCAGCCAGGGGACGATGAACAACTTCGTCTATGGCAACGCGGTGCACCAGAATTACGAAACGATCTGCGGCGGCACCGGCGCGGGGGACGGGTTCGACGGCACCAGCGCGGTGCATTCCCATATGACCAACACCCGCATGACCGACCCGGAAGTGCTGGAAACGCGGTTCCCGGTGCGGGTGGACGAATTCTCCATCCGGCAGGGCTCGGGCGGGGCGGGGAAGTGGCAGGGGGGCTGCGGCATCACCCGCCGCTTGCGGTTCCTGGAGCCGATGACGGTGACGGTGCTGTCGTCGCACCGCGAGGTGCCGCCCCATGGCGCGGCGGGGGGGGCTGCGGGGGCCGTGGGCAGGAACGGGATCGTGCGGGCGGACGGCACCGAGATCGCGCTGCGCGGCAATGACGAGGCGCAGATGGACGAGGGCGATGTCTTCGTGATGCACACCCCCGGCGGCGGCGGATATGGGCACCCGCCGGGCTGAGGGCAGCACCCGTCCGTCGCGGCACGCGCATTGCACCGCCACCGCGCGGCTGAACTGGATCAGCCCGGCTTTGGACGCGGCTTGGACGCATTGCATCGCCCTTGCCCTTCGCCTCTTCGGTCGTGGCCGGGGGGGCCGGGGGGGCCGGGGGGGCCGGGGGAGGCCGGGGGAGG
>CAZTUG010000040.1:0-29030 GCA_964615955.1 uncultured Roseicyclus sp.
AGACCTTCACCATGGCCAAGGTGATCGAGGAAACCCAGCGCCCCGCGATCATCCTGGCACCGAACAAGACGCTGGCCGCGCAGCTTTACGGCGAGTTCAAGAGCTTCTTTCCGGAGAACGCGGTCGAGTATTTCGTCAGTTATTACGACTACTACCAGCCCGAGGCCTACGTGGCGCGGTCCGACACCTATATCGAGAAGGAATCGCAGATCAACGAACAGATCGACCGGATGCGCCATTCGGCCACCCGCGCGCTGCTGGAACGCGACGACGTGATCATCGTGGCCTCGGTGTCGTGCATCTACGGCATCGGCAGCGTCGAGACCTACGGCGCGATGACGCAGGATCTGTTCGCGGGCACGGAATATGACCAGCGCAAGGTGATTGCCGATCTGGTGGCGCAGCAATACCGCCGCAACGACGCCGCCTTCCAGCGCGGCACGTTCCGGGTGCGGGGCGACAGTCTCGAAGTCTGGCCCGCGCATCTGGACGACCGGGCGTGGCGGTTGTCCTTCTTCGGGGAGGAACTGGAAGGCATCACCGAATTCGACCCCCTGACAGGCGCCAAGACCGACACCTTCGAGAAGGTGCGCATCTATGCCAATTCCCACTACGTCACGCCGCGCCCGACGATGCAGCAGGCGGTGAAACTGATCAAGGCGGAGCTTGCGATGCGGCTCGACCAGTTGGTGGGTGAGGGCAAGCTGCTGGAGGCGCAGCGGCTGGAGCAGCGCACCAAGTTCGACATCGAGATGCTGGAAGCCACCGGCGTGTGCAACGGGATCGAGAATTACTCGCGCTACCTGACCGGCCGCGCGCCCGGAGAGCCGCCGCCGACGCTGTTCGAATACATCCCCGACAACGCCATCGTCTTCGCCGACGAAAGCCACGTCTCCGTCCCGCAGATCGGCGGCATGTATCGCGGCGACTACCGGCGCAAGTTCACCCTGGCCGAGCATGGCTTCCGCCTGCCGTCCTGCATGGACAACCGGCCGCTGAAATTCGAGGAATGGGATGCGATGCGGCCGCAATCCGTGTTCGTCTCCGCCACGCCGAGCGCGTGGGAGCTGGAGCGCGCGGGCGGGGTCTTCGTCGAACAGGTGATCCGCCCCACCGGCCTGATCGACCCGATGGTGGAGATCCGCCCGGTGGAGATGCAGGTGGACGACCTGCTGGACGAGGTGCGCAAGGTGGCCGCCAAGGGCTTCCGCACGCTCGCCACGACGCTGACCAAGCGGATGGCGGAGGATCTGACCGAATACATGCACGAACAGGGCATCCGCGTGCGTTACATGCATTCCGACATCGACACGCTGGAACGGATCGAGATCCTGCGCGACCTGCGGCTGGGGGCCTTCGACGTGCTGGTGGGCATCAACCTGCTGCGCGAGGGGCTGGATATTCCCGAATGCGGGCTGGTGGCCATTCTGGACGCCGACAAGGAGGGGTTCCTGCGCTCCGAGACGTCGCTGATCCAGACCATCGGTCGCGCCGCGCGGAACGCGGAAGGCCGCGTCATCATGTATGCCGACCGGATCACCGGCTCGATGGAACGCGCCATGCGCGAGACGGACCGGCGGCGCGCGAAACAGGTGGCCTATAACGAGGAACACGGGATCACGCCGGCGACGATCCGCAAGAATGTCGATGACATCATGCTGGGCGTCTACAAGGGCGACGTGGACATGAACCGGGTGACGGCGAAGGTGGACAAGCCGCTGGTGGGCGCGAATCTTGCGGCGCATCTGGACGGGCTGCGGGTGCAGATGCGCAAGGCGGCGGAGAACCTCGAATTCGAGGAGGCGGCGCGGCTGCGCGACGAGGTCAAGCGGCTGGAGACGGTGGAACTTGCCATCGCCGACGACCCGCTGGCCCGGCAATCGGCGGTGGAGGCGGCGGTCGAGGGCGCGTCGAAGGCGGGCGGGAGATCGACGGGAGGTCGCGGGGGCATGCGGGGCGGCAAGAGCAGGTATGGCGGCAAGCGGTAGAGGGGTGTGAGGGGGGTTATCACGCGTGATAAGTCGTGTAAGTTGTTGATTTTATATGGATTTGGTATTTTTTTAGGAGTTTGGTAGGGATTGAATGGATGCCAGAAGGGAATTGATCGTGGATGATACCGGGTGGATCGTTGCTGCCATCGTTATCCTGCTTGTCGTTGTGTTTCTCGCGCTAGCATTGATGAGCTACGTCATCTTGGGTGCAGGTGTTCTTTTTGCTTGGGCACTTGGCCAAGGCTTCGTTGGCGCAGTGCTGTATTTCGCAGCCTGGTTCTTTCTTTTTCCCGTGATGCTGGTTGCTTCCACGTTGGTTGGATTCTTCACCAATAGAACCTTGAGCAGAGAAAGGCGCGAATGGGAGAATGAGGAGCGCACACGCAACCCACCATGTCTCCAGCCGTCCAATCCGGGGCACACCGCCAACCGACCCGGACGATCGTTACAAATGGGCAAATCGCCTTCCCCCATTTGACGGCTGATCGTTTCCGTCATCCATGGCTTCAATGGGGCCAGCGCGTTTTCCCCCTTGCCCACTGAAGCCTTCCATCATGGTGTCTGAGACGGGGCCATTTTCTTTGCAGAGCGTTCCGGATCGACCGCGCGCCATCGGCGGGCCGCGGCGCGGCGATGCGACGGGCTTTGCTGCCACTTCATGACAGACACATCCTTCTGCCCTCGAAACGAGGCACCAAGACCAGCCAGATCGCCGGGCCGGTGTGTGTGTTGGGGTGGGGGCCTGCCCCTCTCGGCATAACTCGCGCTGCAAATGCGCCTTTCGGGCAATGGATGGCGCGGCGGCCTGCGGCCTTGGTTCCGCGCTGGGGCCTTCCCCCGCTCACGCTTTCGTGATCCCTGCCCCGAAACCTCCCCCGTCCCTCCCCCGTGGCTCCCCCGACACAACACCAACGGGAGAGACCCAATGACCTTCAAGACCACGATCCTCGCCAGTGCCGCCACGGCGCTTCTGGCCACCGCCGCGTTCGGCGATGCGCATTCCGCGCTGACGCTGGACAACGTGCTTGGCACCGCCTCGGGCGACGCGATGGCGATGGACAACCCGACCGTCGGCGGCGCGCCGATGCTGGCGGATCAGCCGATCGCGGTGAATGCCTCGGCCGCGCCGAACCTGACGACGCTGGTCGCCGCAGTGACGCAGGCGCAACTGGTCGATGTGCTGGCCAGCGATGGCCCCTTCACCGTCTTCGCGCCGACGAACGACGCCTTCGCCGCCGTGCCCGCCGATACCGTCGCCTTCCTGATGGCCGACGAGAACCGCGCGGCACTGCAGGGCATCCTGACCTATCACGTGGTGCCCGGCACGATCACGGCAGCGGATCTGGTGGAGGCGATCCAGAACAACCGCTACGCCAATTTCACCACCGTCGCGGGCGGCACGCTGACCGCGCAGATGGTCGGCGACGACATCGTGATGTTCGACCAGACCGGCCGCTTTTCCACCATCGAGACGGCGGACGTGATGCAATCCAACGGCGTCGTGCATGTGATCGACCGGGTGCTGTTGCCCGCCCGCTGAGGCAGGCCCCGGCGCAGCCGGACACAGGCCGCGCGCCGACATCCGTTTCCCCGGATGTCGGCGCATGTCGCGTTGCGGCAGCGGCGTGTCGGAACGGCCGGCGGGGACGATCGCACCCCTGTCCTGCCCCAGGGTAAGGATACCCGCCATTGCCCGCCTTGCGCGGTGGGGCCACCCTGACCCCATTCAAGGGGGCCCGTGTCGGCCACGGGGAAGAGTCATGAACAGTATTGCACACGGATTTGGTTTCATTGCCGTTACGGCTCTGGTCGTGATTGCCGGGGATTATCTTCTGAAGCTTGCCGCAGATCGCGGGCTGCCGGTGATCTCGGCGCTGGTCGTGGTGGGCATCGTCCTCTACGCCATCTCGGCGCTGTTGTGGTTCGGCGCGATGCGGCACCTGACCCTTGGCATGGCGGGCGTGGCCTATTCCATGCTGACGCTGGTCGCGCTGGCGCTGATCGGGGCCGTCATGTTCGGCGAGCGGCTTGGCCTGCGCGAATGTGCGGGCATCGGCTGTGCGCTGACCGCGATGCTGTTGATGGTGCGGGTGGAATAACCGCACCGGGGGCGCGGCGCGACTCAAGCCGCCTGGGCCAGCGCCTGTTCGTCCAGCCACAGCTTGCCGTCGTGGTAGCCGCCCTTCACCAGCAGGCCGGAGCCTGCCACCTCGGGGAAGTCTCCGGCCCAGTCGCGGTAGCGGTCATTGGTGACGACCTTGGCCTTCAACTCCCGCGCGGCGGCGAGGATGGTGGGATCGGCGGGTTCGCCCTTCGGGACCACGAGAACGCGGTCCGGCTTGAGGCGCAGCAGCTTCGCGAAATGGCGGTCGTCGAGGTAGCGCGCACCGAACTTGTAGCCCGCATTGGCATCGAAAACGACGCCCGGCCGGTAGCCTTGCGCCTGCAGCGCCGCGATGACGTCGCGCAGGGTGTCGATCTGCGGCGCTTCGCCGTTCCAGTGCATCACGTTGGAGCCGTCGAGGATGACATGGGGCGCGCGCGCGGTGAGGCGGCGGGCGAAGCGGGGCTTCGGGCGGGATTTCGCAGCGGGCACCGGGCGGGGCACCGGGCGGGGCACCGGGCGGGGCACCGGGCGGGCGGAGGCGCGTCGGGTGACTTCAGCGCGGGCCTTGGGAGCGGTGCGGCGCGTGCGGCGTGCACGGCGCAGGGCGCCGAGGGTCAGGATCAGTGCCGCGATGGAAGACAGGGCGGCAAGCGCCAGCGGCAGGGTCAGCGTCGGGCCCGACAGGGCATGAAGCCCCGCCGCGGTCGCAACGGACAGGACGAGCAGGATCAACGGCGTGCGCATCGGGACATCTCGGGGTTGGATCGTGGCCTTTTGGATGGCAAGGCGAGACGGCAATTTTGCGGCAAAAGGTGGCCCATATGGCCGGGGCGGTCAGAGGCCGAGCTGCGCCCGCAGTCGACGGGTCATTCCCGCCACGACAAGGGCATGGCTGTCGGCGACATGGGCCCGCAGGGCGGCATCGGAGAGCGCGCCGTCGCGGTAGACCTGCACCCATTTCATCCCGCGCGCGGCGAGGTAGGGCGCGGGTCGGATACCGGGGCTGTCCGAGAGCACCTCGAACGCGATGTCGCCGACCTTGAAGGTGAAGGCGTCGCGCCCGCCGGCCCGGCCGCAGATGGCGAAGACCTTGGGGCCGGCCTTCCAGACATCGGCATTGCCCCACTGGACCACGTGGTTGGCGGCGGGCAGGGTGGCGCAGAAGCTGTTGAAGTCTTCCCGGGTCATCGGGCAAGCCTGCCGCAGGGACTGCCATGCCGCAAGGCCGCCATGCGGGTCGGGCTTGACGCGAAGGGCCTTTGCGACATCTGATGGCGGGCAACGGGACGGAGGCTTCGATGGTGCAGGTTCTGCCCCAATGTGCCGGGGTCGTCGCGGTGTGTCTCGCCCTGGCGGGTCCGCTGGCGCGCCCCGCGCTCGGCTGGGAGGCCGGGGTGGAGGGCGGCTTGTGCACGCTCGGCCATGAAGACGCATCGGGCGATGTCCGGCTGACCTTCGACCCCGCCGTGCCGCACTACACCATCACCCTGACCACCCCCGATCCATGGCCGGTGGCGCCCTCCTTCGCGATGGTGTTCGACGGGCCGCGGCCCAACATCATCCGCACCGACCGCCACGTGCTGTCGCCCGACCGCCGCGCCCTGAGCGTGACGGATCGGGGCTTCGGCAATGTGCTGGACGGGCTGCAGTTCAACGGCACGGCCACGGGGATCAGCGGCCCGGCGGCGGTCACGCTGTCGCTGGAGGGGGCGGCGCCCGAGGTCGCCGCGTTCCGCGCCTGCACCACCGCGCCGACGGCGTGAGGGCGGCTGGGTCGGCGGTCACGCGGTAATCATGCGTTAACCAGAATCGCGGCAGGCTTGCACACATGCCCAACGACATGTCCCATCCGCCACGCCGCCCCCGACCGCCGGTCGAGCATCTTGCCGCCCGCGCCACGCGCTACTGCGCCCGGGCGGATGCGCTGGCGCGGGAGCCGGAGCTGACCGTTGCGGACGCGGCGACGGCCTTGCGCCATCTGGCCGGGTTGCAGGCGGATCTGGCCCGCGAACGCCTGACGCAAGGCCGCGCGGCGCAGGCCGCGCTTGCGCGGGCAGAGCGGCTTTTCGCCCCCCATGAAGCCGCCCTGACCCAGGCGCGCGCCACCCTGTCGGAGGCGCTGCTGCATGCCCGCCCGGATCAGGACACCCGCTTCGGCCGCATCCCCCACGGCGCGCCGCAGGACGGGGCAAGGGCGCGGACCGGAGCCAAGGGTGATCCCGCCGCGCAAGCGATCTCGGCCTGCCGTGCCCTGCTGGATCTGGAGGCGCTGCGCCCGTTCCTGTCGGAGGACGCCCTGCGCCACGCCATCGCGCAGCACGCCCGCGCGACCGGGCGACACGACCTGCAAGGGGTGGCCTATGCGGCCCTTCCGGAGGGCGCTCACCTGCCCTGCGCCATCGCCTGAACACCCTTGAAGGACGTGCCGATGCCGGATCGGAGCCTGCGGATTTTCACCCATGCGGGCCGGGGCGGCAGGCCCGCAGGGCGGGTATCGCGCAGGGCGGAACGGCGTGGCGATCCCGCGTCGGCCGCTGCGGACCATCACCCGGCGGGCGGGGCGGCGGGCACCGGGAAACGGTCTCGGCCACCGCGGGGCGGACGAGCGATCCTGCGTCGCAGCATATGGAGGATGACAGGGCGGGCCGGGGCGGATATCGCGCAGGGCGGCAAGCCCGCAGGGCGGATATCGCGCAGGGCGGAACGGCGGGGCGATCCCGCGTCGATGCCGGCGAACATTCACCGTGCAAGGTGGGGCGGCGGGCCTGCGGGACGGTCGCAGGGCATGGCGGGAAGCACATTCGACCCTGCATCGGACCCATCGGGGAACCGCCATTCGAGGCAGGTCGGCAGGCCCGCCCTGATGGATGCCGGGCCGGGCAGAACGGCGTGACTATCCTGCATCGGAGCCTGTGGAAAATTGCCGGGCGGGGCGGGGCGACGTGCCCACGGGGGCGGAAACCGGTTATGACGAGGGCGCGCAGGCAGGCGCGCGGCGGACAAGGTGGGCCGGACCCGACATGAAAAGATTGCGTTGGTATCTGTGCGCGACCGTTGCGACCCTTGCGCTGACGGTTCCGGCCCATTCCGACGAACAGCACCGGCTGCCCTTCCGCCCGACCCTGAACACCTATGGCTTGCCCGGCCTGATCGACATGCCGTCCGCCCACGCCATGCCGGATGGAGAACTTGGCTTCACCTTCTCCCATGCCGTCACCGGATCGCGCGGCACCCTTTCGTTCCAGGTGCTGCCCGATGTCACCGCGACCTTCCGGTATGCCGGTATCCCGGATTTCGCCCCCGGCCCGGGCACCGGCACGCTGGATGTCTACTATGACCGCAGCTTCGACCTGCATTGGCAGGTGTTGGACGAACGCGGCTGGCGTCCGGCGCTGGCCATCGGCATCCGCGACATCGCGGGAACCGGCGTCTATGGCGGCGAATACATCGTGGCGACGCGGCATTTCGGGCCCGAGGATCGCGTCGCGGTCAGTGTCGGCCTCGGCTGGGGCCGACTGGGAGAGCGCAACGGCTTCACCAACCCGCTGGGGATCCTGGACGACAGCTTCGAGACGCGACCGGGCATAGTCGACGTGCTGGGCGGCACGCTGAACACCGACCAGTTTTTCCGGGGCGATGCGGCGATCTTCGGCGGCATCGAGTGGCAGGCGAGCGACCGGCTTCGGGTGCAACTGGAATATTCGTCCGACACCTACCGGGAGGAAACCGCCGATGGCCTGCGGCCCGCCGACACCTCGCCGTTCAATATCGGCGCGACCTATGCGATCAACGATGTCTTCACCGGCGGCGCCCATGTCCTGGGCGGCGACACCTTTGGCCTGTCGCTGTCGCTGGCGCTGAACCCGCACCGCCCGTCGCTGCCGCCCGGCGCCGCAGACCCCGCGCCGCGCCCGCTGGACGTGCGCCCCCGGCAGTCCACGCCCTACGACACAGGCTGGCTCGACCAGCCCGGCGGCGCAAACATCCTGCGCACGAATTTCGAGCAGACCTTCGAGGATCAGGGCCTTTACCTGGAGCATCTGGCGCTGGACACGGGGCGGGCGACGGTGCGGGTGCGCAACACGCGCTACAACTATTCGGCCCAGGCGCTTGGTCGCGTCCTGCGCGCGATGAGTGCGTCGCTGCCGCCCTCGGTCGAGGTGTTCGAGGTGATCTTCGTCGTGGAAGGCATGGACACCACCCGCGTGCGGGTCGCGCGCAGCGATCTGGAGGCGCTGGAGTTCCACCCCGACGGATCGAGCCTGCTGCTGGCGGGCGCCGGGATCGAGGATGCGCGCCGGGTGGCGGACCCGGTGGGGCTGGAGCTGGACGTGCCGCCGCCACGCTTCACATGGGCCATCGGGCCGTATCTGGAAACCTCGGTCTTCGACCCGGAGAACCCCTTCCTGTTCAATGTCGGCGTGTCGTTGCGGGCGGAATACCGCTTGGGCGGCGGCTTCGTCGCCGAAGGCGCGATCCGGGCACCGCTGTTCGGCAACCTTGAAGACGCCCGGATCGTGAATGCCCCGCCGCCGAACCCGCCGCCGGTGGTCCGTTCGGACAGCGCGCGCTACCGGGCGGAGAACGCAGCCTATCTCAACCGCCTGACGCTGGCGCATTACGGGCGACCGGCCGAAAACCTCTACAGCCGGGTGACGGTGGGCTACCTGGAACGGATGTATGCGGGCGTTTCGGGAGAGTTGCTGTGGCAACCGGCAGCGTCGCGCCTTGGGCTTGGGGTCGAGATCAACCATGTCCGGGCCCGCGCCTATGACGGCGGCTTCGGGCTGCGCGACTATTCGGTGACCACGGGCCATGTCTCGGCCTATTACCGTCTGAACGACGATTTCGACCTGCAGGTGGATGCCGGGCGCTACCTTGCAGGCGACTGGGGCACGACGATCCGGCTGGACCGGACCTTCAACAACGGCTGGCGCGTGGGGGCCTTCGCGACCTTCACCGACGTGTCGTTCGAAAGCTTCGGCGAGGGCTCGTTCGACAAGGGGATCGAGGTGGAGATCCCGCTGGCCTGGTTCGTCGGCACCGCCAATACCCGCACCCTGTCCAGCACGATCCGCCCGGTGCAGCGCGATGGCGGCGCGCGGTTGAACGTGCAGGGCCGGCTGCACGATCTTGTCACCGATTATTCTCGCCCCATGCTGCAAGAGACGGAGGCCATGGTATGGCGTTGAGGCGTGTTCTGCTGACGCTGGCGGCCATCGCCGCCCTTGCCGCCCTTGCCGGCTGCGACAGCCGCGACAGCCGCGACAGCCGCGAGCGCGATCCCGCCGTTTCCGTGGCGCGCGACCTTCTGCGTGAAATCTTCGATCGGTCCGGGACGGGGGCGCCCGATGCGCCGCCGGACCTGCGGGCGGTGTTCACCCGCGATCTGATCGACCAGGCCGCGACCCCGCTGGTCTACGTGCAGATCGACAGCATCCAGGCGCGGGCGATCCTGTGGCCGGTCGCCACGAACGGCCCGGACGAGACCTGGCGGGGCGAGGATGCGCTGACCCTGACGCTGAGCCGGGAGGGCGTGCTGCGCGCGACGCGCGGGTTCATCCACGACCTCCACGCCTCGGATATCGAAGGGACGCGCAGGGCGCTTGCGACCGCCCGGGCCGGTCGGGTCAGCCGCCTCGCCATCCGCCTGGGCGGCGACCTGGCGCAGATCCGGACCAGCCATGCCTGCGATATCGGCTTCGGCGCGCCAGAGGCGATCGCCATCTTCGGCGAGACCCGGCGCCTGACACCGGCGACCGAGCGCTGCATCGAGACCGCGACCGGAGACGCAGGGTTCGAGAACCGTTACTGGATCGACGCGGCGGGCCTTGTCTGGGTGTCCGATCAATGGGCCGGGGCCGAGCTTGGCCATGTCCATATCGAACGGCTGTATCGTTGAGGCGGCATCCCGCGATCGGGCGATGCGCATCCGTGCGCGGCGTTTAACCATAAGCCGCGATTCGCCCACCGCAGGCTTGCGTCATGGCCCCGGCGCGGGTATCGTCCGGACAAGTTTCATTCAACCTGGAGATGCGCCATGAAAAAGGCTCTTCTGACTGCCGCCATCATCGCCAGCCTCGGATCCGCGTCCCTGGCGCAAGGTATCCAGCCGGTGCTGTCGACCCAGGGGGCCTCGCCCGAATCGCTTCGCGGCATCGGGACCGGCGGACTGGGCGGAACGCAGCTTGCCATGCTGGCGGGTTTCTTCGGTATTACCGTGGTCGCGCTGGTCACGATCCTGAACGACGAAGCAAGCGACGGCACCGCCAGCGGCACCACCGATTGACCGCTTCGCAGGCCTGACATTGCAAGCCCCGCCGGAGCAATCCGCGCGGGGCTTTCGTTTGCGCGCCGTCCGGCTGAACGCGACGCCGCCTAGCGGACCGCCGCAGCCCCGATGTTGAAGATCGACGGCGTGATCTGGTCGATGACCCGGTTCCAGCGGGTGATCGGTTGTTCCGCCACGAAGATGACGTCGCCGGGGCGCAACTCCATCCGGGTTGCCAGCACCAGGTTGGCGGCGTTGGAGGCATCGAGACGATAGGCCGTCACGGCGCCCCGGTCGGCCGATCTGTCCCCGTCGGCCCGCAGGAGGTAGATGTGCGCCGGGTTGCCGGTGCTTTCGCTCCAGCCGCCGGCATCGAACAGCGCATCGGCCAGCGTGGCGCGGGTCTCGAACGGCAGCGGGAAGCGGCCCGGTTGATCCACCTCGCCGGCGAGATAGACATATTCGCCCCCTTCCGCGCCGTATTCGACCCGGTCCCGGAAGTTCTGGCGGCTTTCCTCCAGCGCGGCCCGGCGGATCGACACCTCGGTCTGCAGTTCCTGGATCGCATCGGCACGGGCCGAGCGCGTGTAATCGGCGCGCGCGATGACCTCTTCGAAATAGGCCTGCGCCTGTTCGAAATCATAGGCCGTGTCGACAAAGAGGCTGTCGCCGTCGATCAGGCGCACCCGTTGCAGGCCCTGGTCGGAATACAGCTCGGATGTCGGGATCTGGTAGATCTGGCCATCGCGGTAGATGCGGATCACGGCGAAGTCGTCGCCGCTGAGATCCAGCCCGCCGGAGGAGGCGAGGACCTGATCCAGATACACCGGCGTCATGCCGACCGGAAACACGCCCGGGTTGCGCACAGCACCGCCAACGGACACGCGCTGCGAGTTGAATTCCGCCACTTCGAGGCTGAAGGACGGGTCGATCCGCGCTTCGATCAAACGCTCGAAAACGGCGTCTTCCGCCTGCGGCAAGGTCATGTCGGCCACCATGACCCGGCCCACGTCGGGGATCGCGATATCGCCGTTGTCCTGCACGGTGTAGCCCTGTCGCTGGTTCTGGGCGGCCACGAGGCCCGCAAGCTCTTCCACCGATGACTCGCCACGCGGGGTCGCGAGGATCAGCACATCGCCGACGCCGATGCGGTAGGGGCCGGGATCGGTGGCGGGGGGCACGCGCAATTCGAGGGTGCCGGGGCGCGCTTGCGGGTCGAAGACCGGGTCGGGCAGACGCGCTGCGCCGCGCGGCCCGCCGCCCGCGCCCGCGATGCGCGAAAAGGCTTCCGGCAGGCTTTGCGGCTGGTAGGCGCTGCGATTGGCCTGGGCCACGATGGCCGGCGACAGGGTGACGACCTGAACCCCATCCTCTCCGGCGAAACCGCTGATGTCGGAGGACACATAGGCGGACCCGCAGCCAACCAGACCAGACAGCCCGAGTGCCAGGATCGCCCTGCGCAATCTGCTGATCATCTAGCCCTCCGTCCCTGCCCCGGCATGCGGGGGTCTGCTCCCCTTATGGGCACCCGGCCGGAATGTTGAAAGCCTGCATCCCGGGACCGGAGCGGGATCGACAGAAAAATTCTGAGCAGATGCAATCGGGACACGCCCGGGTTAGGGAGAAGGACGAAGACTGGAGAAACCGAATCATGATGCAATGGCAGGCGCCGACGCCGGACGAACTCGTCTATGTGGTGGGGGATGTCCATGGGTGCATCGACAAGCTGAACGCGCTGCTGGAGCGGATCGATTCGGACCTTGCACGGTCGCAAGGCACGCCCGGATGCGTGGTCTTCGTCGGCGATTACATCGATCGCGGAGAGTCGAGCGCCGACATCCTGCGCTTCATGGCGCAGATGACGGCAGATCACCCGGATTTGCTGATCGGCCTGATGGGCAACCACGAGCGGATGATGCTGGATTTCCTGGCCGATCCGACCGGTTCGGCGAAGCGGTGGATCCGCTATGGGGGATTGCAGACGCTGGCGAGTTTCGGGGTCGGGGCGGGCCTGACGCAGGACAGCCGCAATCCGGGCGAATTGCTGGATGCCGCGGGCGACCTGCTGGACGCGATGGGTCAGGACCTGGTCGACTGGATGGGGCAGTTGCCGCTGAGCTGGTCCTCGGGCTCGCTCTGGGTGGTCCATGCGGGTGCCGATCCGGCATTGGAGATGACCGCGCAACCGGCCAAGACCCTGCTGTGGGGCGCGGAGGGCTTCCTGACCGAGGACCGGGTGGACGGCAATTGGGTGGCGTTCGGCCACCAGCCCTTCGAGGCGCCTTTCGCGATTGCCGGTCGCATTGCGGTCGATACCGGGGCGGTCTATGGCGGACCGCTGACGGCCGCGCGCATCGACCCCGAGGGCGACGTGACCTTTCTGAGCGTTTAGGGCAGCGTCCTTGCGGCCAGGCGGCCCCGGGGTGCGATCAGTCGCCCCGGCCCGTCACCACGGTGATGAAGGTGCGCCAGACGATCCACAGATCCAGCGCGAAACTGGCCCGCGCGATATATTCGATGTCGGTGACGGCCTTGGCGCGCGTGGCTTCCGTTCCGACCACGTAGCCAAGCCGGATCTGCGACAGGCCGCTCATCCCCGGACGCACGCAGTAGCGACGCCGGTATTCGGGGATCACGGCGAGGAACCGTTCGGCGTGGTGGATGCAATCGGGGCGCGGTCCGATCAAACTCATCTCGCCGAACAGGACGTTGAAGACCTGCGGAAGCTCATCCAGACCGGTCCGGCGCAGGATGCGCCCCAGCGGGGTGATCCGCTGGTCTTCGACCGGATCATCGGGGCCGCGCACGGTGGAAGCGATGGTCATGGTGCGGAACTTGAAGGCCACGAAGGACGTGCAATCGCGACCCATGCGGCGCTGGCGGAAAATCAGGGGGCCGGGGTTGAAGAGCGGGTTCAGCACCAGCAGCAGGGCCCCGAGCACGATCACCACGGGCACCAGAAGAAGCGCGCCGGCGACATCGGCGACCAGCTTGGACTGCCAGAACAGCACAGAGCCACCAAGACCCTGGGCCCGGCGGCTGGTCGAGATCTGGACCGGCGCGACGCTGCTGCGGTCGAAATCAGGAACAATCGTCATCATTTCCCCCAAGCGTCAGGCCGCCAAACCGCCGCCACATTCCGGCCGCAGCCAAACCAGACTATCGCCCGATTGTCACGCGCATCAAGACAGAGCACTTCTAAAATACGGTTAACGATTCCGCGACCCGATGCAAACCGCCAGTTGCCCTGCCCCGTGGCGGCCTTTGCGTCGGGCCAGCGATCCGGGCTATCAACGGCCACGAACATCTTTGCATCCGACGGATAAGGTCCTGCCATGGCGGAAGAAAACGGGGTGCATATCGCCCTTCTGGGCTCCGTCGGGGTGCCCGCCCGCTATGGCGGATTCGAAACACTTGCCGAAAACCTTGCGCGGTATCATGCCGATGTCACGCGCCCGGAACGCCTGAGCATCTATTGCAGCCGACCGGCCTATCCCGACCGGCCCGAACAGTTCGCGCGCGCCGAATTGCACTATTCGCGGTTTCGCGCCAATGGCGCGTCCTCGATCCTTTACGACGCCACGACCCTGCGCGATGCCATTGCGCGCCGTGTCGACGTGGCGGTTCTGCTGGGTGTCTCGGGGGCGATGGCCTTGCCGCTTCTGGCCCGCCGGGGAACCCGGGTGGTGACCCATGTGGACGGGCTGGAATGGCGACGGGACAAGTGGTCCGGGGTCGCGCGCAGGTTGTTGCGCTGGTCCGAGCGGCTGGCGGTGCAGCACTCCGACGCCGTCATCGCCGACAGCCCCGCCATCGCGGAGCACCTGGCGCGGACCTATGGCGTGCAGGCGGAGGTGATCGCCTATGGCGGAGATCATGCCGTCCGCCTGCCCGATCCGCCCTCGCCGCCGCCGCCGGACCTGCCGCCGGGCTATGCGCTGGCGCTGTGCCGGGTCGAGCCCGAGAACAACGTGGGACTGATCCTTGACGCCTTCGCCGCCACCGGCGCGCCCCTGGTCTTCGTCGGCAACTGGCAGCGCAGTGCCTATGGGCGCGACCTGCGCGCGCGCCATGCGGGACAAGGCGCCATGCGGCTGCTCGATCCGATCTACGCCCCGGGACCGCTCCACGCGCTGCGCAGCGGAGCCTCGGCCTATATCCACGGCCATTCGGCGGGAGGCACCAACCCGGCGCTGGTGGAGATGATGCAGTTCGGCTTGCGCATCCTTGCCTTCGATTGCGTGTTCAACCGCCAGACGACCGAAGATCGGGCCGAGTTCTTCACCGACGCCGCAAGCCTTGCCGCCGCCCTGCGCGCGCCGCCCGACCCGCATCCGGGCCATGCCCTGCGCGAGATCGCCCGGCGCCGCTATCGCTGGAGCACCGTCGGCGCACAATATTTCGACATGCTGAGCCGGGTTGCCGCGCGGGTCGGGTGAACCGGTCCCACGCGCTGTCGGGCGTCATTCCGACCGGTTCAGGGATGCCTCGATCTCGTTGGCGATCTGCGCCGACCATTCCCCGATGATCGGCAGGAATTCGATCTGGCTCAGCCCCCAGACGATGATCGACAGCAGGAAGGTCGCGCCCACGACGGTGCCAAGGCCGACCGCCGCCCCGGTGGCGAATTTCAGCAGCAGGACGCGCGGAACCGATTGATAGATCAAGAACATCCGGTGCCGACGCAGAAGTGTCAATTCCTCGCGCAGGGCCTGCACCTCGGCATTGAGGGATTGCGGTTCCGGTTTCTGCCGGGATGTCTTCTCGGCGCGCTCCATGGGGCCTCCGTTCGAAATCGCGATGTGCGAAGTGTAGCAGACCCAGGCGGAATGCCCACCCGGCCGCCGCCTGTCAGACGAGATAGGGCCGCATCGCCTGATAGGCCACCGCCGTCGCGGCATTGGCAAGGTTGAGAGAACGGATATGGGGCGAGCGCATGGGCAACCGGAAGGTCTGCGCCGCGCGGCCCTGCAACACCTCGGACGGGAGGCCCTTGGTCTCCTTCCCGAAGACGAGAAAGGCATCGGGGGGATAATCGGGCGCATAGACGGTGCCGCCGGTGCCGTCATCCTCGAACAGGAAGAGATGCGCCTCGGGCGGGCGGCGGGCGTCGAGAAACGCTTGCCAATCGGGGTATTCGGTCAGCCGGACATGCTTCCAGTAATCCAGCCCCGCGCGCCGGACCGAGCGTTCGGACAGGTCGAAGCCAAGCGGATGGATCAGGATCAGTTCAAGGTCCAGCGCCACGCAGGTGCGCCCGACGCTGCCGGTATTGCCGGGGATCTCGGGGTGCACGAGGACGATTTTCATGTCGGGCTTCATGTCGGGCGCTGCCGACACCGCATCCCCGTCAGGCATGGGGTCTGTCACGCCCGACGAATGCGGTCCAGCGGCGCGCGCTGAGCTTGGCGGCGCGCGCGTGGCGCGCCAACAGGGCCTGCACGGCATTGCGCCACGGCCCCTCCAGTCGGGTCGCGGCGAAGCCGTCGGCCCATTCGAGGATCAGGCCGGTATCCTGCGGCCGCACACGCAACGCGCCGTCGATCAGGGTCGAGATCGACCCGGCGGGGGTATACCAGCGATCCTGCACGTCGCGCACCCGGCCCGGCAACACCTTGCCAAGGCTGCGGACCAGGCCGCGATCGGCGAAGCGCTGGATCACCTGCCCCATCTCGTCGCGGGCATAGCCGATCAGCGGCGGGAAGGTATCGAGAAACAGCGGCCCGTCCGCATCCATCGCGAAACTCTCGATCCTGGCGTGCAGCCCGATCCGCTCGGGGCGTTGCGCCACGCGACGCCAGAATTCGGCCACATCGGTGGCGACGCGGTCCAGCAGGGCGATGGCGGCGGGCGACCCCGCCGTGCCCAACAGCGCGGCCAGCATCGCCTTCTCGGGGATGGCGCGCTGGATGATGACGGGGCGTTGTTGGCCGGCCTCGTCCAGCAGGCGCAGCCGGGTTTCGGGAACGCGCAGACCGGCAAGGCGGAGGCAATCGACATAGGCGTCGTGGCGCCGGGACAGAAGTTCCTGCACGTCGGGATCGCGGCCACTGCGATAGAGCGTCAGGAAATGGTCCTGAAACACCCCCGATACGGGCCGCATCGGCACGCCGAAGTAGCGCGGCGGCGCGGATCGGGTCGCGGGGTCGGCAAGGGCGGCCTTGATGGCGCTTGTCAGGTCGTTCACATCGACACCTTACCCATGCTTGCCGACGGTCCAGCCGGTCGCGTCGGCAAGCCGTGCCTCACCCCTGGAAATCGGCAGCTCCTCCAGCGCGGAGCCCATGGAATCGTTCCAGCGGTTGAGGTAGCCGAACAGCGCCACCACCGCCATGATCTCGACGATCTGGCCCTCGTCCCAATGCGCTTGCAGCCGCGCGCCGACCTCGGGCGTGACGGCATTGGGGACCTGCGTGGCGGCATGGGCGAAGGCGAGCGCGGCCTTCTCGGCCTCGGAGTAATGGGCGGAGCCTTCGAAATCGAAGACATCGTTCAGCCGCTCTTCGGACGCATTGAACCGTTCGGAGGCAAGAATCATGTGCGCCTGGCAATAGAGGCAGCCGGAGGCGAAGCTGGACACATAGCCCAGCAGGCGTTTGAATTCCGGGGTCACGATGCCGTAATCGGTCATCACCGCGACGTTGAGATCGGTGAAGGCCTGCGCGATCGGGGCGCGATGGGCCATGGTGCGCACCGAGTTCGGGATCACCCCCAAGGGACCCTTGAAGAACTGGACGTGGTCGCGCAGGGCGGGCTCGATCTCGTCTTCATGAAGCGGGCGCACAAGAGCCATGGACGCGGATCCCCCCGGGTTGGTATTTGGCATCTGTGAAACATGCCAACATCGCGTGAAGGGCAGCAAGGCACGTTAAGAATTTGTTAAGCGGAAGCGCGCCTAATGCCCTTCATGCGTTGCGCAAGGGTCACGGTTTCGGGGATGTGCGCGCTGGTCGGCCTGTGGGCCGCTCCGGCGATGGCCGGGCCATGGGCGCGCGCGGCGGGCGATGCCTTCGTCTCGCTCCAGATCTCGGCGGAGGAGGCCCCTTCGGACATCTTGGCCGGGCTGTGGGAGCCGGAAACCTATGTGAGCCTGTATGGGGAGCTTGGCCTTGGCCGCAGCTTGACCCTGGGCGCCGATATCGGCCGGGGCGAGGCCAGCCGCGAGGCGATCGGCTTCGTGCGCTACACGCTGACACCGCCCGACGCCGTCTGGCAGATGGCGGTGCAGGCGGGGGCCGGCGCGCGGCAGGTCGGCGATGGCGACGTGACGGGATTGGTGCGCCTTGGCGCCTCCATCGGGCGCGGCTTCGGCGCGGGCGGCGCCGCATGGTACATGCCAATGCGCCATCAAGGCGGCTGGACCAATCTGGACCTGACTGCGACCCATGACCTGGATCTGGACAACACCATCTGGCAGGCCGAGGCGACCGCAGGGTTCAGCCTGTCGCAGTCCGTCTCGGCGATCTTCTCGGTCAAGGCGGAGGATTGGCCGGATGCGGACCCGCTTGTCAGCGTCTCGCCCTCGATCCTGATCGGGCTGGGGGAGGACGTCTCTGTGCGGTTGGGCGCGCGCGCCGCGCTGACGGGCAGCGATGCCGTCGGCCTGACGCTGGCCATCTGGCGCGAGTTCTGAGCCACATGCCCCGGCCGCCGACAGCGCCCCTCGCCCCGGATCGCGGCGCCTGCTAGCTTGCCGCCATGGCCGAGACCCCGACCGATCCGATCCGCCCCACCGATGACGAGGCCCGCAGCCTGGCGCGTGGCCTGATCGCGGCCGCGCGCTTCGCGGCGCTGGCGGTGCTGGACCCGGACAGCGGCCTGCCGGTGGTGACGCGCATCGCCCTGATCGCCGGGCCGGACGGCCTGCCGCTGACGCTGATCTCGACCCTGTCGAGCCATACCTCTGCGCTGGACGCCAACCCTGCCTGCTCGCTGCTGATCGGAGAGCCGACGCCAAGGGGCGATCCGCTGAGCCATCCCCGCCTGACCCTGTTGGCCGAGGCGCAGCCGGCGGACAAGGGCGCGCTGAAGGACCATTACCTGCATCGCCTGCCCAAAGCGCGCCTCTACTACGATTTCGGGGATTTCCGGCTGGTGCGCTTCGCCCCCTGTTCGGCGCTTCTCAACGGCGGGTTCGGCAAGGCCTACCGGCTGTCCGCACGCGACCTTGTGGCATGACGGACTCACCTGAACATTGTCGCGCAAGCGGCGATAGGCAGCGGTCGGGGTTCCGTGCCATTGTTCGGCCATGAGCGACCCATCCATCGACCCGCAGCTTGCCGGCATCTGGCTTCTTCCCGGCGAGCCGCAAACCTACGAGATCACCGCCACGGGCGCCTATTTCATCGCCGAGCCGGACGATCCGCTGGTCTTCCAGCGGGACGGCGCGGTGATGATCTGGGGTGGGCGGCGCTATCTGCGCACCCTGGGCGAAGGCGCCACGCCCGTCGGCACCTGGCGCGAGGAGACCACCGGCGACGGCTGGGATTTCACCGACGATCACGCCGTGGCGATCCTGCTTGCCGACGCCCCGGATGGCCCCGGCGTGACCGGGATCTGGGGCTTGCGGGAGGGTGGCACGCGCCTTTGGACCTGCGAAAAACGGGCGCAGGTCAGCAGCGATGGCGCGCATCTGGTGTTCGAGACGGTCGATGGCGAGGTCTTGCGCTACGGCTATTGCGTGACCGAAGACATCCTGTCGCTGACGGACCCCGACACGTGGACGGAACTGACCCGCTATGTCAGCGCGGCGCTGTTCATCCAGTATGCGGCGGCGGAATAGTCGCCGTCTACCAGTGCAAGGTGCCGGTCGCGCCCTTGATGCGGCCCGTCAGGTTCGGCGTGACCCATCCGCCATAGAAATCGCCCGGCTGCGGCACCACCTTGATCGTGCCGACAAAGGCCGCCTCCAGCGCGGTCGCATAGAACGCCACATGGTCGCGCAGGGCCGCGAACCGGGTCGTGGGCGCGGGATAGGACCACGCTGCATTGGGCGCGCGCGTGCCGTTCAGGACCAGATCGAAATAGACCGCCCTGCCCTTCCATTCGCAAAAGGTCTGCCGCGTCGACGGCACCAGGGCGGACATCACAATATCGGCGGGCGGGATGTAATAGGTGGGCGCGTGATGCGTCTCCAGCACCCGCAACCCGGCAACGCTGTCGGCCACCGGAACACCCGCGAAGAGCGCGCGCAAGCGGTCTGCGACCGGCTCCAGAGCCGGGGGGCGCGGGTAATCCCGGACGTTTTCGAGGGGCAGCATGGGCAGGACCCTTCCGACATGCGACAGCCCCGTGCGATCTAGCGCGCCCGACTGCACGGGGAAACCCCGGAGCGGCATTCAAGCGCCCCGGGGTCCATTCGTCATCCTCAAGCGATACTGCCCGGGCCTAGTTGTCGCAGCGCGCCGTAACGAAAGCCGCCCCCTTCAGCGCGGTCGACCATGTGACCCGCAAGGTCTGGCCGTTGACCCCCTGCAACCCCTGTGCGTAGGGCGCGGTATAGGTGACGACGTTGGATGCCGTCCGCATCGGACCATCGGGCATCACCGACAGGGCGTATTTCACCGGCGCGCCAAACGGCAGGTAATTGGACAGATCGACATTCCAGGTCTGCGTCGCCGTCGCCTCTACCGCGCGGACATAGACCGGGTTTTCCGTCCGCTTGATGATGCCGTGGAAGGTGTTGCCGTCGAATTGCAGATCGGCGGTGCGGGCGAGATCCAGATTGGCGACGGACGTATCCACGCCTTCCACTGCATCCAGTTGCGCGCCGCTGGTCTTCTTGAACAGGTTGCCGGTGATCGACAGGCCGTTGATGAAATGATCCGTCCCCATCGGCTTGATCGAGATGAACCGCATCCAGGGCGCCGTGTTGGTGGCGAAGAAGATGTTGCCCTGAATGGTCAGGCCATGAAAGGACAGGCCGCTGGAGAAATCGGGGCTCGGGTCCTTCTCGTTGGTCCATTCGAGGTAGCAATTGTCCACGTAGTTGCCGGTGAAGGTCAGCTTGGCATTGGCATCCGCGATCACCAGACCCGGCGAGCGCACGCCTTCCTCGATCCCGTCGCCCTGGAAGAAGTGGTTGCCCGAGATGATGTTGCCGGAGCCCGAGATCACCCCGAAATGGAGGAACTTGTTGGCCCGGTTGTCGCGGATCTTGCAATCGCTGGAATTGATGTTGAAACAGATCGACTTGCGGTCCGGCACGTTGAGGGTCTGTTCGTTGGACAGGAACTGGCAGCGGTCGATCTGCATGCCCTGGCAGCCTTCGTCGGCAGAGGTGATGCAGCGGTCCTTCGGGCCGGTGAAATAGCAATCCTGGACCTGGAACACGAGCCCGTCGAGCGGCAGCATGATCGCGGAACACATTCCCCCGCAAAGGAACTCGATATCCGAGATGATGAAGCGTTGCAGGTTCTCGAAGCCGACAAAGTCGAGCATGTATTTGAAGCGGGTGAAGGTATAGCTCTGGGTCGCCGGCGGCCTGCCGAGCGGCGCGGACAGGAACACCTTCGATTGCGCCGCGTTGACAGCGCGGACATAGACCTCGCGCCCGACGCCCTGCGGCGCGGTCACGAGGGAGCCGACCTTGATGGAGGCCGCGTTGGACACGCCCGACAGCTCGAACGCCGCAGAGGACGTCCAGCTTGCGCTGCGCGTCTGCACCTCGTCCGTCCATGCGGCCGAGGAGGCCGCGGTGAACTGGCCGTTCCGGATGACACGGCGGTTGGCATAGGTGTTCTTGTTCTCGACGATCGCCTGCACATCCAGCGGCGCGTCAAGGACGATACGGCGCCCGCACAGGTCGAAGGCCTCGAATTCGGACTGGTTGAACAGCTGCTGGATACCCTTCCTGAGGCCGATGACCTCGTCCCCGAAAGCCTCCGCATAGCCATCGAGATCGAAATTCTCGTCCAGCGCGAGGCGGACATTGTCGGGCATCGTGATCTTGCCCTCGAAGCGGACGGGATTTGTCAAGGTCAGGTTGGAGCCGATGAAATAGGTTCCGGAGGGCACCAGCACCTCGCGCCCGGCGGCGGCGGCATCGGCGGCCGCGAAGGCGGCACGGTCATCGGTGGTGCCATCGCCGATCGCGCCATAGTCGCGCACATCGACCCAATCCATCAGCTTGCGGTGGAAGACGGAGGTGACATCTTCCACCGTCACGCTTTCGATCCGCACCTGCCCGCCATTGGGGCCGATCAGGTCGAGACCGACATGGGCGAAGCTGGGATCCGTGCCCCAGGCCAGATCGACGCCACCGCGCTGGCCGGTGCCGAGGATTGCGGTGACCGTGACGATAGTGCCGTAGGAGGCGATATCGACCACCGGACCGGCCTCGGGCAGACCGGGGACATAGGCGTTCGCGCCATTGCCCGGCCAGGCGCCGATGCGCACATCGGGCAGGTTGCCCGACAGCACCTTCAGCCGCGCCGACACGCGCAGGTAGGTGCCGGGAATGATCGGCGTGTTGCCGACCCAGCGCAGACGCGTTGTCGCGTCGACCTTCAGGATCTCGAGGCAATCACCGAAATCGCTGTCAGCGGCCACGATGGCCGCATTGGGCGCGGTGGCCCATGTGTCGCTGCCCGGCGTGCCGTCGGTGCGCGACCACTGGGCCAGCCCGGCAGCAAACGATGGCGGCATCAGAATAAGGCCGTCGGTGATCACCTGGTTCATGTCATACCCCTTTTCCGCACGGGACAGGCACCTTTGGGGGCGGCCCGCGTCATCCATCGACCGGACAGGGCAACCGAGGCGCCCAGAACGGTCACCTCGGTTGTTTTGCAATGTCTGAAATCGGCCCGGGGGCGGCTGACTGGAACAGCCGAATCCCGGGTTGCAGGTTCATGTTTACGCCAAGGAGGTTAAGTGAAGGTTAAGGCTGCCCGGAAAACGCGCCGCGCCCGTATGGGCCGCACGCCTTGCCCCTTCATCCTGGCAAGTGTCGCATGCGCGACCGCAGCGCGGCTTCCGTCCGCTCGATGGGGCTGCCCGACCCGACCCCCGCCGAGGCGTCAGGCCGCCACGGTGGGCGCGGGCAGGATCTGGACACCGCTGATGCGCCAGCCCTCGTCGGTCTGGATCATCGCATAGCCAAGGTAATGCACCGCACCGTCCTGGTCCACGATCTCCACCCGCTGGACAATGACGCCCCCAAAGGTCTGCAAGTCGATGAATTCGACTGCCCCGGGGGTCCAGACCATCGGGTAGCCCTGCTGCACCATCTGTCCGAACCGCTCGATGCTGCCGAACATGCCCTGGATCGTCGGGCTGGCATATCCCCATGCGCGCGGCAGGTCCTGCGCCCGGAACGCGTCGAGCTGACCACCGATGACAGCCTCGATCTCGGGGTTCGGGGCCAACAACTCCTGCGCCGCCGCCGGGCGCGGCGCGACGAAGGCTGCAATCACGCCAAGGCTCAGGGCAAGGAAGACGGACAGGGCAAGTACGCGGGTCATGGGGGCCTCCTGGGTTCAAGGTCACGTGATGATTTCAACACACGTAGTGCCCGCACGGAAAGTTTCAGGTGATCAATCGCCCCGCCATCCCGTCCTCGATCAGGCTCACCGTCTCGTTCACCCCGTAGAGCGCGATGAACCCGCCGAAGCGCGGCCCCTGGGATGCGCCCAGCAGCACCTCGTAGAGCGCCTTGAACCAGTCGCGCAGCGGATCGAAGCCGTGATCCTTGCCGACCGCGAAGACAAGGGTTTGCAACGCCTCGTCCTCGACCGGACCGTCATAGGCGCGCAGGCGCGTCGCCAAGTCGTCCAATGCCGCCATCTCGTTCGGGCGCGCTTCGCGGAAAACCCGCGTTGGTTTCACGAAGTCGTTGTAGTAGCGCACCGCGAAGCCTGCCGCCTGGTCCAGATCCGGGTGGGTCTCGGGTCCCGCATCGGGCGCGTAGCGGCGGATGAAGCCCCAGAGCGCGTCCTTGTCCGCAGCCCCCGCCACGGCGGCGAGGTTGAGCAGCATGGCGAAGCTGACGATCATCGTGGACGCTGGCACGTTGTGGCCGTGGATGTGAAAGACGGGGTTCGCCAGACGCGCAGCGGTATCCTGCGTCGCATAGGCGCGCAGTTGCTGGTGGTAGTCGTCGACGGCCTTGGGGATCACGTCGAAATGCATCCGCTTGGCCGTCTTCGGCTTGGCATACATGAAGTAGCTGAGCGACTCGGTCGAGGCATAGGTCAGCCATTCATCCATCGTCAGGCCATTTCCTTGGGATTTGGAGATCTTCCCGCCCACCTCATCCAGGAACAGCTCGTAGGTGAACACCTGCGGTGGCCGCCCGCCAAGGATGGAACAGATCTTCGAATAGATCGCCGTGTTGGGCGCGTGTTCCTTGCCATAGGGTTCCCAATCCACGCCAAGGGCCGCCCATCGCGCGCCGAAATCGGGCTTCCATTGCAGCTTCACGCGGCCACCCGTCACCGGCAGCGTCCATTCGCGGCCCGCCTCGTCATCGAAGGTGATCGTGTGGTTGACCGGATCGACCGATTTCATGGGCACGTAGAGCACGCGGCCGGTCTCGGGGTGGATCGGCAGGAAGATCGAATAGGTCTTGCGGCGTTCCTCGCGCAGGGAGGCCAGCATGACCGCCATCAGGTCATCATACCGCTCGACCGCAAGTCGAAGCGTGTCGTCGAACCGGCCCGATTCGTAGAATTCCTTGGCGGAATAGAATTCGTAGTCGAACCCGAAGGTATCGAGGAACCGGCGCAACATGGCATTGTTGTGGTGGCCGAAACTTTCATGCGTGCCGAACGGATCCGGCACGGAGGTCAGCGGCATCTGTAGCGAACCGGCCATGGTCTCGCGGTTGGGGACGTTGTCGGGCACCTTGCGCAGGCCGTCGAGATCGTCGGAGAACGAGATGAGCCGGGTCGGGATGTCGGAAATCACCTCGAACGCGCGGCGCACCATGGTGGTGCGCAAGACCTCTCCGAAGGTGCCGATATGGGGCAGACCGGAGGGGCCGTAGCCGGTTTCGAACAGGACATAGCCCTTCTCGGGCGGGGACTTCTCGTAGCGTTTCAGCACGGCGCGCGCCTCTTCGAAGGGCCAGGCCCTGGAGGTCATTGCAGCGTCACGCAGATCGGTCATGGGAAAGCTTCCTGAGACTGCGGGCGAATTGGCCCGCGACAGCACCTGTCGGACCATTGGTCCGCGACAGCACCTATTGTTTGCCGCGCCCGTCGTCAATAAATGACCAGTCGCGCAGGAATGGAGACACCGCCATGACAGATCAAAGCTTCAGCCCGGAAGACAGCCTCGTGGCCGTCATGGTCGGGATCTCCGTCTCGGACGAAACCATCCGCACGGCCGAGCTCTTGTCGATCGAGCAGATCGTGAACTACCTGCCGATGTTCGGCACCTATGACGCCGACCGGATGCGGCGCGTGGCGGGCATCGTGTTCGACCTGTTCGAGGAGGAAGACGGCCTTGATGCGCTGTTCGGCATGGTGAAGGACGTCCTGCCCGAACGGCTGTTCGAAACCGCCTATGCGCTGGCCTGCGATGTCGCGGCCGCCGATGGCGCGACCGCGCAGGCCGAGTTGCGCTACCTTGAAGAGTTGCGCCACGCCCTGAACATAGACCGCCTCCATGCCGCGGCGATCGAACGGGGGGCCCGTGCGCGGCACATGACGCTTTAGGCCCGCACCCGCGACAGGTTCGCATCCACGAAAGCGCGCTCGGCCGGGCTGAGAACCGTGGCGCGCGGATAGATCGGCGCGGCCCGGTCATCGGTGATCGGCAGGTGCCAGCCACCGGTTCCATCGAAGAACCCCCGCGCGCCCTGTTCGCCGAATTCATCGAGGTAGCCCTGCACCACCGTGTCGAGATAGCTGAGCAGGATGGGGTGCGTCCCGTCGTCCGCCAGATGCGGCTCCACCGCGTAGATCTGCACATCTCGCGGAGCGGGATCACCGAAGCGGATCCGGTCGACCCGGTGCCGGGCATAGGCCCCTTCGCGCCGGTCCAGCGCGGCCCAGTCATTGCCGGGAACCGACGCGATCAGGCCCGCGATTTCACCCGCCGGATCGGGCTCCACCGTCAGGAACGCCACCTTGCGCAGGCGGGTGCCGCGCCAGACCCGCCGCCAGCCGGTCACATAGGCCTGCATCGCCTGCGGGTAGGCATGGGTGCGGCGGTTCACGAGGCTGCCATAGCCGAAGAAGAACGGGTCGGTGGCAGAGGGGGGCACAGGGGCGGTCACAGGGGCGGTCATGATGCCTCGAATGGGGCAATAGAGACCGTCGATCAAGCCCTCTTGATCGCGGTCCCAATGCTCCATATGGTCTGCCGCATGATCGCAGGGAGACATGGGCGCGCGGCATCCGCCGACGCCCGGGCCGAAGGAGCAACCGCCCCGGTAAACTCTCAGGCAAAAGGACCTGCGGCGTGCAAGAAAACTCTGGAGAGTGAGGGGGGAACTCCTCCGCCGAAGGGATAACGATCTCAGGCGAACGGACAGAGGGGGCATCATTTCACGCCGGCATGGCGTGGGACAGATGCCGGGCCAGTCAAGACCCGGACATGGATGGCGCGGGGCGAAAACGATGGCGGGCGACGATCTGAAGACATTGGAACTGGAGGGATTGCACGCGGAGTTGGGCGCGAGATTCGTGCCCTTCGCGGGCTTTTCCATGCCGGTCCAGTACCCACGCGGTGTCATGGCCGAGCACCTGTGGACGCGCGAGAATGCGGGCCTGTTCGATGTCAGCCACATGGGGCAGGTCCTGCTGCCCGCCGGCGCGGCGGAGGCGTTGGAGGCGCTGGTGCCGGTGGATGTTCTGGGGTTGGACGACGGGCGGCAACGCTATGGCTTTTTCACCGATGCCGCGGGCGGCGTGCTGGACGACCTGATGATCGCGCGGGTCCCCGGCGGGCTGTTCGTCGTGGTCAATGCGGGCTGCCGCGACGCCGATCTGGCGCATCTGCGGGCCCATATCGACGGGGTGGTCGAGATCACGGATCGCGCGCTTCTGGCGCTTCAGGGACCAAAGGCGGAAGCTGTCCTTGCGGCCCTGGTTCCGGCGGTGGCGCACTTGCGGTTCATGGACAGCCAGCGCCACGTCTGGGCCGGGACGGAGCTATGGATCAGCCGCTCGGGCTATACCGGCGAGGACGGGTTCGAGATCTCGGTGCCGACGTCTGCCGCAGAGACCTTTGCGCGGGCGCTTCTGTCCGATGACCGGGTCGCACCCATCGGCCTTGGCGCACGGGATTCGTTGCGGCTGGAGGCCGGGCTGCCGCTTTATGGGCAGGACATGGATACGGGCGTTTCGCCGGTGGAGGCGGGCCAGGCCTGGGCCATCGGCAAGGTCCGCCGCCGCGGTGGCGCGCGGGCGGGCGGGTTCCCGGGAGCGGCGGTGATCCTTGACCAGATCGAACATGGCGCGCCCCGTCGCCGTGTCGGCCTGCTGCCAGACGGTCGGGCCCCCATGCGCGCGGGCGTCGAGATCTACGCCGACGAAGACGCCGCCAAACCTGTTGGCCATGTCACCTCGGGCGGGTTCGGCCCGACCCTCGGCGCGCCCATGGCGCTGGCCTTGATCGACGCGGGCACCCCGCCCGACGTCACACTTTTCGGCGCGGTGCGCGGCAAGCGCCTGCCCGCCGCACAAGCCCGCCTGCCCTTCACGCAACCCGGCTACAAACGCTGAGACACACGGAGATCCCTCAATGAAATTCACCGAAGACCACGAATGGCTCAAGGAAGACGGCGATATCATCACCGTCGGCATCACGGAACATGCCGCCAGCCAGTTGGGCGATGTCGTGTTCGTGGAACTGCCCGAGATCGAAACCCAGGTCGCCAAGGGGGACGAGATCGTGGTGATCGAGAGCGTGAAGGCCGCCTCCGACATTCTTGCCCCGCTGGACGGCGAGATCGTGGAGGTCAACACGGCGATCGTCGAGAACCCGGCGCTGGTCAATGAGGATGCAATGGGGGACGCGTGGTTCTTCAAGATCAAGGTCGATGATCCCCGCGCGCTCGACGATTACATGACCGAGGACGAATACAAGGACCATATCGGGGAGTGAGCAGCGGCGGCGTCGCAATGGGGGCCAGCCCCCCGCGCGTTCCGCGCGCCCCCCGGAGTTTATGCGCCAAGATGAATGAGCAAGGGCCCCTGCGCCCTGCCAATGGAGCCGATACATGCCCTGGACGACGACCGATTACGACCCGACCGATTTCGCCAATCGCCGACATATCGGCCCCTCGCCCGTTGAAATGGCCGAGATGCTGGCGGCGGTCGGGGCGGAAAGCCTTGATGCGCTGATCGACGACACGGTTCCTTCCTCCATCCGGCAGACACGGGCGCTGGATTGGCCGGCCCTGTCGGAGGCCGAGTTGCTGGACCACATGCGGGCCATCGCGGCGCAGAACAAGCCGATGGTGAGCATGATCGGGCAAGGCTACTACGGCACCCACACGCCGCCCGCGATCCAGCGCAACGTGCTGGAAAACCCGGCCTGGTATACGGCCTACACGCCCTACCAGCCCGAGATCGCACAGGGCCGCCTGGAGGCGTTGCTGAACTTCCAGACCATGGTGGCGGACCTGACCGGGCTTGAGGTCGCCAATGCCTCGCTGCTGGACGAGGCGACGGCGGCGGCGGAGGCGATGGTGATGGCGCAGAGGGCCGCGAAGTCGAAGGCGCGCGCGTTCTTCGTGGACGAGGGATGCCACCCGCAGACCATCGCGGTGATCCGGACGCGCGCGGCGCCGCTGGGGATCGAGGTTGTGGTCGGGGCCGCCGATACGCTGGACGCGGCGGCGGTGTTCGGGGCGATCTTCCAGTATCCGGGAACCCATGGCGGCCTTGCCGATCCCTCGGCGCAGATCGCGTCCCTGCACGCGGCCAAGGCCATCGCGGTCGTGGCCACGGACTTGCTGGCGCTGACGCTGGTGAAGGAGCCGGGCGCGATGGGGGCCGATATCGCCATCGGCTCGGCGCAGCGCTTCGGTGTGCCACTGGGCTATGGCGGCCCCCACGCGGCCTTCATGTCGTGCCGCGACGCGCTGAAGCGCTCGCTTCCCGGGCGGATCGTGGGCGTGTCGGTCGACAGCCACGGGCGCAAGGCCTACCGGCTGTCGTTGCAGACCCGCGAACAGCATATCCGCCGCGAGAAGGCGACATCCAACGTCTGCACCGCGCAGGCGCTGCTGGCGGTGATGGCCAGCTTCTACGCGGTGTTCCACGGGCCGATGGGCCTGCGCGCCATTGCCGAGCGGGTGCACCTGCGCGCGGCCCGGCTGGCGGAAAGCCTGCGCGCGGGCGGGTATCCCCCCGAAAGCGAAACCTTCTTCGATACCATGACGGTCGATGTCGGCGCGATGCAGTCCCGCATCATGGCCGCCGCCGTGGCGCGCGGGATCAACCTGCGCGACGTGGGCGCGGACCGCATCGGCATCAGCGTCGACGAGGTCACGACCGAGGCCCATCTGGAGGCCGTCTGCGCCGCTTTCGGCGTCCCGCTTGCCCCCGCCACCGCCACGCCCGCGATTCCCGAGGACCAACTTCGGACCTCGGATTACCTGACCCACCCGATCTTCCACATGAACCGGGCCGAAGCGGAAATGATGCGCTACATGCGCCGCCTCAGCGACCGCGACCTGGCTCTGGACCGGGCGATGATCCCGCTCGGC
>CAZTUG010000041.1:0-611 GCA_964615955.1 uncultured Roseicyclus sp.
CGCGGATCGGACCATCTTCGGGGCAGGTGTGCCACGCATTGACCGTGTCATGGTACTGGATGCCGGGATCGGCGCAGGCCCATGCGGCGTGGCCGACCTTTTCCCACAGATCGCGCGCCTTGATGGACTTGGCGACAGAGCCGTCCTTGCGGTTGAGCAGTTCCCAATCGCCATCCTCTTCGACAGCCTTCAGGAAGGCGTCGGTCACGCGGATGGAGTTGTTGGAGTTCTGGCCGGAGACGGAGTTGTAGGCCTCGCTGTCCCAATCCGTGTCATAGGTCGGGAATTCGATCGAGGTGTGCCCCTGCCGCGCGTAATCCAGCACGCGCTTCACATAGGTCTCGGGGATGGCGACGCGCTTGGCGTCGCGGATCGCCTGCTTCAGGGTCGCGTTCTTCGCCGGGTCAACGGCGTCGGCCAGCGTGCCGTCCCAGGCCTTGATCGCGGCGAAGATGGCGTTCAGCATCTTCTCGTGCATCTTCGATCCCGCGACGATGGAGGCGACCTTCTGCTCCTCCAGCACCTTCCACTGGATGAATTCTTCGATATCGGGATGATCCGCATCGACGATGACCATCTTGGCGGCGCGGCGCGTGGTGCCGCCCGACTTG
>CAZTUG010000041.1:621-28158 GCA_964615955.1 uncultured Roseicyclus sp.
ATCGCCCCCGCCGCGCGATCACCGATCTTGAGGAAGCCCATCAACCCGCTCGACTTGCCGCCGCCCGACAGCTTTTCGCCCTCGCCGCGCAGAAGGCTGAAATTGGTGCCTGTGCCCGAACCGTATTTGAACAGACGCGCCTCGCGGACCCACAGGTCCATGATGCCGCCATCGTTCACCAGGTCGTCCTTCACGCTTTGGATGAAGCAGGCATGGGGCTGCGGATGCTCGTAGGACGAGGTGGATTTGGTCAATTCGCCGGTCTTGTAGTCGACATAATAATGCCCCTGCGCCGGACCATCGATGCCGTAGGCCCAATGCAGGCCGGTATTGAACCACTGGGGCGAATTCGGTGCCGCCATCTGGCGCGCCAGCATCAACTGCATCTCGTCGAAATAGGCCCGGGCATCGGCCTGATCCGTGAAATAGCCGCCCTTCCAACCCCAATAGGCCCAAGCCCCGGCAAGGCGCCGGAAGACCTGCTTGGCGGACGTCTCGCCGCCATACCGCTGGTCTTCCGGCATGGCCTCCAGCGCGGTTTCGTCGGCCACGTGGCGCTGGAGGAATGCGGGGACGCCCTTTTCCTTCACGGGCTTGGTGACAGCAGGCACACCGGCCTTGCGGAAATATTTCTGGGCGATGACGTCCGAGGCGACCTGGCTCCAGCCGGTCGGCACTTCGACGTTGTCGAGCTTGAACACCGTGGTCCCGTCGGGGTTGCGGATCTCGGAAGTCGTCGTGGTGAAGTCCATATCCGCATAGGCATCTGCACCGGCGCGGGTGAATCGACGTTCGATCTTCATTATGGCTGCCTCGTTTCGCCTGGGCCTCTACGGCCCGATTTTCCTTTTGAGCGATTTGCCAGGGTCTTTTGCCCTCTGATCGCCAATTCCCCTTGGGGCGTTCCGAACAAGGGCGCAAACCGACCGGGGCGGCCGCTGGACGCGGTCGGCTGTCTGGTCGTGTCCGTCGTTCTGGATGAGGTGACCCGTGAACCGGGTCTTCCCCTGCCCCTCTGCCGCGCTGCGCTATATGTAGTGGCGCTTGACCCGGCTTGCACAAACTGACGTGTCTTGCCCTATCGGGTCAATTACTTTTTTGTCGATTTGCACAGGAAATCTTGCTTGCCATCGACGGCGCGATTTCAGGGCTCCGACGCAGTGCGATTCCCCGCCACGTCGCCCGCGTCAGGAAAGATTGGAGTTTTCCTTTGTTCCGGGCAGGATAGAGCGGGGCATGCATGCAGCGCTTGAACCGGTCAATCCCCGACGACGCAGCGAAGAAGGCGCCGGAGACCGCAGTTCGGCGATGACTACATGTCGTATGGTGGCAACAGGTCACGCCCGCCTACACCACATGAAGGGGGGCAAACGTTAACATCCACAAGATTTAGATGAATGGTCGGGGAGGCGAGATTCGAACTCACGGCCTTCTGTACCCAAAACAGACGCGCTACCAGGCTGCGCTACACCCCGACTGCAAGGGTCTTAATGGGGCAAGGTGGCCAAGCGCAACCCCATTCGGACGGACCCGCGCACAGCGTCCGACCCTCAGTCCGCGCAGGGCCAGAGTGCGGTGTCCTGCGGGATGACCGGGTGGCGCAACTGGCTGCCTTCGGTGATGCCCAAGTCGTCCGCCACGCCACCATTGATCTCCAGAACATAGCGGATGTCGGGACTGCCGCCGGGAATGGAGGTCCGGTCCAGCGGGATCGCGTTGGAATGCACCCGGCGCACCAGTCCCGCCTCGGTGATGAACAGCATGTCGAGCGGGATCAGCGTGTTCTCCATCCAGAACGCGACGGAACCGGGGCGTTCGTAGACGAACAGCATCCCCGCCATGCGCGGCATTTCTTCCACGTGCATCAGGCCCTGGGCGCGTTCGGCCGGGTCATCCGCGATGGCGACGCGAAACCGCGCCGTTCCCCAATCGCCGCGCAACTCCACACGGTCATCGCTGCACCTTGCCGATGCCTCACCGGCGCAAAGCGCGAGGGCTGCACAGGCCACTGTCATCAGGAAGGTGCGACGCATGTTCTCCGACCTCTTGTCTCGCGCCGGGGCGCTTGCGCGGCGCGCGGCCCCGGCGGGTCGCACGTCAGGTTTCGTCCCAGGTCCGGACCTCTGCGGCCATCTTGCCGCGCGGTCCGTCCACCACCTTGATGGCCACCGCCTCGCCCGGTTGCAACTCCGCAAAGCCCGACCGGCGCAACACTTCCGCGTGAATGAACACGTCCTCGGGTGCGCCAAAGACGTTGGCGAAGCCAAAGCCCTTGCCCTTGTCAAACCACTTCACGCGGGCCGCGGCAAGGGGGGCATCGCTGGCGTCGGGCAGGTCGAGTGCGACACGGCTCTGTTGATCCGCCGCCGCGTCGGAGGCTGCGCCCAGGGCCATGATCTCGACCGCCTGGAAGCCCCGCTCCGTCGCCTGGGCCCGCAGCATCACGCGCGCGCCCTCGATGATCGAGCTTCGGCCGAAATTCCGCAACACGTTGGCATGCAGCAGGATGTCCGGGCCACCGTCATCGGCCAGCACGAACCCGAACCCTTTTGTGGTGTCGAACCATTTCACCTGGCCCGCGACCGTCTTGTCGAGATCCGACTTTTGCGGTGCGCCCACGCGAGATTCTCCATCATCGTTAACCATAATTAACAGTGCCAGAGGTGCAGCAGGAGACAAGACCTAAATCCTCTTGCGCATAAGGCATTTGCAAATTCACGCCACGCGAAATTGCGCATCGGCAACACCAAAGTCAGGTGACGTGCACGTCACTCAGGGCTGCAAGCGCTGCACCGTCCAAGGGCTTTGGGGGGTCTCGCGGCGCCACTGGAACCGGTCATGCAGGCGGAATGCCCCGTCCGCCCAGAATTCGATCTCGACCGGCCGGATGCGGATGCCACCCCAGAAGGGCGGGCGCGCCGGATTGGTCCCGTGGCGCGCCGTCGCCGCCGCGACCTCGGCCATCAACGCTCCGCGCGACGCCAGCGGTTGCGATTGTTGCGAGGCCCAGGCCCCCAGCCGGCTCTTGAGCGAGCGGGACGCATAATAGGCATCCGCCTGCGGCCCCTCCTCACGCTCGGTGATCCCCCGCACCCGGATCTGGCGCCGAAGGCTCTTCCAATGCATCACGAAAGCCGCCTTGCCCGCGCTGTCGATCTCGCCCGCCTTGGCGGAGCCGTAATTGGTGTAGAACACGAACGCGCCCTGCCCCGCGCCCTGCGCCTCGATGTCCTTCAACAGGACCATGCGCACATTCGGCAAGCCGAAGGCATCCACGGTGCCCAGCGCGATGGCATTGGGATCGTTCGGTTCGGACGCCTCTGCCTCTGCAAGCCAGCTGCGCGCCAGTTCGAACGGGTCCTCGCCCGCAAACAATCCGCCCCGGTCGCTCATCCCCGTCTCTCCCATGTTCTGTCCTCGCCCGGAGCTAATGCGCCACACCGCCGGGGGCAAGGGTGACGGTGCGGGTCGGCCTGTCTTGAAGGGATGCAGGCGATGGCCTACGAGGGTCGAAAGATCAGGAACGGACAGGAAGACCAGATGGGGTTGATGGACGGAAAACGCGGGCTGATCATGGGGCTCGCCAACGACAAATCCATCGCCTGGGGCATCGCCAAGGCGTTGGGGGCCGAGGGCGCGGAAATGGCGTTCTCATACCAGGGCGAGGCGCTGCTGAAACGCGTGGGGCCGCTGGCCGCGCAGGTGGGCTCGTCCCTCGTGATCCCCTGCGATGTGGGTGACGCCGCGTCGCTCGATGCCCTGTTCGACCGCCTTCAGGACGAATGGGGTGCGCTCGATTTCGTGGTTCATGCCATCGGGTTCTCCGACAAGAACGAGTTGCGCGGGCGCTACGTCGAAACCAGCGCCGCCAATTTCAGGATGACCATGGACATCTCCGTCTATTCCTTCACCGCCGTGGTCCAGCGCGCCGAAAAGATGATGCCCAATGGCGGCAGCCTTCTGACGCTGACATATTACGGCGCCGAAAAGGTCATGCCCCATTACAACGTCATGGGGGTGGCCAAGGCGGCGCTGGAGGCAAGCGTGATGTATCTGGCCGAGGATCTGGGCCGCGACGGTATCCGCGTCAACGCCATCTCGGCGGGCACCATCAAGACGCTGGCGGCGTCCGGCATCGGCGATTTCCGCTATATCCTGAAATGGAACGAGAACAACGCACCGCTCCGCCGGACGGTCAGCCAGGACGAGGTCGGGCAATCCGCGCTCTACCTGCTGTCGGATATGGGCCGCGCCGTCACTGGCGAGATCCACCATGTCGATGCGGGCTACCACGTCATCGGCATGAAGAACCCGGACGCGCCCGACATGAGCCTCGAGAAGAAGGACGTCTGAGATGTCGACACAGCTTCCCCATGAAAAAGGCTTCCACGTCTCCTGGGACCAGATCCACCGCGATGCGCGCGCGCTGGCCTGGCGGCTCGACAAACGCGGCCCGGGCGAGGCCGGCGCATGGAAGGCGGTGGTGGCGATCACGCGCGGCGGCATGGCCCCCGCCATGATCATCGCGCGCGAACTGGACATCCGGCTGGTCGATACCATCTCGGTGCGCAGCTATGCCCACCAGACGCAGGGTGAACCCGAAGTGCTCAACACGCCCGATGCGGTGATGATGGGCGACGGCGAGGGCGTGCTGGTCATCGACGACCTCGTGGACAGCGGCAAGACGCTGGAGGTCGTGCGCGCGCTCTACCCCAAGGCCCATTTCGCCACCGTCTACGCCAAGCCCAAGGGCGAACCGATGGTGGATACCTTCATCACCGGCGTGTCGCAGGATACCTGGATCTTCTTCCCGTGGGACATGGCGCTGCAATACGTGGAGCCCTATCGCGGCAAGGATTGACCGCGCGCGGGGGCGGCGCAAGGGTGACGGTCGCGCGTGCGCGGGCGACTGCTAGCGCACCGACACCCCCAGCACGGACAAGGCCAGATCAAGGATCGGCTTGGGGTCGAGCCCCCGCGCCCGATGATCCAGCGCCAACCCCACCTGCGCCTGAAGGTAGCGCGCACCAAGGTCCACGGAAACGCCCTCCGGCAGATCCCCCGCATCCCGGCCATCGCTCAGCAGCCCGATGAAAGCGTCTCGCGACATCGCCTCGATCCGGTCGATCAACTCTTGCGTCCGCGGCCCCATCCGGTCCCGCACCGCGCGCATCTTGACCAGAAGGCACCCGTGGTCGTGGGTCGCATCCACGCTCGACAGGGCGATGATCCCCGCGATCTTGTTACGGTAATCGGCGTCGGACGTGACGATTTCGTGCATCTTGACCAGAACGGTTTCGGCATAATGCGACAAGGCGGCATGGGTGACACCGTCATCATTGCCGAACTCGCGATAGACCGATGGCTTGGACACGCCCGCGCGCTCGCATACCGCGTTCAGCGATACCTCGGCCGGCCCCTCTTCCCAATAGGCTTGCATCGCCACATCGGCCACATGGTCCTTGTCGAAGGTTCTGGGCCGCCCACGGGCGGGTTTGTCGAGGTCAGGCATATTTTATACCATTCAGTATTTTAATATTGACAGGGGTCTCCCGTAATTTATACCAACCGGTATCAAAACTTGCAAACGGGAACCGACCGATGATGAAACCGCTGATTGCCGCGATGGTGGCCACCCTTTTCACGACCGCGGCCATGGCCGACAGCCACGCCCATGGCGAAACCCATACCGCGCTCGGCGCGGTCGAATGGTTCGATGCGCCAATTCCGGGCGTGCAACTGGCGCAGGTCTGGGGCGATGACGCCACGGGCGCGCGCTGGCTGATCAAGATGGATCCGGGTGTCGAATTGCCGATGCACATCCATACCCATGACTATTGGGGGATGACCATTCAAGGAAACTGGGTCCACATCGAGGCCGATGGCACCGAGGTGCCCACCGGTCCGGGCGATTATTCCCTTGTCGCGGGCGGGGCGGTGCATGCGGACCGCTGCGACAGCGATATTTCCTGCATCGGCCTGCTCGATTTCGCGGGTCCACGGGACGTTGCGCTCGCCCAATAGGGTCGCGACCAGACACACCGGCCAGCCGCGCCTTGCCGCGCGGCTGATCGATGCCGTTTCCGGGTCACAGCCCGATCAGGGGGGGCAAATGGGTAAACGCAATCCTAACGATTCCAGAAAGTATCGTTTTATCAGAGGCTTAACCCAACTTATCACCGTGATAAGCGGCCTCACAGTCGCCGGATTTTCAACTTGGTCAGCCGGTTCTGTTCCCGCTCCGCCACTTCGAAGCGGAAGCCGTGGAAGACGAAGCACTGGCCCTCGTCGGGGATCATCTGCGCCTCGTGGATGACAAGCCCCGCAACCGTGTTGGCCTCCTCGTCCGGCAAGGTCCAGTCGATCGCGCGGTTGAGATCGCGGATCGTCATGGCGCCGTCCACCGTGTAGCTGCCGGTGCTGTCGGGCTTAAGGGTTTCCGCTTCGGGGATATCGAATTCATCGGTGATCTCGCCCACGATTTCCTCGAGGATATCCTCCAGCGTGATCAGCCCCTCCAGCGCGCCATATTCATCGACCACCAGCGCGAAATGGGTATGGCGGCGCAGGAACTGCCGCATCTGGTCGTCCAGCGTCGTCGTTTCCGGGATGAAATAGGGCTTCATCGCCACGTCCGACACCTTGAAGCCCGCGATCCCGGGCGCGTTCTCGCCCCGTGTCAGGCGGTCGATGGCGCGCAGCAGATCCTTGGCATGGACCACGCCGACGATGTTCTCCGTATCGCCCTTGAAGACCGGAAGCCGGGTATGGGACGATTGCAGCGCCTGGCTGAGGATGACTTCCGGGTCGGCATCGGCGTCGATCATCTCGATCCCCGAGCGGTGCAGCATGATCTCCTCCACCGTGCGCTCATGCAGGTCGAGCGCGCCCATCAGGCGGTCGCGGTGTTCCTTCTCGACCGAACCTTCCTGCTGCCCGATATTGAGAGCGCCCATGATCTCCTCTTGCACCGACAGCATGTTCGCGCCCGCCTCGATCCGGGTGCCGAACAGCCGCAGGACGCCACGCACCAGCACCCGGACGACGGCGACCAAGGGCGACATGACGGTGATGATCAGGCCCACAGGCCGCGCGATGCGGGCGGCGGTTACCTCGGGATTGTTGATCGCGTAGGTCTTGGGCAGCACCTCCGAGAAGACCAGCACAAGGATGGTCATCACCAGCGTGGCGATGGCCACGCCGCCATCGCCGACAACGGCCGTGAACAGCGCCGTGGCCAGAGACGTGGCAAGGATATTGACGAGGTTGTTTCCCAGAAGGATGCCGCCGATCAGGCGTTCATTGTCCTCCTTGAGCTGCAACGCGCGCTGCGCCCCCTTCGAGCCGCCATCTTCCCGATCCGCCATCGAACGCAGCTTGCCCCGAGAGGCCGCCGTAAGCGCCGTTTCCGAGCCGGAGAAGAAGCCGGAGCAAAACAGGAGTGTCACGATAACGCCCGCGATGATCCAGGTGGAGGGATCGGCAAGCGCGTCGATGTTGAAGAAGGATGTATCGGTTTCCATGCGAGGGCTTATGGGGCTGGAAGGCGGGCCGATCAAGCGGTCCCTCGAAATGCGGGTGCTCGGGTGGCGCGGTTTCGAGGTTTCAAGACAGGATGCGGGGCGGAAATCAGGTGTCGCGGGCGAGCGGGTGTCGTTCGAGAACCAGTTGGCGCAGCCGCTCGTCGAGAATGTGAGTGTAGATCTCGGTCGTCGCGATGTCGGCATGGCCCAGAAGGGTCTGGATCGCGCGCAGGTCCGCGCCATTGTGCAACAGGTGCGTGGCAAAAGCGTGACGCAGGGTGTGCGGTGTGACGCGGGCGGGGTCGAGGCCAGCCTCACTTGCCACGTCCTTGATAAGGGTGAAGAAGCGTACACGGGTCAAGTAACCTTGCCGACCGCGCGAGGGGAAAGCGTATGGGCTTGGTTTCGCGCCGGTCCGCTCCCGCGCGTCGTCCGCGGCCGCGTCCAGGTGGGCGAGCCAGGCCGTGATGGCGCGGCGCGCCGGGCCCGACAGGGGCACCATGCGTTCCTTGCCGCCCTTGCCCATCACCAGCAGCATCCTCGGATCGCCGCGCAGCGCCGAGACCGGAAGCGAGACCAGTTCGCTTACCCGCAGTCCCGTAGCGTAGAGGATCTGCATCAGGCAGGTATTGCGCAACCTTTCGGCGGCCGTGCGGCCGTGGGTTTCGGCGGCCTCCAGCAGGGCGTCGACCTCCGCCATTGACAGGGTGCCCGGCAACTTGCGCAGGCGGGCGGGGCCGCTGATCTGCAGGGTCGGATTGTCCACGCGCCAATGTTCGTCATGGGCGAAGCGATAGAGCTGCTTCAGCGCCGAAAGCCGGCGGGCGCGGGTTGCGGGGGCCAGACCCTCGGCCTCCAGCCTGGCAAGATAGGCCTCGATCGCGGCCCGGTCGGCCTGCGCAAAGCCGCCGCGCCCGGCAAGCTGGACCATCGCATCCTTCAGGTCCCGGCCATAGGCCAGCAGAGTGTTGCGCGCCGCCCCCTGTTCGGCGGCCGCGGCGTCGAGGTAAAGCGCGATCCAGTCGATGTCTGACCTGGGGGCGATATCGGGTCCGGACATGAGGGTGCCTCAGCCCGGCATCAGGTGGAGTTGCAGTGCCGCGCGGCGGGCGACATCCTCCAAGCCGACGGCACGGAACAGGACCAACGCATCGGTCAGGTCATCGGCATCCGCTGCCCCCTGTCCCAGCACACGGGCGGCGCGCAGCAAGGCCTCGCCGAGGCGATTGTCGGCGACATGGCTGGCATAGCGGTGGTCGTCAGGAAGGGTCTCAGCGAAGGCCGCTGCGATCGCTTGCGTGGTTGGATCGCTTCCGGGCGAGATCTCGGGCGGGAAGCCCTGCGCGATGGCGAAGGAGAAGCGTTCATCCGCCGTCTGCGGGATCGCGATGCGCGCAACCTGTTCGTACATCGGCGACAACAGGCCCACGCGCCGCGCCAGGACACCCGCTTCCCCGACCAGCGGCGTACGCATCAGACGTTCCGCGTAGATGTCGGCGAAGGCGACCTCGAGCCCCGCTTCTTCCATCGCGGCCCAGGCCGGGACAAGGCGGCGCGAGGTTTCCACCGGATCGCCTGCCAGAAGTGCTGCATCGAAGGATTGCAATGCTGCCACACGGTCCCAGACCGCGCCGGACGCGGCAGGCGTTTGTGCCGTGTAGATTGCCAGCCATTGCTGCGGCGCGATCGCGCCCGAACGTGTCAACCGCTCCGCGGCATTGAGCTGCGCGCGCCACCCCGCCAGAACCGACAGATCGGCATGGACAAAGGCCAGCGGCAGGCCGGTGGCGTCGGGCCGCTCGGCGATGGCCATGCGCATCTGGAACTCCAGCGGCGTCAATGTCGGATCGGGGGGCAAGGGCGGCTCGCCCTCGAACACCTCGGGGTCGAGGAAGCGCGCCAGCAGGTCGCCTTCTTCCGCCGTGATCTGGCCCAGGGCCTCTCCGGTGCCAAGCAACAGGGCTGCGGCAGACCAATCACCACCCCGCGCAAGGCAGAAGATGCGGGCGGGTAAAGTCGGAGCGATCGACGGGTTCGCGTTCATCGCATTGCAGGCCCGATCAGCGCGGTCGGTCAGCAGGGAAACGTCGAACCACCGCCGGAACACCGCCGGTTCGGTCGGCCCCGCACGTTCCATGAGCGCTTGCGCCGGATCCAGTGCGCCCCGGTCCAGCAGCATGTCGAGCCGGGCGAGAAAAAGCGCGTCCCCTTGCGGGTCGCCGTCAAACGGCGGATCAAGCTCGGCCAGCGCCAGCATCTGGGTGAAGGCCAGCATCGCCGGAAGCCCCTGGGCCGGTTGCCCGCGCAAAAGGTCGGCCAACTCCGTCGTGCTGGAATTGCCCCAAAGATCGCGCGGCAGGCCGGTGATGGTCGTCGGAAGCAACCCCACCGCATCGAGCGGCATCGCGTCGAGCGGCAGCACCGTGATCGCCGGCACGGAGGCATCCGTGGCAACATTCGCGTGCGGGCGCGTGATCGTGTCCGACAGCCAGTCTGTCGCGGCCAGCGGCTGCAGAGCCGTGTCATCCTGTGCGGCCAAAGGACCGCCACACAGGCCCAGGACAATCAGCGCGGCACCGCGCGCGCGCCTAGTCCACATCAAGGGCGACCGGAACGGTAACACTGCGCGGATCCGGCTGCAGGAACCCGGAATAGGCATATCCGACAAGGCCGATACCCGCCAAAAGGGCAAGGCAAATCAGAATGATAAGAATGCGTCCCATTCCTGCGTGCCTTTCCCCTGTTCGATCGGGTCCTGCGGAAAATCAGGTGCCCCGCTCCCCGCAAAGCCGCCATCGGCGTTTGCCGACGCTTTCGTTTCACTATAAGCCATCAGAAGCGGAAATTCGCCACAGGCGGGAGGTTTTTTTTCGACGATGGGCGAAAGCGCGCCACACCAGATGCTTCGGCTGACCAGAAGCGTTGTGCTGATCGGCATGATGGGCGCCGGCAAGACGGCGATCGGGCGCGCCTTGTCCGCGCGCCTGGGTGTGGAGATGTGCGATTCCGATGCCGAGATCACCACCTCCGCGCAACTCTCCATCGCCGAGATTTTCGACCGCTACGGAGAGCCGTTCTTCCGGGATAAGGAAGGACGTGTGATCGCCCGCTTGCTGGATGCGCCGCCCTGCATCCTGTCGACCGGCGGCGGCGCGTGGTTATCCGAGGCCAACCGTGCCTTGTTGCTGGAGAAGGCCACCGTGATCTGGCTGGATGGCGATCTGTCCCTGCTCTGGAACCGGGTGCGCCACAAGTCGCACCGCCCCCTGCTGCGGACCGCGAACCCCAAGGGCACATTGGCCGAACTGCTGGAGGCGCGCACCCCGGTCTACGCGCTCGCGCCATGGAAGGTCAGCGTCTCTCCCGCCTGGAGCATCGAAGAGACGGCGGAGCGCGTGATGGAGATCCTGATCGCGTCCGGCACAGTCATCGTGAAGGCCCCTAGCACATGACCGATATCGTCCGGGTCGAGCTTGGCGCGCGCGCCTATGATGTGGAGATCGGGCCGGGCATGCTGGCGCAGGCCGGGGCGCGCGTGCGGCCGCTGCTGACAAGGCCCAAGGTCTGGATCGTGACCGAGGAAACGGTCGCGGCTCTGCATCTGGATATCTTGCGCGGCGGGCTGGCGGCCGCCGGGATCGACGCGGCCACCTTGATCCTGCCCCCCGGCGAGGGCACCAAGTCGTGGCCGCATCTGGAACGGGTTTGCGGGTGGCTGCTGGACGAGAAGGTCGAACGCCGGGACGTGGTGCTGGCCTTCGGCGGCGGGGTGATCGGCGATCTGGTGGGTTTTGCCTGCGCCATCCACCGCCGCGGCATCCGCTTCGTTCAGGTCCCGACCTCGCTTCTGGCGCAGGTCGACAGCTCTGTCGGCGGCAAGACCGGGATCAACACGCGCCATGGCAAGAACCTGGTCGGCGCGTTTCACCAGCCCGCCCTTGTGCTGGCCGATATCGACGTTCTGGGCACGCTGACGCAACGCGATTTTCTTGCCGGCTATGGCGAAGTCGTCAAATACGGGCTACTCGGCGACGCCGTCTATTTCGACTGGCTCGAGGATAGCGGCCCCGCCCTGGCCGCGGGTGACGCCACCCTGCGACAGGAGGCGGTGCGCCGCGCCGTGCAGATGAAGGCCGACATCGTGGCCCGCGACGAAACCGAACAGGGCGACCGTGCCCTGCTGAACCTTGGCCACACCTTCTGCCACGCACTGGAGGCCGCAACCGGCTATTCCGACCGCCTGCTTCACGGCGAAGGCGTTGCGATCGGCTGCGCGCTGGCATTCGAATTATCCGCCCGGCTTGGTCTGTGTGCCCAGGAAGACCCCAGCCGGGTCCGCGCCCATCTTGCCGAGATGGGCATGAAACGCGACCTGCGCGATATCGCGGGCGACCTTCCCGACGCCGACGCTCTGCTTGCGCTGATGGCACAGGACAAGAAGGTCAAGGACGGCCAATTGCGCTTCATCCTTGCGCACGGGATCGGCGCGACTTTTGTCACCGCCGACGTCCCGCCTGACGCCGTGCACGCGCTGTTGGCAGAACACCTTGTCCGCACCTGATCGTCCGGGCCTGATTTGACCCTGGCCCCGGAACAGGCCGCAGCGTCCCCCGACCTCATCGGCGACGCGCGGATGTCGCAATCGAACTTGCCCGCAGGGCGCGCCTCCCCTCACATGGCCCAAACCACGAAAGGACGCGCTCCATGAAATCCCATACCCGTGTCTGCATCATCGGTGGCGGCGTCGTCGGCTGTTCGGTGGCCTATCACCTGACGAAACTGGGCTGGCCGGACGTGACGCTGCTGGAGCGCTCCGAGTTGACCTCGGGCTCCACATGGCACGCGGCGGGCGGGTTCCACACACTCAACGGCGACACGAACATGGCGGCGTTGCAGGGCTATACCATCCGGCTCTACCGCGAGTTGGAGGCGCTGACGGGGATGTCGTGTGGGCTGCATCATGTCGGCGGCGTCACGCTGGCGGATACGCCGGAGCGGCTCGACATGCTGAAGGCCGAGCGCGCCAAGCACCGGTTCATGGGGCTGGAGACGGAGATCGTCGGGCCGGAGGAGATCAAGGCGGTGGCCCCGATCACCAATATCGACGGCGTGCTTGGCGGGCTCTACGACCCGCTGGACGGCCATCTCGACCCCTCCGGCACGACCCATGCATATGCCAAGGCGGCCCGCATGGGCGGGGCAGAAATTCATCTTCATACCAAGGTGTTACATACAAATCCTCGTGTGGATGGATCGTGGGAGATCGTTACGGACAAGGGCATGATCATCGCCGAACATATCGTCAATGCGGCGGGTCTCTGGGCGCGGGAAGTCGCAGCGATGGCGGGCTGCTATCTGCCATTGCATCCCATGGAACACCAATACCTCGTGACCGAAGAGACGCCAGAAATCTACGAGCGCGACACCGAGCATCCCCATGTCATGGACCCGTCGGGCGAGTCGTATCTGCGCCAGGAGGGGCGCGGGCTGTGCATCGGCTTCTACGAGAAGACCTGCCGCCCCTGGGCCGTTGACGGCACGCCTTGGGACTTCGGACATGAATTGCTGCCCGACGATTTCGACAAGATCGAGGACTCCATCGCCTTCGCCTTCAAGCGCTTCCCGGTGCTGGAACGCGCCGGGATCAAGTCGGTCATCCACGGGCCTTTCACCTTTGCGCCGGACGGAAACCCGCTGGTCGGACCGGTGCCGGGCCTGCGCAATTACTGGTCGGCCTGCGGCGTGATGGCCGGTTTCAGCCAAGGCGGCGGCGTGGGGCTGAGCCTCGCGCAATGGATGATCGAGGGCGAGGCGGAGCGCGACGTGATGGCCATGGACGTGGCGCGCTTCGGGCGCTGGATCACGCCGGGCTACACCTTGCCAAAGGTGATCGAGAATTATCAGACAAGGTTTTCAGTGGTTTACCCGAACGAGGAGCTGCCCGCCGCGCGACCTTGCCGGACCACGCCGATGTATGACCTCTTCGATGGCATGGGCGCCGTCTGGGGCCAGCAATACGGGTTGGAGGTGGTCAACTACTTCGCGCAGGAGGGGGAACCGCGCTTCGAGACGCCGTCCTTCCGACGCTCCAACGCGTTTGCGGCGACCGCGCGGGAGGTCGCGGCGGTTCGTGGCGCGGTTGGCATCAACGAGTTGCAGAATTTCGGCAAGTATGACGTGCGCGGCGCGGGCGCGCGGACATGGCTGGATCGGATCATGGCCGGACGGATTCCGCAGCCGGGACGGCTGTCCCTGACGCCGATGCTGTCCGAAAAAGGCAAGATTATCGGGGACTTCACGGTCAGTTGCCTTGGCGACGACCATTTCCAGCTGACCGGCTCTTACGGCGCGCAGGACTATCACATGCGCTGGTTCGACGGGCATCTGGTTGCCGATGTGACGGTTCACAACGTCTCGGACCGCCGGACGGGCTTCCAGATCGCGGGCCCGCGCGCGCGCGAGGTGCTGCAAGCGGTGTCGCAGGCGCATGTGGGCGACATCGCCTTCATGGATGTGCGTCGCTCAAGTATCGGAAATGCTTCGGCAATCGTGCAGCGGGTCAGCTACACGGGTGATCTGGGTTATGAAATCTACGTCGATGCGATGGAACAACGGGCGTTGTGGGATGTGCTTTGGAACGCCGGTCAGGCCTTCGGGATGAAACCCTTCGGGATGCGCGCGATGATGTCGCTGCGGCTCGACAAGTTCTTCGGGTCGTGGATGCGGGAATTTTCGCCAGACTACACCCCGGCGGAAACCGGCCTCGATCGCTTCATCTCTTTGAAAAAGAACGTGGATTTCATCGGGCGTGCAGCGGCGGAGGCAGAGCGCGCAACCCCGCCCGAGCGGCGGTTATGCGCCTTCATCGTGGACGCCGACGATGCCGACGTCGTGGCCTATGAGCCGATCTGGATCGACGGCGCAGTGCGGGGCTTCTGCACCTCGGGCGGCTATTCGCACCACTCCGGACAATCGGTCGCACTGGGATTTGTTCCATCAGATCAAGAAGTTGAGGGGCTGGAAGTTGAGATCGAGATCCTTGGCGAGATGCGCCCGGCGCGGCTGGTGACAACCCCGCTGTTCGACGCCGACACTGCACGGATGCGCGGCTAGATGGCCGATCCGGTCATCCTTCTGCTGGCGGCGGGCGCGTCCACACGCATGCGGGGTGCGGACAAGCTGTTGGAAACAGTGGATAATCAGCCGCTTCTCCGGCTGATGGCGGGGCGTTGCATCAAGGCCGGGCGGACGCGGGTGGTACTCGGTCCAACGCAGGCAGCCCGGCGGGACGCCTTGGACCGACTGGAGGTGGAGATTGTCGAGGCGACGGCCCCCGATGGCATGGCGGCGTCCATCCGGGCAGGTGTCAACGGATTGAAAGACAACGATATAATGATCGTTCTCGCCGATATGCCCGAGATCACGGCTGCCGATCTTCACCTTCTGCTTGGGCTTCACGGGCAGGGTCTTTCACCCATCCTCCAAGCCGCCTCCGAGGACGGAAAACCCGGTCAACCTGTTGTTTTCGCATCGAAATACCTGCGTCACCTGGGAAACCTGCAAGGCGATGGCGGCGCGAAGCCGATCCTGAAGGCCCATGCACGCGATGTGGCCCTGATCCCCCTGCCCGGCCGACGCGCCGTAACCGACCTTGACACACCCGAGGATTGGGCGGCGTGGCGCGCAAACCGATAGGACCGATCGGACCGCACCTCGTCCCATATGGGACCTTAGGGCGTGTCGCGTTCATTCGCAGTCACGCGACCCACCCTGACCGTTTGATTGCGCACATCCGAGACGCGCAAGACCGGCACCCACTTCTGCGCGACGTGGTCTGGGAGATTTCCGCCCCGATCAAGCCCAGACCGGCCCCGACTATCCGGCAACGGACGAACCCGGCCCACCGGAGTCATCCGTCCAGATCTGCGAGGTCGCCGCAGGAAACCGGGGGGCCGCGCGCGGTGCGAGCGACGCGCGACCCCTAGGCCCATTCAGAGCTGCAAAAGCCGCGCCTCATGAGCCTTGAGCGAGCGGCGCGCGGCCGCGTAGTCGGTCAAACCTTCCCTCGTCGCCAATTCGGGGAAGAGTGCGAAGATCTCGTCCCGGATCTCGGCTCCCAGCGCGCCGAGGCTGTGATCGCCGGGCTGGAAGCTTTCGGTCCACGCGCCGTCGGACAGCACCACTTCGTGCTGGTCGAACATGAAGTGGATGTAGGTGGTGCGCATCGTGTCGACGACGGAGATACCCGTCTTGCCGACCAGATGCCTGGCGGCGACCAGGACCTCGGATTCCTCGAAGTAGAGTTGCGGGCTTTCGCCGGTCACCAGAACGCGGTGCTGCGGGCTGACAAGCATGTCGCGCTCGGGCAGGTTGTGGCCCAGGGCGCCCTTGCGGATGAGGATCGGCTTGAGGTTGAAGCCCTCGGCCAGTTCCTGGCGGTTCAGCGTCCGGCTGCCGGTCCAGCGGATTTCCCGGATGCCGTTGTCGCGGGTGATGACCTTGTCGCCTTCGCGCAGGGTTTCCACCGGAACCTCGCCCCGTGGGGTGGCGATCATCGCCCCCGGCGTGAAGCAGGGAATGACGTTCTCGATCTCCTTGAACACCAGTTCGCCCTTGACCGTCGCCTTGGTGTCGTCGGTGTAGTAGATGACGCGGCCGCTTTCGCCGGACGTGCCGGTGGGGTCGATCGAATCCTCGAACAGGATATCGAAGAACCTGGATCCGTTCAGGTCGAGCACGTCCACGTCGTTACCGTCGGGATCTTCGCCGCCGATGATGGTGTCGCCCAAGCCTTCGACGTAATCGTCGCCATAAATCGGGTCGGTAAAGGTGCCGACGGTGAAGGTATCGTTGCCGAGACCGCCATCGAGACTGTCCGCGCCCTGGCCGCCGATGATCAGGTCGTCGCCTTCGCCGCCGAAGATGACATCGTCGTCGATGCCGCCGTCGAGCGTATCGTTGCCCGCGCCGCCGTGGATGGTGTCGTTGTCGTCCTCGCCGAAGACAAGGTCGTTGCCGTCGCCGGCGTAGATCAGGTCATCGCCGTTGTCGAGGATGTCATCATTGAACGCGGGGTTCACGTTGTCGTCGATCAGGTTGACCTGGTCGTTGTTGATGCCGCCGTAAATGGTGTCGTCACCGCCACCGGAGTAGATGGTGTCGTTGCCTTCGCCGCCGATGATCAGGTCATTGCCCGAGCCCGAGGTGATGAGATCGCGGTCGTAGCCCGCGTCGATGACGTTGTCGCCATCGCCCGCATCGATGGTGTCATCATCGTCGCCGGTGATGATCGTGTCGTTGCCCGCCCCGGTGATGACGCTGTCGCGGTCGTCGTTCGGGTTCGGGTCGATGCCCGGTTGCGGACCGCCGAGGCCCGGCGTCGGAAAGCCCAGATCGGGATTGCCGAAGAACGGATCGTCGGGACCGGAGATGACGAGGTTGTCGCCCTCCATGTCGATGATCGTGTCATTGCCCGACGAGCCTTGCAGGGTGTCGTTGCCCGCACCGCCATCGAGCAGGTCATCGCCCGAGCCGCCGTCCATCTCGTCGTTGCCGGCACCGCCCTCGAGGGTGTCGTTGCCCGCGCCCCCGCCCATGGAGTCGTTGCCGTCGCCGCCCAGGATCAGGTCATCGCCCGCATTGCCGCGCAGCGTGTCGTCGCCATCGTTGCCCATCACGGTGTCGTTGCCGAGACCGCCGGAGACCAGGTCATTGCCGTCACCGCCCATGACGATGTCGTCCCCGGTGCCGCCGTTGATGATGTCGTCCCCGGTCCCGCCATCGACGGTGTCGTTGCCTGCGCCTGCGTCGATCGTGTCATCGCCGCCATTGCCGCGGATGCTGTCGTCGTCGCCGTCGTCGCCGTCGATCTGGTCGCCGCCGCCATCGGTGGGCGGGTTGCTGTCGTCATAGCCGGGGGTCATCAGTTCCCCGAATTCCTCGCCATCGACGATCCCGTCGGGGGCCACCGGCGGAAGCAGCAGGGTCTCGATCTCGGCGAAGATCACGGGGACCCAGTCGCCATCGGCGTTCTGCACCTCGACGGTGCCCGAGGTGCTGTCGCCATCGGCATCGACGGTTTCGACGAGATTGCGGTGGGCCACGAAATCGGTGAGGTCGAGCGTGTCGTTGTCGGAGCCTTCGGTGGAGCCATCGACGTGGATCGCGGCGGTCTTGTCGCCCGCGCCGTCCAGTTCCGCGGCGTTCACGAAGATCGAATCGCTGCCTTCACCGCCGATGACGCTGTCGCCCGCCCCCGCGATGATGGTGTCGTCGCCGTCGCCGCCGGTGATGGTATCCGCGCCCTGCTGGCCCTCGATCAGGTCGTTGCCGGTGCCGCCGTCGATTATGTCGTTGCCCCCCTCGCCGGGTTCGCCCGCGATGTGGACGAGGCGCACGTCGTCGACGGAGGCGCCGAATTTGTCCAGCGCGCCGGTGCCGGCGAATTCCAGCCGGTTGGAGCCGTCGCCCGCCCCCCCGATCAGATCGAAGGTGTATTCGGTCATGGTGCCGGCCGCCGGGTCGATTGTCGCGATCAACTCGCCGCCCCAATAGACCTTGATGAGGTTTTCATCGGGGCCGGACTGGGGTTCGTCGGCCTTGTCGGCGGCGTCGAAGGTCAGGCGATAGGTTTCGCCATCCTCGATGCCGTAGACGTCCTGTCCCACGCGGAGATTGCCCGGCGAACCTTCGAGGTCGAGCCAGTTCTGTCCGTCGGTGGGGGTCACGCCGCCGCGGCCGTCATTGTGGAAATTGATTTCCTGCCCGTTGACATCGGTCCAGCCGGGTGCCGCGCCGTCGCTCTCGAAGCCGAAGGAGGTGGTCCGCATGCCCGAGGTGATCTCGAACGAGCCGTTGAAGATCAGGTTGCCGGAGATGACGGTGCCCGCCGCCGGATTGTCGCCGAACAGCGTGTCGTCTCCGTCGCCGCCAAGGATCGAGTCGCCGCCATCGCCCCCGTAGACAAGGTCCGCGCCCTTGCCGCCATCGAGTGTATCGTTGCCGGCGTTTCCGAAGATCGTGTCGTTGCCCTCGTCGCCGGTTGCGACGTCGTTGCCATCGCCCGCCAGCAGCAGATCGTCGCCCAACATGCCTTCCAGCAGGTCGTTGCCGGTGCCGCCCACCAACGTGTCGTTGCCAGCGAGACCGCAGAGGGTATCGTCGCCCTCTTCCCCGAACAGCAGATCGTCGCCATCCTGGTGGTTGTTGTCGTCGCCGAGGATGAAATCGTTGCCGCTGCCGCCATAGACGGTGTCATCGCCGTCGCCCGCATAGACGGTATCCTTGCCGTCGCCCGCCTTGATCACGTCATCGTTGTTCGGCGGCGTCAGGTCGTTGTCGAGGTTGTCGACCCTGTCGCCTTCGGGATCGCCGGAATAGGCGGCGTCGATCAGATCGTGCCCCGGGGTGCCTTCGACGATGTAATCGGGCGCGTTCGCGCCAAGGCCCGGCACATCATCGGTGTTGTAGATGGCGACATAGTCGATGGAACCGTCGAAGAACCGGTCATAGCGACCGTCGTCGTATTCACGAGCGCCGAAAGTGAAATTCTCGTCGTCATTGTCGCCGATGTCGAAGGTCAGACCGGTCTGGAGCGTTTCCACCGTGGTGGAGGTGCCATCGGTGAGGTTCTGCACGGTCAGGGTCGCGCCGGTGGCGGCGTTGAAGCTGTAGACGACGTTGACCACGTCGCCTTCCGAAAAGAAGCCCGCAGCGGTCGAGAGCGTGCTGCTGACGCCGTCGGGCATGATGTGCACGGCCTCGACCTTGCCGGAGGCGGTGACGCGGATCTCGAAGAAGCCGTCGCGGTGGGCATCGCACTGCTCGCCACGGTTCACGAGGGTATCGGGGCTGGTGCCGACATGGTGGGCCTGGGTGAACTGGACCTCGACGGTGCCTTGCTTCAGGTCGAAAGGCGTATCCGGGCCGGAAACGTCGAAATAATCGCTCGTGCCGTCGAGATGGAGCTGATCGCTGGAAATACTGGCGTTGCCGTGCGTGTGGCCGTCCTGGGCAATGCCATCGGCCAGACCCGTATCGTGCCTGGTCGCTCCGCTGCGGAAATCCCACAGACCGACAAGGTTCGGCTCCGCTGCCGGGGTGTTGAAATTCGTCATCTCGCACTCTCCTGACGCCGGCAAAAGGTCGGCTACCCCCCTGAAGGGGAACAAAAAACTAAATCAACTGTGCGATGGCGACGGACCGAGGGCGACGCGCAGCACGAGGGTTCACCGAGAGGAGAGGCGCAGGCTGTTCTAGCCGCAAGAAGACAGTGCCGGACCCTCGCACCGAGACGTCCGAATGTCTAAAGTTCCCGATCGGCCAGATTGGCCGAAAATTACGGCAACACCCCTCCCGCGCTTTCGCGCGACCATCGTGTGCGGCCGCCCCCGTGGCCTTAATGCAGACATCGCCCCCCAGTTGGGCTGAAGGTGGGATAGCTGAAAATGACATCGAATTAGAAGGGAAATTTTTAGCGATTGCGTCATGAATGCGGCAACGATCCGGCCCGGATCGACATTAACCATGGCAAAATCAGGGCTGATTGTTTCGAATTTCCGCTTATGCGCGATGGTGATCCTGGGCGGGATTGGAATTTTCGTCTTGTTCTTATGGTGTTGTGTGCATCTCTCCGGTTCGGGGAGACAGGGGCAGATTTCGATTGTATCAATTTTGGAAACAACGCCTCCGGCATGCCGCGGAAACAGTCTGTATCGCCGCCACGGTTCAGCGGAGTCAAAAACCTGACCTTTTGGACAGGTTCCAGAAAGGTGGTCCGAACGGGCTCGGACGTGCGGCGAAGGCCCGGACCGGTCGAATCGCGAATCGCGTCATCGGAAGACGGGGCCGGACCGACCCGACGCGCGCCCGAGGGCGGCGGCGGGAAGACGGGGCCGGACGGGAGGGGGGAGCGGACACGGGCGCGTCCCTGCACCGGGTGCAGACGAGGGGAACATGGCTGACGGGATCGGATGACGCAGGTCGAAGCGCGCGATCCTGAAGGCGCGGGGCGCGGATCGCGCGCTGTGCGCCGCCCAAACGGGAGACGCGGTGCTTTCCTGGGCTGGTACCCGAGGTCGGACTCGAACCGACAAGCCTCGCGGCGGGGGATTTTGAATCCCCTGCGTCTACCAATTCCGCCACTCGGGCCCGGAGCCCTCGATTACCTCCGCGCGCGGGCGCCGTCAACGGCACGAATGTCCTGCCTTGACCGCCCCGCTGCGATGCGGCACCCACGGTGCGACCGCCGCCTTGAGGACCGCCCATGATACGCCGCCTGTACGACTGGACCATGGGCTTTGCCGGTCATCCGCGCGCGCTGTGGGTGCTTGCCATCGTCAGCGTCGCGGAAAGCAGCGTCTTCCCGATCCCGCCCGACGTGCTGATGATCCCGATGATCCTGGCGCGGCCGTCGCGCGCCTGGCTGATCGCCAGCGTCTGCCTTGTCTCCTCGGTCCTGGGCGGCCTGCTGGGCTACGCCATCGGGGCCTTCGCCTTCGAGGAGATCGGCCGCCCGATCTTCGAGACGCTCGGCAAGATCGACCGGATCGAGGAATTCAACACGCGCTTCAACGATTTCAGCTTCTGGCCGGTGCTGATCGCGGGCATCACGCCCTTTCCCTACAAGGTCATCACCATCATGTCGGGCTGGACCGGCCTGCCGCTGGGAACCTTCATCGTGGCCTCGATCCTTGCGCGAGGGCTCCGGTTCTTCGTCGTGGCGGCGCTGCTGTGGAAGTTCGGCGCGCCGATCCGCGATTTCATCGAGAAGCGGCTGGGCCTGATGTTCATCCTGTTCGTGCTTTTGCTCGGAGGCGGCTTCTACGTGCTGAAGTTCCTGTGATCGTGTCGCGGCGCAGCCTGTTCCTTCTGGCGGGCCTTGGATCCGTCGCCTTGTTCGGCGGCGCCCTGGCGTTCGAGTATCTTGGCGGATTGGCGCCCTGCACCATGTGCCTGTGGCAGCGCTGGCCGCACCGGGTGGCGATCGTGCTTGCGGTGGTGGGCCTTGCCATCCCGAACGCACTGATCGCGTGGCTTGGCGCGGTGAGCATGGCGGTGAATGCGGGGATCGCGGTGCTGCATACCGGGGTGGAGCGCGGCTGGTGGGACGGACCGCAAGTCTGCGGCGCCAATGCAGCGCAAGATCTGGGGTCCCTGTCGGCGGCGGATCTGTTCGATACCAATAGCGGCCCGCTGCTGGTGCTGTGCAACGAGCCGGCCTGGGTCTTCGCGGGCCTCAGCATGGCCAGTTGGAACGGCATTTTCTGCGTCCTGCTGGCGGGTGTCTGGATCGCGGCAGCGCGCGCGCGGGCCTGAGAGGCGGACGCGCCGCGTCCCGTCCGGGCCCACCCGCCAGGGCACGATGTTGCGCGCAATCCAGAGCGTGCCGCGTTCAATCGCAGTCCCGCGACGTGTTCTGACCTTTTGGTTGCGCACGTCCGGGAGGCGCAAAACCGGTGCCCACTTTTGCGCGACGTGCTCTGACCTTTGGCTTGCGCACGTCCGGAACGCGCAAAACCGGTGCCCACTTTTGCGCGACGTGCTCTAATGCACGGTGACTTCGCCCGTCACGTTGCGCCATTCGCCCGGACCGATCAGCTTGCGATGGGTGAAGCGGACGGAGTGCAGCGGGCCTTCGATCTGCTCTTGCCAGAACTCGATGAAGCCGAAGAGCTTCGGATAATCCGGCGCAAGATCGTAGTCCTGCCAGACAAACGTGTTCAGAACATTCCTGTAATCGGGCAGCCGGTAAAACATCTCGGCGGTGGTCAGCCCGTAGCCTTTCAGCATCAACTCGGTCTCGTTCATTTGCGGCACCTCTTGCGTGTTGCCTCCCCATTGCTGCCAGCTTCGCACAGATTCCTTAACGTTCAACAAAAACAGTATGTTGGCACAGATAGGCGGTGGATGCCAAAAGCGCGCCCCATCCTTGCGCACCATATCCCGTGCGGCTATAGTGAACTCCAACAAAATATAGACAAACGCAGATGCGACAGGCGGACCTTTGACCGACACTCCGGAACCCCCCGAAACCCACGATACCCCCCTGCCCGAACGGCCCGACCATCAAGGGCCGTCGATCGACATTTCGGCGGAGATGAGGACGTCTTTCCTCGACTATGCGATGTCGGTCATCATCAGCCGCGCGATCCCCGATCTGCGCGACGGGCTGAAGCCGGTGCACCGCCGCATCCTGTTCGCGATGCACGAGACCGGCAACACGCACGAAAAGGCCTACCGCAAATCGGCCCGGCCCGTGGGCGACGTGATGGGGCAGTATCACCCGCACGGGGACAGCGCGATCTATGATGCGCTGGTGCGCATGGCGCAGGATTTCTCCATGTCGCTGCCGCTGCTCGACGGACAGGGCAATTTCGGCTCCATGGATGGCGATAACCCGGCCGCCATGCGCTATACCGAAGTGCGGATGGACGCGCCCGCCGCCTACCTGCTGGAGGATATCGACAAGGACACGGTCGATTTCCAGGACAATTACGACGGCAAGCAGCAAGAGCCCACGGTTCTGCCGGCGCGCTTTCCCAACATGCTGGTCAATGGGGCGGGCGGCATCGCGGTGGGCATGGCGACGAACATCCCGCCGCACAACCTGGGCGAGGTGATCGATGCCTGCCAGGCGCTGATCGAGAACCCGGACCTGAGCTCGGAGCAATTGATCGAGTATGTCCCCGCCCCGGATTTCCCGACCGGCGGCTTGATCCTGGGGCGCGCGGGCGCGCGGAAGGCGTATCTGGAGGGGCGCGGATCGGTCGTCATCCGGGCGCGGACGCGGGTGGAGGAGATCCGCAAGGATCGCTTCGCCATCGTGCTCGACGACATTCCCTACCAGGTCAACAAGGCCTCCATGATCGAGCGGATTGCCGATCTGGTGCGCGAGAAGAAGATCGACGGCATCTCGGGTGTCGCGGACGAGTCCGACCGGATCGGCGTGCGCGTGGTGATCGAGCTCAAGCGCGATGCCACGGCGGAGGTGGTGCTGAACCAGTTGTTCCGCTTCACGCAGATGCAGACCAGTTTCGGCTGCAACATGCTGGCGCTGAACGGCGGCAAGCCGGAACAGTTGACGTTGCGCGGGTTCCTTGTCGCGTTCCTCGACTTCCGCGAGGAGGTGGTGGCACGGCGCACCGCGTTCGAATTGCGCAAGGCGCGCGACCGCGCCCATGTGCTGTGCGGCCTTGCGGTGGCGGTGTCCAACGTCGACGAGGTGGTGCGCACGATCCGCGCCTCGGCGGATGCGGCGGAGGCGCGCCTGAAGCTGATGACGCGACCCTGGCCTGCCGAGGAAATCCTGCCCTTCATCAAGCTGATCGACGACCCGACCCACACGGCCAACGCGGACGGCACCTATAATCTGTCCGAAGTGCAGGCCCGCGCCATCCTGGAATTGCGTCTGCAACGCCTGACGCAACTGGGCGTGAAGGAAGTGACGGACGAGCTGGAAGAGCTGGCGGGCAAGATCCGGGAGTATCTGGCGATCCTGGCCTCGCGGGAGCGGATCCTGGAAATCATCTCGGGCGAACTGGCGGAAGTGCGCGAGAAATTCGCCGTGCCGCGCCGCACCGAGATCGTGGACTGGTCCGGCGACATGGACGACGAGGACCTGATCGAGCGCGAGGACATGGTCGTGACGATCACCCAGGGCGGCTACATCAAGCGCACGCCGCTGGCCGATTTCCGCGCGCAAAAGCGCGGTGGCAAGGGCGTGGCGGGCGGCGCGATGAAGGATGACGACGTGGTGACGTCGATGTTCGTAGCCAATACCCATACGCCGCTGTTGTTCTTCACCACGGACGGGATGGTCTACAAGCTGAAGACGTGGCGCCTGCCGCAGGGGTCGCGGTCCAGTCGCGGCAAGGCCATCGTGAACATCCTGCCGATCCAGATCGGCACCGGGATCGCGGCCATCATGCCCGTCGACCGGGACGAGGCGCATTGGGACGAATTGCAGGTGGTGTTCTGCACCGACCGGGGCACCGTGCGCCGCAACGCGCTGTCGGATTTCGCCAACGTGATGCGCAACGGCAAGATCGCGATGAAGTTCGAGGGCGAGAGCGAGGGCTGGCGGCTGATCAACGCGCGCATCGCGTCGAACGACGACGACGTGATGCTGGTGACGAAACAGGGCCGCGCGATCCGGTTTTCCGCCACCGATGTGCGGGTGTTCAACAGCCGCGCGTCGGTCGGCGTGCGCGGGATCCGGCTGGGCCGCGACGACGAGGTGGTCTCGATGTCCATCATCCGCCATTTCGAGGCGGACGCACCGGAACGCGCCGCCTATCTCAAGCAGCGCCGTTTGATGGCGGGCGCGCCCGAGGAAGAGATCGAGGGCGACGCGGACGAGGAAATCGTCGCGGCGGGCCAGTTGAGCCAGGAACGCTATGCCGAAATGTCGGCGGCGGAGGATCTGATCCTGACGATCACCTCCGGCGGGCTTGGCAAGCTGTCCTCGTCCCACGATTATCCCCTGCGCGGGCGCGGCGGACAGGGTGTCGGCGCCATCGACAAGGCCATGCGCGGCGGCACGCTGGTGGCGAGCTTCCCGGTGGAGATGGACGATCAGATCATGCTGGCGACGTCCACCGGGCAAAGCATCCGCGTGCCGATCGAGGGGATTTCCTTCCGCTCGCGCAGCGCCGGGGGGGTGAAGGTGTTCAACACCGCCAAGGGAGAGGACATCGTGAGCGTCGCCTACATCGCCGACCACGGCGATGAGGATGCGGACGTGATCGGGGACGAAGGCGGCGCGCAATGATCGAAGACATCCTGCCCGCCGCGGCGCTGGTCTTCATCGTGGTGGTGGCGGCCATGTTCGGCGTCGCCCTGAAGCGGGGACGGGTGGTGCAGGCCGTGAACGAGAGGATCGAGGCGAACCAGCGTCGGACCATCGAGATGGGCGAGCGCCAGATCGCGTTGTCCGAGCGCAACGCGGCAGCCATGGAACGCATCGCGGCAGCATTGGAGCGGCGCGGTGAATGATGCGCTGGTCCTTGTGGGGCGGTTGCTGCTGGCGTCCCTGATGCTGGCGGGAACGGTGCAGAAAATCGCCTCGCCCGCCGACGCGCAGGCGCTTCTGGCGCTGGCGGCCCTGCCCGGCTGGCTGATCTGGCCTGCGGCCTTGTTCACGACGGTGGCGGGCATCGGGTTGGCTCTGGGCGTGGCGACGCGCCCGCTGGCGGTGCTGGCGGCAGGCTACTGCGTCCTCACCAGCTCCTTCCACATCCTTCTGGGCGACGACCCGTGGCAGATCACCATCGCGGTGAAGAACTGGGTCATCGCGGGCGGCTACCTGGTGCTGGCAGCCCATGGGCCGGGGCGGTTCGCGATCCGGGCCTGAGGGGCCTGTAGCGTCAACAATGCCCGCTCAACCACGGGAATGATGCGCGTTCCCGCCTCAATTCGACCGGGGCAATACCTTGGATTGCGCACAATTCGTTCTCAAATCCGAACCAATTGCACGGCATTCCAGTCCGCGGGGGCCTCAGTCCGGGCACCGGACGCGAGAGACCAGGCTGCCACCTTGTCTCTTGCATAGCAAAGGAAGGGTTCGACCATGTCCCATGGAACCGCCGACCGTGTTGCGTTCAATGTTGCTGCCCAAACAGTGCTCAGGGTCCTTATCGCCTCCTACTTCCTGGCCGTCGCCTTGCGGCTGATCCCCGGAACCGACCTGTCGTGGCTGTTCGCCGGCATCTTGCCGGCCCCCTATGCGGCCGCGACGACGGCGGGGCTGGTGTTCATCTTCTCGTTCATGATCATGCTCGACATGGCGACGCGGCTGGCCGCACTGATCCTTGCGCTGATGACGGTCTTCGCCAGCTACCTTGCGATGCTGCAACTGGGCGTGGCCGAAGAGCTGGGGGCGTTCTGGCGCGACATCGCCCTGATCGCCGCCCTGCTGCTGACCTATGCCGAGCCGCAACTTGGCGCGCGCCGCCATCGGCGCATGGTGCATCGCCAGATCGTGCCGCGCCGGATCAGCACCGCCGCACCGCACCGCGTCAATGCCATGGTGCAGCGTGCCGATGGTCTTGCCGACGAGGTGCCCGCGCTGCGGCCCCTGCGTGCACAGGTCCGGACGCGACTTGACGCCACGGCGCAGGTCCATTTCGACGCGCCGCAGGTCAGGGACGATGCGCCAGCTCGCAGGGAGGCCGAGATCGTGAACATCTTCGCCGAAGATCCCTTGATCGCCTGAGCACCGGTCTCGGCCGCCGACGAAAGACGCCCCCTTGAGAAGGGGGGTGTCTTTCCGCTATTGCCGGGTCCATGGAACATCTGACAATCATCGGCGGCGGGATGGCCGGATCCGAGGCCGCATGGCAGGCCGCCAACGCGGGCGTGCCCGTGCGCATCGTGGAAATGCGCCCCAGGGTCGGCACCTTCGCCCATCGCACCGGCAACCTGGCGGAGATGGTGTGCTCCAACTCGTTCCGCTCGGACGACAGCGAACACAACGCGGTGGGGCTGCTGCATTGGGAAATGCGCGCGGCAGGGTCGATCATCATGACGACCGCCGACGATCACAAGCTGCCCGCGGGCGGTGCGCTGGCCGTGGACCGCGACCCCTTCGCCGAAGCCGTGACCGCGAAGCTGCGCGCCCATCCGCTGATCGAGATCGTGGACCACGAAGTGACGGCGCTGCCCGAAAGCGGCCCCACGATCATCGCCACCGGCCCGCTGACCGGCGGCGCCTTGGCGCAGGCCATCGCCGACGAGGCCGGGCAGGACAGCCTCGCCTTCTTCGACGCCATTGCCCCCATCGTCCATGCCGACAGCATCGACATGGGTGTGGCCTGGCGGCAATCGCGCTATGACAAGGGCGACACGCTGGACGAACAGCAGGCCTATATCAACTGCCCGATGACGCGCGACCACTACGAGGCGTTCATCGATGCGCTGCTGGCCGCGGACAAGACCGCGTTCAAGGAGGGTGAGACGGCGGGCTATTTCGACGGCTGCCTGCCGATCGAGGTGATGGCCGAGCGCGGCCGCGAAA
>CAZTUG010000042.1:0-28098 GCA_964615955.1 uncultured Roseicyclus sp.
AGAGCAAAATGAAGGCGATTCTTGCCATTACGGACCAGATTTCCTGAAAAGTTTGGCCATTATGTATATCACTAGCGGTGAACAGGCCCTCAATAAACAGGCTTTCGTTGTTTTTTTGAAGAGGTTAGACAATCCTGCAGGGGTGGACCGACGAGAGGCGCAGCGATCATGGGATTTCCCGGAACATGGATGACAGAGAGCCAGAGCGTGATTTACCGCGTGGTGCCCAAATGTGCCTGCTCGACCATCGGCCAGATCATGTATTATTCCGATCACGGCGAATTTTTCGACGGCGATATCCACGACGCCCGGTCGGGAATACACAAATGGGCCCTTGAGGACAGCCAGAAGCTGATCGCGGACAATGTGCGCACCCAAGGCTCCTACGCCTTCACCTGCGTGCGCAATCCCTATACCCGCATCCTGTCGTCGTTCTTCGACAAGATCTGCGGCATCCAGCGCAACGGCAAGCGCTATCGCGGCAACCTCGTGCCGCTGCTGATCCAGAAATACGGGATCGAGGTGGGCGGCGACGACGGCAAGGGCGACTTCGACCAGATCGCCAGCTTCCGGCGTTTCCTGCTGTTCACCCGCGACACGATCCGCTGGCGCAAACCGATGGAGCCGGACATCCACTGGTCCGCCATGGCGGGCCATGTCTCCACCTTCATCGTGAACGGCGGGCGCTATGACCGCATCTTCTGGACCGAGGCGTTCAACGAGGGCATGCAGGGGGTTCTGGATGCGACGGAGGCGGTCAATCCCATCAAGCTGGCGGATGTGCCGCGCTTCAACGAATCCGAAGGCCACGGCCCCAAGCGGCTGCATCCGGTGGAGGATTACTTCGACGATCTGTCGATGCATCTGATGAAGGAAATCTACCACCGCGATTTCGACCTGTTCCGATACGATTTCGACAACCCGGCCAACAAGATGCCGGTGGGAGACATCGACCTGGACGAGGTGCACGCCAAGCTGGGGGACTGAAAGCCTGCGGGACCGGGCACCCGGCAAGAGCGCGGCGCGCGCCGCCGGATCGGCGTGCAGCCGCCGACCGGCAGTTGCCGCAATGCCGCAATCCCCGCGCCATTTCCATGCGGCCGGGCCGCTGGATTGATCGGGGCGGGGCCGCCGGTTAACGTCCCGCAAACTTTTCATTCGTGAGGCTTTTGCATGTTTCGCCATTCGTTTCTTGCCGCCGCGGCAAGTCTCGCCCTGCTCGCCCCGCCCGCCCTGGCCCAGACCGCCGATGCCGCAGCCCAACGGCAGGCGGTGTTCCAGCAGCTTCTGTCGGATCCGTCCAACCGCCAGTTGATGCGCGATTATGCCCGGCTGTCGGTGCAGATGCGCGATTTCGAGGCGGCTGCGGCAACGCTGGAGCGCCTGCTGGACCTGGAGCCCACGAACGTGGCGGCGCGGGTGGAACTGGCCATCGCCTACTTCTCGCTCGGGTCCTATGCGGTGGCGGAATATCACCTTGCGGCGGCGGCGGCGTCCGGCACGCTGAGCCCCGCGCAGGCGGCGCAGGTGGCGCGCTACCGGCAGGAGGCACAGGAGCGCGGCGACAGCTCGGCCTATTCCGGGCGGCTGGAAGTCGGATATGCCTATTCGTCCGAGGCGGGGGAAAGCGGCCCCTTCGTCAACGCGGCGATCGACTGGCGCATCGATCTGGGCGACGCGAACGCGACCCAATGGGTGACCGAAGCGGCCTATGCGGGCTACGCGCCCGACGGTGAGTTCACCTTCAACGAGCGGCAGACGTTCCGCCTGCGCACCGGCCCCGAATTCCGCCTGCAATCCGATGCCTACGGCCCGCGCCTGCAACCCTATGTGGAGCTGAACTGGTTCGACGGGGCCGAATTTTCGGGCCGCGACGCGCGCGCATGGGAATTCGGCGTCGCCTACCAGAACCCGCTGAATGCGCGGGTCACGGTCTACGGGGATTTCAGCGCGGGCCATACCGAGTTTCTGGGCGACTTCCTGTTCGTGCGCGGGTTCGATTTCCAGGAGGTCGAACTGGGCGCGACCTATCGCCCGTCGCGGGACACGCGCCTGCGGGCGACGGCCCTGTGGCGCGCGGAGGAGACCGAGGAATTCTTCGGCCCGCCGGTCGAAACGACCATCACCGGGCTGCGCTTGTCCGGGCAGCACGCCTTCGAGCAGGATTTCCTCGACGTGCCCAACCGCTGGATCGTGGGGGCCTTCGCCGACCGCCGCCTGACGGCGCAGGACGGGCTCGACGTGACCGACGACACCTATGGCGCGTGGCTGCGGGCCTTTGTCTACGAGGATGTCTACCTTGAGTTGTCCGCCGCCCGCCTGATGTCCGAAAGCGATTTCGGCTTCGGCTTCGTGACCGAGAGGCAAGAGACCATCATGACCGTGCAGCTTGGGTGGGAGTTCTGAGATGAAGATCGCCGCACTTTTCACCGCCGTCGCCCTGCTTGCCACACCGCTGGCCGCCCAGAACATCGGCACCGTCGCGTCGAGCGAGCCGACCCTGCGCGGCACCCCGCCCGGTTCCGCCACCCGCACGCTGGGGCTTGGCACCGGGGTGGTGCAGGATGAAACCGTCGCGTCATCCGCCAGCGGGCGGGGGCAGATCCTGTTCGCGGACGAAACCACGCTGAGCCTGGCACCCAACACCACCATCGTGCTGGACCGGTTCGTGTTCAATCCCGACGGCTCGGGCCAGATGGGTTTGCAGATGACCACCGGCGCGCTGCGCTTCATCGGCGGCACCCTGTCGCGCGCGCAGGAGGCGACGGTGACAACGCCGACCGCCACCATCGGCATCCGCGGATCGAGCGCGCTGGTGCTCTACCAGAATGGCGGGTCGATCGCGGTGTTTCTTGCGGGCGAACGGTTGTGCCTGACATCGAGCGGCGGCCGACGCGTCTGCACCAGCCGTCAGGGCGGGGTGCTGACCGAGGCCGGCTACCAGGGCCGGGTCAATCCGGACTTCCTGGCGCAGGTTCTGAACTTGATCGACGGTGCACCGCGCGGCGGCGGCGGCGGCGGCGCTGGACTGGGATCGGGCATCGACAATCCGAACCCGTCGGACCGAGGCCCTGTGTCCACCACCGGCGAGGAATTCGACCCCGAGATCTTCGATGACGATTTCGTCATCGACGACCTGTTGGAGTTCCTGCCCAGCGACTTCTATTTCGGCGAATTCTAGTCTGATACCTGCGCTGTCCGACCCCTTCACGACCCCTTCACCCCGGGTCGGCGGCCCGGGTCGTGTCGGCTTCGTTCGCAATCGCGCGACCCGCGCTGACCTTGTGAGTGCGCACCTCCGAGGCGCGCAAGACCGGCACCCGTTTTTGCGCGACGTGCTCTAGCGTTTCGTCAAGGCAACGAACGCCCCGGCCCAGTCCTCGGGCGGGGGCGTTTTCCTGTGCTCGGCGATGCGGTCAAGGTAGAGCTGCGCCAGAAGGGCGGTGTTGCAAAAGGGGATCTTGACCTTGGCCACGGCCATGAACGCGGCCTCGGCCCCGGCCCAGTCGCGCGCCACGTAGGCGGCGCGGGCGGCTTGCAGGGCGGCGTCGAAGGCCTCGACCCCCGGTGACAGGCGCGGCAGGACGGTCGCGACCTCGACCGCGCGGGCGAAGCCCTTGACGGCGATCAGGTCCAGCGTCACGGCCAGCAGCGCGGGCGGGCAGGCCGCGACGGTCGCGGGGCCGACGCAGTTGCGGGTGCCGTAGATGCGGGTCAGCCCCTCCAGCCGCGCGGCCAGCGTGACGCTGTCGCCGATGCAGGTATAGGACAGCCGGTCGCGCGAACCCATCAGCCCGACCGAGGCCGGGCCGGTATTGAGCCCGATCCCGAGATTGATGCGTGGCAGGCCCTGGGAGGTCAGGACGAAATTCGCCTGTTCGGCGGCGGTGTTGATCGCCTCCAGCGCACCGAGGGCGGCGGCGGCGTGGTCGTCGCGCATGATGGGCGCGTTCCAGAACGCCATGACCGCGTCGCCCATGAACTTGTCGATGGTGGCGCCGTGATCCACCAGCGCCTCGGCCACGGCGGAGAGGAAGGTGTTGACCAGCGTCACCACGCGGTCGGGCGCCATGCCTTCGGTGAGGGTGGAAAAGCCGCGCATGTCCACGAACATCACGGTCAGGTCGCGTTCTGCCCCGTCCGGGGTCAGGGCAGCGGCGGGGTTCTTCTCGATCTCGGCGATCAGCGCGGGGGGCAGGAAGCGCGCGAAGCGTTCGCGGATCGCGCGACGCGCGCGGTCCTTGGCGAGGTAGCCCAGCGTCGTGCCGGGGATATAGACCAGCACGGTCGTCATCACCGCCATGACGGGCGAATAGAGCAGGCCGTATTCCATGAAACCCAGCAGTCCGCCCGCCACCGATCCGAGGCCGAAGACCAGGGCGGCGGCAAGGCCCAGAAGCGGGCGTTCCAGCCGGATGAAACCGGTCAGCGACAGGCCCGCGAGCACGACGATCAGGATTTCCAGCCCGCGCATCCAGTCCGGGCGGGACAGGTAGGCGCCCGCGATGATCTGTTCGATGATCTCGGCATGGAGCGTCACGCCCGCGACCTGCCCGTCGAGCGGCGTGGTGCGGATGTCGAAGAGGCCCTGGGCGGAGGAGCCGACCAGCACGATCTGGCCTTGCAGGATCGCCACGAGATCGGGGTCGATGCCGTCGGCCTCCAGCAGGCGGGTGACGGGGGTGACGCGCTGGGGCTGGACGCCGGAATAGTAGAGGCGGAAGCGGCCGTCGGCCTCCAGCGGGAAGTTCAGCGCGCCGACCTGCATGGCGGTGGCGGCGACAGTGCCGCCGGAAAACTCGCCCGAGGCCTCGGTGGTCTTGAGCACCAGTCCGCCCGCGCCTTGCGCCACGCGCAGCAATTCGGCCGAAAGCGACGGGATCAGCACGCCGCCGATCTCGGTCACCATGGGCACGGTCCGGGTGATGCCATCCTCGTTGCGGCCGAGGCTGATGGTGCCGAGGCCCGCGGCGGCCGCCGTCAGGGCGGGCAGGTTGCCGGTGGCGGCGGGATAGGCGGTCAGCGTGTTGGGGATGTCGCCGGTGACGGCGAAGCCCGCCTTGGCGGTGGGCACCTCGCCCTCGGCGCCGCCGGCGACCGACAGGACCACGGGGCGGCCCGCGATGGCATTGGCAAAGCGGGTATCGTGCGGTTCCAGACCGAGATCGGGCAGCACGGGGGGGATGCCATCGGAAAAGCGCGACCACGATTCGACGATCAGGTCGGGCGAGGTCCGGTCGGGTTCGGGGAACAGCACGTCGAAGCCCACCGCCGCCGCGCCATGGTCGAACAGGCGATCGGTCAGTTCCGCCATGTAGCTGCGCGGCCATGGCCATTGGCCGAAGGCGTCGAGCGCCGCCTCGTCGATGTCGATGATATGGACCGGCGTCAGCGGGTCGTAGGGGCGCGGCGCGGTGCGTTGGTAGCCGTCGAACACGGCATCGCGCGCACGGTCGAGGATCGGCGGCGGAAAGGCCGTCAGCACCACCATCAGCAGCGCCACCGACAGGCTGAGCAGGAGGCTCAGCCGGGCCATGGGGCGCGCGCCGTGTCATCGTGGTTGCCGTGCGGTTTCACCGGGCGGGATCCTCCTTGCGTGGCACCTGACGGGCCGCGTCCCCGGGCCAATGGTGGCGGAAAATGCGTGTCGTCGCAAACCCTTCCGGCGTCGCTCGGGGATTTGACAGCGGCGGGTCGGGCGGGCCACGGTCGCGTTACCGCACGGGGAGACGGAAATGACGGTGACGATCTGGTCCGCCGCAGGGCTTTTCGGCGTGGCGCTTTACCTGGTGGCCTATGGCGCGCTGCAATTCGGGCTGATCCGGGGCCGGTCTGTCACCTATACCATCTTGAACCTCGTCGCCGCCTGCGCCGTGCTGGCGAGCCTGACGGAGGCGTTCAACCTGCCCGCGGCGCTGGTCCAGATGTCGTGGATCGCGCTGTCGCTGGCCGGGCTGGCGCGGATGGCGTGGCTGCGCACGCGGGTGCGCTTCTCGGAGGAGGAGCGGCGGTTCCTGTCGGCGCATTTCGCCACCATGGCCCCGCATCTGGCGCGCGGCTTGCTCGGCCTCGGTCGATGGCAGAGCGCCAGCCCCGGCACTATCCTGACGCGACAGGGCGCGCCGGTGCACGCGCTGATCTATATCGCCGGAGGCGCGGCGTCCGTCCGCGCCCACGGGGCGGAAGTGGCGCGGCTGGGTCCGGGCGCGTTGATCGGCGAGATGGCGGTGATGCATGGCGGTGCCGCGACGGCGGATGTGGAGGTGACCGAGACGGCGCGGATCTTCGCGCTGCCCCGCGCCGATCTGCTTCGCGAGGTGGCGGTCGACCCGGATTTCGCGCTGGCCCTGTCCCACGGGATCCAGATCGAGGCGCAGCGCAAGATCGACGCCGCCAACCGCAACCGGGCAGGCAGCATTGCGTCCGGCGCAGGCTAGCGCGTCGCGGCTCGGTCCATCGGCACGGAATCGGCCACCTTGCGCGCCAGTTCCCGGCCGAACAGCGCCACCATCGCGTTGTTGAACGCGGGCGAGCGCGCCATGCGGCGGCGCAGCGCATCGCTGTCCACCCGCAGCACGGTGCCGCCCTCGGGCAGGGTCACATCGGCGCTGGAGGGGTTGCCGGTCAGGAACGCCACCTCGCCCACGAAGGCGGGACCGGCGATGGGAAAGCTTTCGCCCGCCTTGGAGATGACGACCGTTTCGGCAAAGACCAGCATCAGCGCATCGACCGGCTCGCCCTCGCGGGTCAGGACCGCGCCGGGAGCGGCGGCCTGCACCGTGATCATCTTGTTGAGGCGGCGGAACTGGCCGGGATTGAGCGTCGGGAAGTGGCTGAACACGCGCCTGGTGTCGGGCGACATGCGCCAGGTCGTCCGTTCCGTCACGATGGCCACGATCAGCACGACGTTGATCGACAGCAGCGCGAAGTTGGACAGGATCGAGGGCAGGCTCGGCTCGGCCCGGAAGAAGTAATAGGCGGCATCGCAGAGGAAACCGCAGACCACCATCAGGCGCAGGGCCAACTCGTCGCGGACGGCGAAACCGGTCAGCTTGAAGACAAGCCCCAGCAGCAGGATCCAGAGCGCCCCGGCGCCGGAATTGAGCATTTCGAACATGTCACTCAATGTTTTAGCCGTCCCCGCTGCGATTCAGGCCAGGCCGTGTTCGGCGAAGACCACACCGAGCGGCCGCAAGGGACGCGGGCCGACATGGCCGATGACCTCGGCCGCGGCCGCGACGCCCATCCGCCCCGCCATTTCCAGCGATTGCCCGGTGGCAAGGCCATAGAGGAACCCGGCCGCGAACTGGTCGCCCGCGCCGGTGGCATCCACGGGTGTGACGCGGGTGACGGGCACTTCGACGCGGTCCCCGCCGCGCATCAGGATGACCGGATCGCCGGAGCGGGTGCACACCACCGTGTCGCAGACCTGCGCCGCTTGGGCCAGCGCGTGCTCCACATCGGTGGTCTGATAGAGGGAGAGCCATTCATCCTTGTTGCCGAGCGTGAAATCCATTTCCCCGGCGATCAGGCGCAGGAAATCGTCGCGGTGGCGATCGACGCAGAACGGATCGGACAGGGTGACACCGGCCTTGCCGCCGCCCGCGTGGCAGGCCTGTGCCGCGGCGGTGAAGGCGCGTTTGCCTTCCGGCTTGTCGTAGAGGTAGCCTTCGAGAAACAGGAACCGCGCCGCGCCCGCGACGGCGGTGTCCACGTCGCCCTCGTCGAAATCGGCACCCGCGCCCAGATAGGTGTTCATCGAGCGTTCGCCATCGGGCGAGACGAAGATCATCGAGCGCGAGGTCGGCGGCACGTCGCCAGCAACCGGCGGGTTCGGAAAGCCGATGCCGTCCGCGATCATGCCCTCGGCGTAGAAGCGGCCCAGCGCGTCGGCCTTCACCTTGCCGAGAAACGCGGTCCTGAGCCCCAGCGTCGCCGCCCCCGCGATGGTGTTGGCGACCGAGCCGCCGGGGGTCTGCACCCGGTCCGTCATCGCGCCGTAGAGGATTTCCGCACGTTCGCGTTCGACCAGCTGCATGATACCCTTCTGGATGCCCATATTGTCCAGGAAGCTATCGTCCCCGTGCGAGATCACGTCGACGATGGCATTGCCGATGCCGACGATATCAATCGGTTGGGTCGCAATCTGGGCGGTCTGGGCGGTCTGGGCGGTCATGTGGTCTTGTCCTCGTAGGGGCAGAGATCGGCGATCAGGCAGGCGCCGCATTTCGGTTTGCGCGCCACGCAGATGTAGCGTCCATGCAGGATCAGCCAGTGATGGGCGTGGTGCTGGAACTCGGCCGGGATGTTGTCCTCCACGGCGCGTTCGACGGCCTCGACATCGCGGCCGGGTGCGATGCCGGTGCGGTTGCCGACGCGGAAGACATGGGTATCGACGGCCTGCGCGGGCATCCCCCACCACATGTTGAGCACCACGTTGGCGGTCTTGCGTCCGACACCGGGAAGGCTTTGCAGGGCGGTGCGGGAGGACGGAACCTCGCCGCCATACTGCGCGACAAGGATGCGGCTGAGCCGGATGACGTTCTTCGCCTTGTTGCGATACAGCCCGATGGTCTTGATGAGGTCGGTCAGACGCTCCTCGCCCAGGTCGAGCATCTTCTGCGGCGTGTCGGCGAGGGCGAAGAGCGGCCCGGTGGCGCGGTTCACGCCCGCGTCCGTGGCCTGCGCGCTGAGCGCCACGGCCACCAGCAGCGTGAAGGCGTTGGTATGGTGCAGTTCTCCCTTCGGCTCCGGCTCGGACGCGCGGAAGCGGGAGAAGATCTCGCGGATCGTGTGATAGGGCAACGTCTTGGCCATGGCGTCCCTTTTGGCGGTTGGAAACCGGAACGACAAGAGGGGGTGGCTGGGGGGCGGCGGCACGGAGCGTTTTGTCGGCGTTGCGGGACCTTGCGTTGAGAACTGCGCCCCCGTGGCGGGGCAAGGCGTGTCACGGCAGGCGGCAGAGGTCGCGACCGACGGCGGACGTGCCAGATGTCGCGGCGGCACGGGGCGGCGACGCGGGGCGGCGGCATGGGCGACTTCGCGCAGGAAACGGGTCGCGCGCCGACCCCAGCCCCCCTAGATTGTCGCGGACAGGAGGCCCGAGATGTCCCACCAGCACCCGCAGACCGCAGCCGATTTCCGCGACCCGCCCAAGGCCAGTGCCCCGGGCAGCTACCATTACAACGTGATGCGCCGCGCGCTCGACCTGATCGACGCGGAGCCGCACCGCTCGCTGGAGGATCTGGCGGCGGCCCTGCGGATGAGCCCGGCGCATTTCCAGCGCACTTTCAGCGGCTGGGTCGGGGTCAGCCCCAAGCGGTATCAGCAATACCTGACGCTGGACCATGCGCGCCGCCTGCTGGCGGAGCGGTTCACGGTGCTCGACACGATCGGGGAGACCGGGCTGAGCAGCGGCGGGCGGCTGCACGACCTGTTCCTGCGCTGGGAGGCGATGAGCCCCGGCACCTATGCCAGTGGCGGCGCGGGGCTGGTGATCCGCTGGGGCTGGTTCGACAGCCCCTTCGGCCCGGCGCTGGTGATGGCGACGGACAAGGGCATCTGCGGCATCGCCTTTGCCAGCGAGACCGGACCGGAGGTCGCGATGGCCGACCTGCGCGGACGCTGGCCGAACGCGACCTTCGCACAGGACCAGCCGGGCCTGCGCGCCATGGCGGAGGCCGCCTTCGGCGCGGGCGGCGATGTGCACCTGTCGCTGATCGGCGCGCCGTTCCAGATCAAGGTGTGGGAGGCGCTGCTGAGCATCCCCACCGGCCATGTCACCACCTATTCCGAGATCGCGGGCGCCATCGGAAAGCCCCGCGCCGTGCGGGCCGTGGGCACCGCCGTGGGCCGCAACCCGATCAGCTGGTTGATCCCCTGCCACCGCGCCTTGCGCAAATCGGGCGGGCTGGGCGGCTACCATTGGGGTCTGCCGGTGAAGCGCGCGATGCTGGCCTGGGAGGCGGCGAGCACCGAGGAGGGTGCGGCCTGAAGCGGACGTGGTCCAGGAGGGGTGCGGTCCGGGAGGGGTGCGGTCCGGGAGGGGTGCGGCGGGGTTTTGCCGGTTCCGCCCCGTGGCGCGCGGGCCGCGCTTTTCCCCTGTCCCCCCCTGCCCCGCCTGATATACTCAGCGCCATAAAACCCCAAGGGAAACGGGGCACTCAGGCGACAAAGGGCTTCACCCATGACAATATTTTTCAAACCCGTGCTGCTGGCCAGCGCCGCCGTCATCGCACTTGGCGGCTGCGTGACAAACAGCGTCGGACCAACGGACCCGAACGCCACGACACCCAACCGCACCCGCGATGGCGCGGTCATCGGCGGTATCCTGGGCGGCTTTCTGGGCGCGTCGGGCAGTTCCGACAACCGGGGCCGCAACGCGGTGCTGGGGGCGGCGATCGGCGCGGCTTCGGGGGCGGCCATCGGCAACGCGCTGGATGCGCAGGCGCGCGACCTGCGCGGCGCGATGGCGGACGAGCGTATCCTGATCGAGAATACCGGCCAGTCGCTGATCGTGACGATGCCCGAGGGGATCCTGTTCGACACCGACAGCGCCGCCATCCGGGCCAGCCTTCAGGGCGACCTGCGGGCGCTGGCGCGCAACCTCAACCAGTATCCGAACACCGATGTGCAGGTTCTGGGCCATACCGACAATACCGGCTCGGCCGCCTACAACCAGGGCCTGTCGCTGCGCCGGGCGCAGGCGGTGGCCGGTGTTCTGCTGGAGGTGGGCGTGGCGCCGTCGCGCGTCAGTTCCATCGGACGCGGCGAGGGGGAGCCGGTTGCCTCCAACCTCACGCCCGAGGGCCGGGCGCAGAACCGCCGGGTCGAGGTCATCATCCGCCCGCGTTGATCCCTGCGCCGCCAGACACGGAACCGAACCCGAACCCGACACGGCCCGCCCCATACGCGGGCCGTTTTCGTCCGGGCTCACCGGGCGGCGCACTGGACAGGGCGCCCCTGCGGTCATATCATTTTACCAATCCTTCAGGAGGGCAGCCATGCCGTTTCAGCGCATCGAGGCGGAGAAGCTGTCGCACTCCGTCGTCAAGCAGATCGAACAGCTGATCCTGCGCGGCATCCTGCGGCCGGGCGAGCGGTTGCCCTCGGAACGGGAATTGAGCGAGCGGTTGGGCGTGTCGCGCCCGTCGTTGCGCGAAGCGGTCGGCGAATTGCAGACGCGCGGGCTGTTGACGACGCGGGCAGGCGCGGGGATCTACGTGGCCGATGTGCTGGGATCGGCCTTCTCGCCCGCGCTGATCACGTTGTTGTCGGCCCATGAGGAAGCGGTTTTCGACTACATCGCCTTTCGGCAGGATCTGGAAGCCATCGCCGCCGAGCGGGCGGCGACCCAAGGCTCGGACACCGACCTGAAGGTGATCGACGCGATCTTCCGCAAGATGGAAGCCGCCCATCGCAAGCGCAACCCGGCGGACGAGGCGTTTCTGGATGCGGAATTCCATCTGGCCATCATCGAGGCCAGCCACAACGTGATCCTGCTGCACATGATGCGGTCCACCTTCGACCTGCTGAAACAGGGCGTGTTCTTCAACCGCCAGCAGATGTTCAAGAACCGCACCACGCGCGACATGCTGCTGGACCAGCATCGGGCGATCAACGCGGGATTGCAGGAGCGGGACGCGGCGGCGGCCAAGGCGGCGGTGGTGCGGCATCTGGACTACGTCAAGGAAGAGATGACGGCGCTGAAGGCGTCGGAAAAGAACGAGGAGATCGCACGGTTGCGCTTTGCCCACGAGCGCGAGCGGTAGCGCGTTTGGTGGCGCGTGCGGCGGGGTGTTTGGCGGGGTGTTTGGCGGGGTGTTTGGCGGGGTGTTTGGCGGCGCGCGCGGCGGGGCGTTTGGTGGGGCGTGCGGCGGGGTGAACCCCGCCCTACGGAATGCCCGCCCCACCCCGCCGTCGGCCGACGGATCAATCCGCCGATCCGCCTGCGAAGCTGTTCCCGTTCTGCCAATCGCAGGGCGCTTCCTGCATTTCCAGGTGCAGCCGGTCGCCGGCATAGGCATGGGCTTGCGCCACCTCGTCGTTGAGCGTGATGCCGAGACCGGGGCCTTCGGGTGCCGCGACGAAGCCGTTCTCGACCTTCGGGCGGCCGGTCACCAGCGCCTCGTGAAACGGCGTCTCGATCGCTTCCACCATCAAGAGGTTGGCGCAGGAGATGCCGAGATGCACGTTGGCGGCCCATTCGACGGGACCGGCATAGAGATGCGGGGCGATCTGCGCGCCCGCCGCCTCGGCCAGGGTGGCGATCTTCTTGCCCTCCCAGATGCCGCCCGCGCGCCCGAGCGCCGGTTGCAGGATGCGCGCGCCGTAGCGCAGCGCGAGGGCGAATTCGCCCTTGGTGGTCAGCCGCTCGCCGGTGGCGATGGGAATGGAGGTCCGGGCCGCCACCTCGGCCAGGCCCGGCAAGTTGTCGGGCGGGATCGGTTCCTCGAACCAGAGCGGGTCGGACGGCTCGATCGCCTTGGCGAGGCGAATGGCGCCCGCGGGCGCGAACTGGCCATGGGTGCCGAAGAGCAGGTCGGCGCGGGTGCCGACCGCCTCGCGGATGCGGGCGCAGAAGGCGGCGGAGGTGGCGATGTCCGACAGCGCGGGCATGTGGCCGCCCCGGATCGTGTAGGGGCCTGCGGGATCGAACTTGACGGCGGTGTAACCGTCCTCGGCGGCGACTGACGCGGCCTCTGCCGCCATGTCGGGCGCGGTCCAGAAGGCCACGGTATCGTGGTGCGGTTCGGGATAGAGGTAGGTATAGGCGCGCAGGCGGTCGTTCATGCGGCCGCCCAACAGCGCCCAGACAGGGCGGTCGCGCGCCTTGCCGAGGATGTCCCAGCAGGCCATCTCCAGCCCCGAGAAGGCGCCGAAGGTGGTGGGATCGGGGCGTTGGGTGAAGCCCGAGGATTGGGCGCGGCGCGACATCAGCTCGATATTTTCGGGGTTCTCACCCTGCATGTGGCGGCCGAAGACATCCGCGATGACGGCCTGCATGGCGTGATGGCCGACGCCCGCGGCATAGACCTCGCCCAGGCCGGTGATGCCGCAGGCGGTGGCGACGCGGACGATCAGCCAGTAGCGGCCGCCCCAGCCGGGCGGGGGCGGGGCGATGGTGAAGATTTCCAGGCTGTCGAGTTTCATGCGGATGTCCGGATTTTGGGGGCCAGCCCCCAAACCCCCGGAGTTTCTGGCCAAGATGAAGGGGGCGGGCGCGCGAGCAGGGACGTGTGGAGGTGTGGAGGTGTGTCAGAACAAGATCACGTTGCGGCGCGCCTGGCCAGTGTTGGTGTCGGCGATGGCGTCGTTGATCTGGTCGAGGGTCCAGCGGCCGGAGACCAGTTCATCGAGTTTCAGGCGGCCCTGGCTGTAGAGGTCGACCATCCAGGGAATGTCGCGTTTCAGCACGACTTCGCCCATCTTGGAGCCGCGGATACCCTGTCCGGTGGCGGCGATCATCACGGGCTCGTAGGGGGTGGTGGCGCCGGTATGGGGCATGCCGACGGCGTAGAGCGTCCCGCGCGGGGCCAGCAGGCGCAGCGCAGCCTCGAAGGCGGGGATGGCGCCGACGGAGACGAAGACGTGGTCGGCGAGCGAGCCACCCAGGAGGTCGGAGAGCGCCTTCCACGGTGTCTCGGTGCGGGCGGACAGCGTATCGGTCGCGCCGAATTCGAGCGCGTCGGCGAGCTTCTTCTCTTCGAGATCCATGGCGACGATGCGCACCGCCCCTGCGATGCGCGCGCCCTGGATGCAATTGAGGCCGACGCCGCCTGCCCCGATCACCACGACCTTGTCGCCGGGTTTCACGCGCGCGGTGTTGATGGCGGCACCAAGCCCGGTGGGCACGCCGCAGGCCAGCAGGCAGGCGACCTCGGCCGGGATGGTGTCGCCGATAGGCGCGATCTGGGAGATGTCGACGACGACCGCCTCGGCGAAGGCGCCGCAGTTCATCGCCTTGGTGACGGGGCCACCCCCGGCGGTGGTGAGCACCGGGGCCTCGGGCGTGTTGCCATTGCAGTAGTTGGGTTGCGCCGAAGCGCAGGAGGGGCATTGGCCGCAGGAGCGGATGAGGGTCACGATGACGCGATCGCCGGGTTTGCACGCGGTGACGCCCGGGCCGCAGCGGGCGACGCGGCCCGCCGCCTCGTGCCCGTAGACGGCCGGCAGCGCACCGCCCCAGGCGCCTTCCATGTAGGAGATGTCGGAATGGCAGATCGCCACGGCGTCGAGGGTCACCTCGACCTCCTGTGGGCCCGGATCGCGCAGGGTCAGGGTCTCGATCAGGAGGGGATCGCCGTGTTTGTGGCACACGGCGGCGCGGATCTGTCTGGGCATCATGGACTCCGGTTGCGTTGCGCCACCATTGCGCGGGCTCGGGGCCCTTGCGGGCCGGTTCGCGTCATCCGAAAGCCGGGATGCGACCTTGTCGCGGCGACAGGGCGCGCCGTGCGCCGGGCGCCAGGGGACCGGCGCAGGTTGGGGCTTGCAAGCCGCCCGCGCTTTGCCCGAGATAGGGGGATGGATGTGTTGAGCTTCGATGATGTGTGCCTGCATGTGCAGGTCGATGGGCCACGGGATGGCCCGGCGGTGGTGTTCGCGAATTCGCTCGGCACCGATTTGCGGCTGTGGGACGGGGTGGTGGCGACGCTACCGCCGGGCCTGCGCCTGATCCGCTTTGACAAGCGCGGGCACGGGCTGTCGACCTGCCCTGCCCCGCCCTATGCCATGGGCGCGCTGATCCGCGATGCGGAACGGGTGATGGACGCGCTGGAGGTGCGCGACGCGGTCGTCGTCGGCCTCTCGATCGGCGGGCTGATCGCGCAGGGGCTGGCGGCCAAGCGGCTGGACCTGGTGCGCGCGGTGGTGCTGTCGAACACGGCCGCCAAGATCGGCACGCGCGAGATGTGGGAGGACCGCATCGCGGCGCTGCGCGCGGACGGCCTGCCCGCCATGGCAGATGCGATCATGGAGCGCTGGTTCGCGCCCGCGTTCCGCCAGAGCCCGGCGGTGACACCGTGGCGCCGCATGGTCGAGACCTGTCCGCTGGACGGCTATGCCGGGTGTTGCGCCGCCATCGCGGGCAGCGATTTCCACACCACCACGGCGGCGCTGCGCCTGCCCGCGCTGGTGATCGCGGGCGACCGCGACGGGGCCACGCCGCCCGATCTGGTGCGCGAACTGGCCGGGTTGATCCCCGGCGCGCGGTTCGAGTTGATGCGCGGCGTGGGCCACCTGCCCTGCGTGGAGAAGCCCGAGGATTACGCGGCGCATCTGGTGCGGTTTCTGGGCGAGATCGGGCACCTGCCTTGAGCGCTTCGGTGTTCGACAGCGGGCTCTACGGGAAGTTGTTCGGCGATGCGGAGGCAGCGCGGCTGTTGTCGGACGGGGCCGAGGTGCGCGCGATGATGCTGGTGCTGGGCGCGCTGGCGAAGGTGCAGGGTGGGGCCGGCGTGATCCCGGAGGTTTCGGGCGCGTTCCTGAACCGCGCGGCGCTGGAGGTGCAGATCGACCCGGGCGGGCTGGCGGGTGCGGCGGCGTCCAACGGGGTCAGCCTGCCGGGGCTGGTGGCCGCGTTTCGCCGCGCGCTGGATGCGCCCGAGCATGCGCAATATCTGCATTGGGGTGCGACGAGCCAGGATATCCAGGACACCGGGCAGATGCTGCGGATGCGGCGGGTTCTGGATCTTGTAGAAGACCGGTTGCGGCAGGCGCTGGGCGTGCTGGCCGGGCTGGCGGAGGCCCATGCGGACCTGCCGCAGGCGGCGCGGACCTATGGGCAGGTCGCGGTCCCGTCGAGTTTCGGCGCGCTGGTGGCGGCCTGGGGCTGGCCGCTGTTGCGGCTGCTGGAGCGGTTGCCGGATCTGCGCGCGCGGGTGCTGGTGGTGTCGCTGGCGGGGGCCGCGGGAACCGGCAGCCAGTTGGGGCCGGACGTGGCGGGACTGCGCGCGGCGCTGGCGGCGGCGCTGGATCTGGGCGATCCGTGGCGGAGCTGGCACGCCGACCGGGACCGGATCGTCGATCTGGCGCAGTGGTTCGGCGCGGTCTGCACGGCGGGCGGCAAGTTGGGGGAAGACGTGACACGGCAGGCGCGCTCGGACGTCGGAGAATTGCGGTTGGGGGCGGCGGGGGCGTCGTCCAGCATGCCGCAGAAGCAGAACCCGGTCGCGGCCTCGGTGCTGCTGGCGCTGGCCCGCTTCGCCCCCGCGCAGGTGGCGGCGTTGAGCCTGCCCCATGGCGAGGCGCGGGACGGTGCGGCGTGGTTCACGGAATGGCTTTGCCTGCCACCGCTGGCGATGGCTGCGGCACGCTCGGCGGCGCTGATCGCGGAGGTCGCGGGCAGTCTTGCGCCCGACGCAGCGGGCATGGCGGGCAATCTTGACGACCCGCTGGGGTTGATCCATGCGGAGGCGCTGTCCTTCGCGCTGGCCCGCGCCATGCCCCGCCCCGAGGCGCAGGCGGAGGTGAAGCGGCTGGCGCAGGAGGCGCAGGCGCGCGCCTGTGCCCTGCCCGGACTGGTGGCGGCGGCGCATCCCGGGGTGGCCCTGCCGGACCTGCGCCCGCCCGCGAGCCTTGGAACCGCGCCGGAGGACGCGCGGGCCTTTGCGCGGGCGGCACGGGCGGCGCGGGCTGCGCGGGCTGCGGTGGCGCCGGCGGGCCGTGCCTGAGCACGATGCCGGGCCTTGTGCCGCGCGCCCTGTCAACCTAGCCTGACACGTCTTCAACGCCGTGGTCCCATGCGTCTGCCCACCCTGTTCATCCTGATCACCGTGACCATCGACGCGATGGGCATCGGGTTGATCCTGCCGGTCATGCCGGACCTGATCGAGGAGGTGCGCGGCACCACGCTGAGCGATGCCGCGCTGTGGGGGGGCGTGCTGTCGGCGACCTACGCGGTGATGCAGTTCCTGTGCGCGCCGACCCTTGGCAACCTGTCGGACCGGTTCGGGCGGCGGCCGATCCTGCTGATCGCCCTGGCGGTTCTGGCGGTGGATTACATGGTCATGAGCGTCGCGGGCACGATCTGGCTGCTGATCGCGGGGCGCGTGCTGGCGGGGATCGCGGCGGGGACCCATGCGACGGCGCTGGCCTTCATGGCGGATATTTCGGAGCCGGACAAACGGGCGCAGAACTTCGGCCTGATCTCGGCCGGGTTCGGGGTGGGCTTCATCCTCGGTCCGGTTCTGGGCGGGCTTCTGGGCGGGCTAGACCCGCGCGCGCCGTTCATGGCGGCGGCGGCGCTGGCGGCGGCGAATTGCGCCTTCGGGTTCTTCGCGCTGCCCGAAAGCCTGCCCGCCGCGCGCCGTCGCCCGTTCCAGTGGCGACGTGCCAACCCGGCGGGGGGCCTGATGCAGATCGGCAAGCTGCCCGGCCTGCGCGGGTTGCTGGCGGTGATGCTGGCCTACCAGATCGCCAATTTCGTCTATCCCGCGATCTGGGCCTATTACACGCAGGCGGCCTTCGGCTGGGACACGCGGATCGTGGGCTTTTCGCTGGCCGCCTATGGCATCGCGATGGCTGTGGTGCAGGGCGGGTTGATCCGCGCCGTGCTGCCGCGCCTGGGCGAAACCCGGTCGGTGTTCTGGGGGCTGGTGCTGAACACGGTCTGCCTTGTGGCTTATGGCGTGGCGGGACAGGCGTGGATGATCTGGGCGTTGATCCCGATATCGGCCATCGGCGCGATCGTGGCACCCGCGATGCAGGGCGTGATGAGCCGGGCGGCGTCGGACGACCAGCAGGGCGAATTGCAGGGGGTGCTGGCCTCGATCTCGTCGCTGTCGATGATCCTGAGCCCGCTGGTGATGACGCAGGCCTTTTTCTGGTTCACCCGCGAGGGCGCGGATCTGTGGCTGCCGGGGGCGCCGTTCCTGGTGGCGGCAGTGCTGATGGCGGGAGCGCTGGCGATCTTCGCATGGTTGCGCCGGGTCGACGGGGCGGTCGCGGCGCCGGGCGGCTGACCGGCGGGTGTCGCGTGGGATGTGCCGCCGCATTGGGGGCCAGCCCCCAAACCCCCGGAGTTTCTGGCCAAGATGAAAGGGCGCCGGGCGCGGGGGATCAGTCCGTTTCGGCGAGGACCCCGGCGAAGAGGCCCGCATCGACATTGCCGCCCGAGAGCGTGGCGATGACCGGGCCGGGCGCGATCAGGTCGCCATGAAAGAGGGCGGCCGCCAGCGCCACGGCCCCGCCCGGTTCGACCACCAGTTTCAGGCGGCTGAAGGCATGGCGCATGGCGGCACGGACTTGCGCATCGGTGACGACAAGACCGGGGCCGCAGAGTGCGTGCAGGATCGGGAAGGTGACCTGGCCCGGCGCACGGGTCAGCACCGCGTCGCAGAAGCCTGCCTCGGGCCCGGTATTGGGGGTGATCGCGCCCGCGGCCAGCGAGCGCGCGACATCGTCGAAGCCCTCGGGCTCCACCGGGCGAACCTGCAGGGCGGGGGCGCGGGCGGCCAGCGCCGTGGCGATGCCCGCGGTCAGCCCCCCGCCGCCGCAGCAGGTCAGGACGGTGGCTGCATCGAGGCCCGCCTCGGCCGCTTGTTCCGCGATTTCCAGCCCGCAGGTGCCCTGCCCCGCGATGACCAGCGGTTCGTCATAGGGGCGGACGAGGGTCAGCCCTCGCTCCGCCGCGAGGCGCGCGCCGATAGCTTCGCGATCCTCGCCCCGGGCGCGGTCGTAGAGAACCACCTCGGCTCCCATGGCGCGGGTATTGGCGATCTTGAGCCGCGGCGCGTCGGCGGGCATCAGGATGGTGGCGGGCATGCCGAGGATCTGGGCCGCGCGCGCCACGCCCTGCGCATGGTTGCCGGAGGAAAACGCGATGACGCCGCGCGCGCGCGCGTCTTGCGGCAAGCCCGTCAGCGCCGACCAGCCGCCGCGGAACTTGAACGATCCGGTGTGTTGCAGGACCTCGGCCTTGAGGTAGACGGGGCGGCCCGCGATCGCGTCGAGGAAGGGCGAGGACAGGAGCGGCGTGCGGCGCACCACGCCTTGCGCCCGCGCGGCGGCGGCTTGGATGGCGGCGATGTCGGTCATTGGGCGGCCGCCAGCACGGTGTCGATGACGGCGCGGGCGCCGGGTTCGTCGAGGAACGGGACATGGCCCCGGCCGGCCAGTTCGACGAAGGCCATGTCGGGGCGGCGGCGGCGCATTTCGGCGGCGGTCCGCGCCGACAGGATGTTGGAGTGCGCGCCCCGGATCAGCCCGAGCGGCAGGCCGTCCAGCGCATCGAAGAGCGGCCAGAGGTCGGGCGCCTTGACGTCGGGCGCGAAGGCGGGGGCCACGGCCTCGCGCAGGCGGGGATCGTAGCGCAGATGCAGGCGGCCGCCCTCCTCCCGCCAGAGGCGGCGGGCGAAATCGGCCCAGGTATCGGCGGGGACGTTGCGAAAACTGTCTTCGTAGAGGCGCGGCAAGGCGGCGGCGGCCTCGGCCAGCGAGGCGAAGGCGGGCGGTTTGCCGATATGGTCCATGATGCTGGCCAGCCCCTCGGGCATCACCTCGGGGCCGATATCGTTGAAGATCACGCCCGACAAGCGGTCACGACCCATCGCCGCCAGCATCAGCGCGACCAACCCGCCACGCGAGGTGCCCAGGATGCAGGCGCGCGCCAGCCCCAGATGATCGAGCAGGGCCAGCACGTCGCGCGCCTCCTGCGGTGGGTTGTAGGTGGCGGGGTCCGCGGGGTCCGACGCGCCCCGGCCGCGAAAATCCATGCGGATCACGCGGAGTCCGGGGGCGGTGCGGGGGGCGGTGCCGGGAGCGGTGCGGGGGGCGTAATGCTCGGCCACCTCCTCGAAATCGTCCATGTTGCGGGTCAGGCCGGGCAGGCAGAGCAGAACCGGGCCGGCTCCACGATCGTCATAGGCCAACCGGACGCCGTCGCTTGCTTCGAGATATTTCATGTCAGACCCCAAGGAGTGTCGGCACCGCCGTCAGGTCGGCGGCGATGTGTTCGGGAAAGCCGGGCAGCCTGTCGACAGGCAGGTCGGCGCGGTTCACCCAGAGCGTGTGGAAGCCGAAGGCGGCGCCCGCGCAGACATCCCAGCCGTTCGACGAGACGAAGAGCACCGCGGAGGGGGGCACCTCGTAGCGCTCCTCGACCATCTCGTAGACGCGGCGGTCGGGCTTGAAATTGCCCACCTGTTCCACGCTGAGGACGCCCGAGAGGTAGTCGTCGATGCCCGCGCTGTCGATCGCCGCTTCGAGCATCTGCATGGAACCGTTCGACAAGATCGCGCAATCGATGCCCGCCGCCCGCAACCGCGCCAGCATGGCGGGCACTTCCGGGTAGGCCGACAGCCGCCAGTACAGGCCCAGAAGCGCCGTGCGCAGGCCCGGCTGGCCCAGCCCCGCACGCTCCAGCGCCCAATCGAGGCCGTCCTCCGTCACCTGCCAGAAATCGCAGTAATCGCCGCTGATCGCGCGCAGCCACGAATATTCCAGCTGCTTGGCGCGCCAGTCGGCGGCGACCTGCGGCCAGACCGTCGCGAGGGCGTCGCGGCCCGGCTCCTGCGCAAGGTCGCGTGCCGCCGCCGCCACGTCGAACAGCGTGCCGTAGGCGTCGAAAACGCAGGTCTTGATCTGGCCCATGCAACTGCCCCCCATCCGTCGCGCGCACCCTTGCACGGGGCGCCGCCCGCGACAATTCGTGTCGTGAAGGTTTCCTCGCGCGGGATGTCCCCCTATATTGAACCGGAGCCGCGGCCGATCAAACCCTCGCCGCAGAATTCACCCCCCCACATATCGAGGACTTACCATGACCCAGGCAACAGCCGGATCAACCGTATCCATTCATTACACAGGCACTTTGGACGATGGCAGCACGTTCGACAGCTCGGAAGGGCGCGATCCGCTGACCTTCGAGCTGGGCGCGGGGCAGATCATTCCCGGCCTTGAAGCCGCCCTGGACGGCATGTCCGAGGGCGAGAGCAAGACCGTGACCATCCCGGCAGAGCACGCCTATGGCCCCCGCCGGGACGACGCCACCCAGCAGGTCCCGCGCGAGGCGGTGCCCGATCACATCCCGCTCGATCCCGGCACGCAGCTGCAGGTCCAGACGCCGGACGGCCAGACGTTGCCGGTGACGGTGGCCGAGGTGACGGACGCGCACGTGACGCTCGACAGCAACCACCCGCTGGCCGGGCGCGACCTGACCTTCGCGGTGGAGCTTGTGAAGGTCGCCTGAGGCGGCGGCGGGGCGGGGTTATCACGCGTGATAACCCCCCCTAGCCTATTGATAAAACAACATAACCCCAATTTCATTAACCTTTCGGAAAGGCGATCTCGCCCTCTGGGAAGCACCGAATCCCCGCGCGACGACCGCTGGCGCTTGCTTGACCTCCACACCAAGCGCGACACATCCTCGGCGGACAATTGCATTTACTCGGAAAGCCGCCCGTGAGACCCCTCTCTGAGCCCCGTGACGCAGCTTCCCGGCTCAATATGCCGGGACGGGCCGCGATGGCGTTCATCATGCCGATCCTGGCGACCGGAGCGGGACCCTCGGGCGATGGCGCCGGAGCACGAGGGGAAGCGGACACCACCCCCATGGCGGTGCCGTTCCGCCCGGACACCCCCCGCACCCCCGTCCCGCCGCGATCTTCGGCGCGGACAGGCGCCAGCCGATGTGGGACCTGCTGCGGCGCGACCCCGGCCCATCGAGCGCCGAGAAACGGGCGATCGTGCAGGCGGCGGGGCGAACGGGGACGGTGTCGTGCGGTGGAACCGGACGCAACGGCACGCTGGTCCGGCTGGCAGACGGGCGGGACGCCGTCCTGACCTCGGCCCACGCGTGCATGAACGATGCCGGGCCGACATGCGACCTGACCACGATGGTATTCATGCCGAACACCAGTCTTCACGCCGGGGGGCGTTCACGGACTTCATCCTTCGGCTGGTGCCGCCCACCGGGGACATGCCCCTGAACCACGACACCCGCGCCGTGCCGCCCACCATCATGGCCATGAACACCGGCCCGAGCATCGAGGCCGATTTTCTGGTCATTCCGCTGAGCGAACCCATCAGCACCGACATCCTGCCCGCTGGCAACGTTCGTGGCTTCGTGCGGGGTGCGACAGAAATCCCTCGCGCCGGCATGGCCTGCCTGATCGGCTTCACGGACCATTTCCTTGACGGCTACACACCCGGCTACGAGGCCTGCGACGACCTGAACGCGGCGCCACGTTTTCATCATCCGTGCGCGACCAATGTCGGGACCAGTTCGTCGCCGCTCCTGCTGTTCGATGGTCAGGACATGATCCTTGCCGGACTGCACTCGGGATCCCAGCCCGGGCAAAGCAACACGTGCCTGCCGGTGCCCGACAGCATCACGATGGGCAATATCGCCGTCCGCATGGACACCATCCGCACCTGGCTCGACCGCATCGGACGGCCCGCGATCGCGGCGCCCGCGGCCAGCGTGGTGCCCCCTGCCACGCCGGCACAGCCGGTGCCGAAGGAAACCGACCTCCAGACCACCTCCGCCATACGGCGACCGTCCCGCGTGGTGGGCCGAGGCCCCTGTTTCATCTTGGCCGAAAACCTCCGGGGGACGCCGAAGGCGGGGGGCAGAGCCCCCCTTCTTCACGAAGACAATGCGCGCCAGCGCTCCGCCGGATCGCGATCAGAGGTTTTCGGGCTGCGCCATGCCGAGCACGTGGAAGCCGCCATCGACGCGCACGATTTCACCCGTGGTGCAGGCGCCGTAATCGGAGGCCAGATACACCGCCGTGCCGCCGACCGCCTCCAGCGTGGCATTGGCGCGCAAGGGCGCGTTCATCTCGGTGGTCTTGAAGGTGCGCCGCGCGCCGCCGATGGCGGCCCCCGCCAGCGTCTTCATCGGGCCGGGCGAGATCGCGTTGACCCGGATCTTCTGCGGCCCGAGATCGTTTGCCAGATAGCGCACGGAGGATTCCAGCGCCGCCTTGGCCACGCCCATGACGTTGTAGAACGGCGTCACCCGGTTCGATCCCTGGTAGGTCAGCGTCAGCAGGCAGCCGCCATCGGGCATCAGTTCGGACGCGCGCCTGGCCACGTCGATGAAGGAATAGCACGAGATCGTCAGCGAGTTCTTGAAATTCGCCCGCGTGGTATTGATGAAGCGGCCGGTCAGTTCGGTCTTGTCGGAATAGGCGATGGCGTGGACCACGAAATCGAGCGTCCCCCAGCGATCCTTGAGGACAGCGAACCCGGCCTCCATGCTGTCGTCGTTGTTCACGTCCACATCGACGAGAAAATCGCTGCCGAGCGAGGCCGCCAGCGGTTCCACCCGCCTGCCGAAGGCGTCGCCCTGGTAGGAGAAGGCAAGCTCCGCCCCCTCTGCCGCCAGCGCCCTGGCGATGCCCCATGCAATCGAGCGATCATTGGCGACGCCCATCACGAGGCCGCGCTTACCCGTCATCAATTCAGCCATGTCTCAAAAGCTCACTTCTCGAAACGGCTCAGCAGCATGGACCCGTTGGTCCCGCCGAAGCCAAAGGAATTCGTCATCACGGTGTCGTGGACCGCATCCGGTCTGAAGGCGGTCGCGATCTCGGCCGGGTCGAGCGCCGGGTCGAGCGTTTCGACATTGATGGAGGGCGCGATGAAATCGCCATCGAGCATGAGCAGGCAGAACACCGCTTCCAGCGCGCCGGCGGCACCTTGCGCATGGCCTGTCATCGACTTGGTGGAGGAAATGGGCGGCGTTGTCCCTTCACCGAAGACGCGGCGCACGGCCTGAACCTCGCCCACGTCGCCCACGGGGGTGGAGGTGCCGTGCGCGTTGATGTAGCTGACGCGGCGGCCTTCGGGCAGGGTCTGCAGCGCGAGGCGCATGGCGCGTTCGCCGCCCTCGCCCGACGGGGCCACCATGTCGTGCCCGTCGGAGGTGGCGGCGAAGCCGGTGACCTCGGCATAGATCTTCGCGCCGCGGGCGATGGCGCGCTCCATCTCCTCCAGCACGAGGATGGCGCCGCCGCCGCCGATCACGAAGCCGTCGCGGTCCGCATCGAAGGCGCGCGAGGCCCGCTGCGGCGTATCGTTGAACCTGGAGGACATCGCGCCCATGGCGTCGAACAGGCACGACAGGGTCCAGTCCAGCTCTTCCGCGCCGCCCGCGAACATCACGTCCTGCTTGCCCATCATGATCTGTTCGGACGCGGCCCCGATGCAATGCAGCGAAGTGGAGCAGGCCGAGGTGATGGAATAGTTGATGCCCTTGATCCTGTAGGCCGTCGCAAGGTTCGCGGAGACGGTGGAGGACATGCATTTGGGCACCGCGAAGGGCCCGATCCGCTTGGTCGCGCCGCTGCTCAGCACGGTCTGGTGCGCCGCGAACATGGCCGAGGTGGACGGCCCGCCGGAGCCCGCGATCAGGCCGGTGCGGTCGTTGACGATATCCGCCTCGGTCAGGCCCGCATCGGCAATGGCCTGACCCATGGCGATATGGGCATAGGCCGCCCCCGCCCCCATGAAGCGCAAGCTTCGCTTGTCGATATGGTCGGCCGGGTCGATCTTGAGGGTGCCCGCGATGCGCGAGCGGAACCCGTGTTCGGCCATCGCCTCGGACGCCTCGATCCCCGAGCGACCGGCCTTCAGGGCCTCGGTCACCTCGGCGGCGTTATTCCCGATGGGCGAGACGATCCCCAACCCGGTCACAACCACTCGGCGCATGGACATACTCCCTCTGAGCCTTTGGCCCGCAAGCTCTTTGGTGTTATCTAGGACGGCGACCCGACCCGGTGCAACCCGTTAGGCCCGGCGGCCGAGCGGCAGGTTGCTGTCGCGTCCCAACCCGTAGCGCAGGCAGGCCGCGATCACCGACGCGCTGACCCCGAGCCAGAGCACGCCCCACAGCATCGTGGTGCCGCCCACCGCTTCGGCCAGCATCCGCGCGTCCGAGTCGAGCGCAGCGCGGCGCAGCGTGTCATCGAAAATGTCGTAGGGCACGTAGATCAGGCTGCTGAGGCCGATGACCCGCAGGACCAGGTCGCAGGCCACCCCCGGCAGGAACCGTGCCGCCGCCAGAAGGGCCGCCCCGGTGCCCGCCAGGATCACCGCCGCCGCCACGTCGCGCACATAGAGCACCAGCACCACGAGCATCAGCCCGCCGAGCGCACCCAGCACCGTCCGGTCGGCCCGCCACCGCAGGGCCGCCAGAAGCAGCCCGACGCCGATCAGCAACGATCCGAGATAGCCCGCCGACAGGGTCACGAAGCGCGAACCGCCTTGGGTCCAGACCGCGCCGCCCTGCTGGAAATCGACCGAGAAACTCTCGACCCGCCCGCCGGTCAGGATCGCGGCGGCGGCGTGCGACATCTCGTGGAAGATCACCACGAGGATCTTGAGCGGGATGACCACGGGCGTTTGCCACAGGGTGAATATTGCCGCCGTCAGGGCGACCAGTTGCCAATGTCCACGCAGCCACGCCACCCCGGTCAATCCGCGCGCCCGGCGGCCATATCGGCGACGCGGGCATACACATCCGCCATGTCCGGGGCGATCCTGGGCAACGGGGTTCCGGCACAAGCCGCCAGTTTCTGCTGCAACACGAGGAATTCAGCCGATGTTACCGACCCGACAGCGGCCTGTTGCGCGCCCGTCAGGGCTTGCTCCAGCGGGACGACCTCAACCCCGGCATCGACCAGTCCGCCAAAGTAATCGGAGGCAATCTCGGCAAAGAAGGCCACGTTGTGCCCAAGCGCGATACCGGGGACGTCTTCCCCGAACCAGGCCTGCGCTGCGGCCGCATCATGGCGGTGCTGCGCGATCGCGAAGGGCACGAAGCTGTCGCACACGAATTGCTCGGCCACACGATCTCCCGCCTCTCGCGCGGCCAGCCAGGCGCGGTTCCACGTCCACTCATACACCCAACTTGTGACATCCACCGGCGTCAGCCCGGTGCGCGACAGGTGGCGATTGATCGCGACCCGCTTTTCATCGGTTTCGCCCCAGTGACACAGCGGGTGACGGAACAGGCGCAAGGGCGCGGCCTCGACCCATGGCGCAAGGCGCGTGTCTGCCGTGTCGACATCCATGGCGAATGTCCCTGCCGCGACGTCGATCAACTGGATATGGCCATGGGTGTGGTTCGCCACATGGTGACCGTCAGCCACCCAGTCATCCAGAATACCGGCAAGGCCCGGCGCGCGATCCAGCGGCCAGGAATTGGAGAAGGCGTAGACCGGTCCGATACCGTGATCCGCAAGAGCCTTGCGAATGGAGCCCAGGATGCCCGCCGCCGTGAACCCAGGCGGCGGATCGGATTGCGGCCAAAGCGGCAGGTCGTCCATGGTAAAGGCCAATTGCTTCGTCCGTAACCAGCTCCTACCCCGTCCGCGCCATGCCCTAACTTTCGCTCAACGCGACCTTCATGTCCTTGACCAGGTAGATCACCTCGCCATCGGCCTCGACCCGGCCATCGGCCACGCCCATGGTCAGGCGCCGCGTCTGCACGGCCTTGGTGAAATCGACGTGATAGGTCAGCATCTTGCGGTCGGGCCGCACCATGCCGGTCAGCTTCACCTCGCCCACGCCCAGCGCGTAGCCGCGCCCCTGCCAGCCGCGCCAGCCGAGGTTGAAGCCGGTCAACTGCCACAACCCGTCGAGGCCGAGGCAGCCGGGCATGATCGGGTTGCCGGGGAAGTGACAGGCGAAGAACCACAGGTCCGGCGTGATGTCGAACTCGGCCACCACATGGCCCTTGCCGTGTGCGCCCCCGTCGCCCGAGATATCGGTGATCCGATCCATCATCAGCATCGGCGGTTCGGGCAACTGGGCGTTGCCGGGGCCGAACAACTCGCCCCGCGCGCAGCGCAGAAGGTCGTCCTTGTCGAAGCGCGTCGGATAGTCTGCCATCGGTTTCCCTGCCTGAAGCTGCGTCGGGCCGTCTTGGTTGCGGCCCGATCGGTTGACCCTTTGTTTACCACCCCGCTCCCGCGTGAGGCAAGGGCGCGGCGGCGGGACCGGAGCGGACCGGGGCGGACCGGGGCGGGGCGGGGCGGACCGGGGCGGACCATCGCCCGATCGCGGCGACGCCGGGCCGTCGGATCAGGGGATTTGCAATGGCGCCCATTTGCACCATATATATGGGCAGTTCTTTCAGGAGGTCGCGCGACCCCATGACACCCGAGGCACTTGAACGCGGAAAACGCTGGCTGGGAACGGCCGAGTTGCGCCCGACCCGGCAAAGGCTGGCGCTTGCGTCGCTACTGGTGGGCGACGGGCAGGATCGCCATGTCACGGCGGAGGGATTGCACGAGGCCGTATTGGAAAGCGGCGACCGGGTGTCGCTGGCCACGGTCTACAACACGCTGCGCGCGTTTTGCGACGCGGGCCTGATGCAGGAAGTCACCGTCGATGGCTCGCGCAGCTATTTCGACACCCGCACCGATGACCACCCGCATTTCTACCTCGAACATGACGGCAGTCTGACCGATGCGCCGAAATCCGAGTTGCAGATCAGGACCTTTCCCCGCGTGCCCGACGGCTACGAGGTCGCCAAGGTCGATGTGGTGATCCGGTTGCGCAAGAAGGCCTGATGCGCCGCGCCGGGATCGGCGTCTTCGCCGCGATCCATGCCGGGCTGGCTATCGGCCTGGCCGCCGCCGTCCAGCACCGGCGCTTGCGCGACTGCTTCGACGACAACGGCAATAACCGGATCAGCGACGAGATGACCGATGACACCACCAGCGGCATGGTCCGGGGCCCGGTGGCGATGATCTTCGCGGGACTTTTCGTGCCGAGCTTGTGGCGATTGCGCCGGTGAGCGGGTTGCCTCTGGCCTTCCGCGCCGAAACCGCCTAAGCGCGCGACAACCTCGGACATCATGTCAATTCCTCTTACGTCAAAGGCCATCCCAATGGACCTCCGCAATATCGCGATCATCGCGCATGTCGACCACGGCAAGACCACGCTGGTGGACGAACTTCTCAAGCAATCCGGCGCGTTCCGGGAGAACCAGGCCGTAGCCGAACGGGCCATGGACAGCAACGACCTGGAACGCGAACGCGGGATCACGATCTTTGCCAAGCCGACATCGCTGGAATGGAAGGGCACGCGGATCAACATCGTGGACACGCCCGGCCACGCCGATTTCGGCGGCGAGGTGGAGCGGAT
>CAZTUG010000043.1:0-27867 GCA_964615955.1 uncultured Roseicyclus sp.
GCACCGGCACCATCAGGATCTGGAACGGGACGAAGTTCCCCGCCACGAACATGAAGAAGATCAGGAGGTTGCCCTTGAAGCGGTACACTCCAAGCGCGAAGCCGGTCATGCACGACAACGCCACCGCGCCGAACATTGTCGGCACCGTGATGACGACCGAGTTCCACAGGTAACGCGGCATGTCCGAGCCGGTGAAGACCAGCCAGTAATTCGCGAACCCGGCAAGGCCATTCTCCGGCCAGCCCCAGTAATTGCCTTGAGTGAAATCCTCGCCAGGTTTGATGGAGAACCACATCACCGCCAGCAAGGGGATCAGCCACAGGATCAGCGCCGCTGGCAGGATCGCCTGATAGGTCAATTGAACCGGGCGGGAATAGGCCTGGATTGGGCGTGGGAACATCAGCCGACCCTCTCGTCGCGCCACATCTTCCAAAGGAACCCGGCGATATAGATCATCATGATCAGGAACAGGATCACCGCGATGGCCGAGCCATATCCCATCCGGAAGCCGAACTCCGACAGCGCCACGTCATACATGTAGAACGCCAGAACGGAGGTGTTGTAGAACCCCGGCCCCCCGTTCGTCATGATCGTGATAAGGTCGAAAGACCGCAGCGCGCCGATGACCGTGACCACGATGGCGATGAAGGTCGCGGGCCAAAGCTGCGGCAACACGACATACCACAGCATCTTCGGTCCCTTGGCGCCGTCCAGTCGGGCGGCCTCGATCTGTTCGGGGTCCACGGCGTTCAGACCGGTAAGATAAAGGATCATGCAATAGGCCGTTTGCGGCCAGAGACCGGCGGCGATGATTCCATAGGTGGCCAGATCATTGTTGCCCAACACGTTGATGGAACCGATCCCGAACCATCCCAGCGCCACGTTCAGCAAACCGACATTCGGCAGGTAGAACCACGAGAAGACAAGACCCACGACCACCTGGCTCAACACGAAGGGAAAGAAGAACAGCGACTTGTAGAGCCGGATGCCCGCGACTGCCTGGTTCAGGAACAGCGCGATCATCAACCCGCCGGGGATCGCGAGGAAGTAGAGCAGCAGCCAGATCACGTTGTTTTTCAGCGACGTCCAGAAGAACGGGTCCGTCCAGAGGTTCCTGTAATTCTCCAAGCCGACATATTCGGCGGTCCAGAACGTCTCTCCGGTCGCTGCACAGCCCTCGGTGCGCGAAGCCCGATTGCCAAGGTCGCGGCACGCCTGGTCCGTCATGTCGGAACCTTCGACGGCAGCGAATTCAGGGGAATAGAGGCCATTCCAGTTGAAGGTCGAGATGTAGAAGCTCTGGCCAATGGGGATCAGGACGTAGATCGCGAAGAACAGGAAGGCCGGCAGAAGAAACAGCCAAGGCGCTACCGCTTGCTGACTGAAACGCCCGGGTCCCGGTGCCGGGGCGGAGACGGGGGTATCCGTTGCGACTGTGGCCATGGATCCGGTCCTTGCTGGGAAGGTCAGGTCGGGTGCGCAGTGACTGGCGTTGGATGGCGCCCGCCCGTCGCCGCAGCCTGCAGGGCGGGGTTCACCCCACCGAGGAGCAGGGCGCGGTCAATCCGCGCCCTGCTGAAATAATCCTCAATAGACCCGCTGCCGCGCGCCTTCGAGGATCTGCAACACCTGGTCCAGCGTCGAGGGATCGACCATGAACTGCTGGAAGCCCTGCATCGCGACCTGCGCCATCTCGGCCGGAGCGTCCCGGTCGAAGAATTGCGCGATGCCGCCCGTTGCCCGGTTCGACAGCATGTCGAAACCTGCGTTCAGGAACTCGTCATCATCCACGCCCGCTTCCGAGTTGACCGGCAACTGGCCCAGATTGGCGCCGTTGTTGATCAGCGTCTGGTTTTCAGCCGAGGTGACGAACAGCAGGAATGCCTCGGCCGCTTCCACGTTTTCGGCATTGGCCGCGATGTGGAAGGTGTCGGTCGGTGCGTCTTCCCCCATCTCGATCGCCGGGTCGATCTGCGGGAACTGGTAGAAGCCCAACTGGTCGTCGGACAGCCCCGCCTCGCGCAGCGGCGCCACGGCGAAGTTGCCCATCAGGTAGGCGGTCGCTTCGCCATTGACCATGAAGGGCAGCGCTTCCTGCCAGCTATAGGTCTGATGATCCGCGATGAAACCGCCCATCTCGATCAGGGTTGCCCAGTTTTCGAACGTGGCACGGACGCGGGGATCGGTCCATTCGACCTCGCCAGCGGTCAGGGCCATGTGGAAGTCGTAACCGTTGGTGCGCATGTTGAGGTAGTCGAACCAGCCGCCTGCGGTCCACAGGAACTTGGTTCCGATGGTATAGCAGGCGCGGCCCGAATCCACGATGACCTGACAGTTTGCCAGCTCTTCTTCCCACGTTGTCGGCGCGCTCAGGCCAAGCTCTGCGAAGATGTCCTCGCGATAGTAAACACCCCACTGGTAATAGGTGTAAGGCACACCCCAGATGCCGTCATCCATGGTCATCGACCCCTGGGTGGAGGCCAGTGTCTCCGTCAACCCGCCGCTTTCCCACAGCTCGGAGATGTCCATGAACAGGCCCGCCTCCACATAGGGAGCCATGCGGTTGCCCGCGTACCAGTTCACCACATCGGCGGTTCCGGATTGCAGGACGTTGCGGATCTGGGTCTTCCAGGCCTCGCGGTCGGTGATGACCAACTCGACCTCGACGCCAGGGTTTTCCGCCGTGAAACGGGCGACCATGTCTTCCATCACCGCGCGCGGTGCCGGGTTCGACATGTCCGAGAAGATGCGCAGCGGGCCGGAAACGCCGTGGGCGTCGGCATATGCCGCGCCGGAAAGCATGGTGGCTGCAGCCAGCGCCGCGGCGCCAGTCTTGAAGATGGATCGCATGGTGTCCTCCCTGGTGATCCTGATGTCATTCAGTTTCATTATGTGAAACTTTGTTTCTTATATTGAAATGCTACCCCGAATGGGCCTAGTCTTGTCAACACCAAAGCGCGCCCGTTCGGCCAAAACCGATGTCGGCGCTTTCGGCGGGGAGGCCGACTGGGTGACGGAAGCGGGAGGAGTGATCGTGGCGCGCGAACGGGCCGACACTGCGGATGGAACGGTGGGCAAGGCACTTGCCGTGCTCGATGCCGTTGCCGCCTATGGCCGCCCGGTGCGCTTCGGTGAACTTCTGTCCGACAGCCCGTTTCCCAAGGCCACGCTCTACCGACTGGTCCAGTCGCTGACCAAGCAAGGCATGCTGGTCTTCGATCCCGACCGGCAGACCTATGCCCCGGGATTGCGCCTTGTGCGACTGGCCCATTCAGCGTGGCAAAGCGCCTCTCTCGCCCCCGTGGCGCGCCCCTACCTGGAGGCCTTGTCGGCCGAGATCGGCGAAACCATCCACCTTGCACAACTGGATGGCGGACAGGTGCTGTACGTCGACAAGATCAACGCCCGAGCCCCCCTGAAGATGTATTCGCAGGCCGGCAAGGTCGCGCCCGCCTATTGCACCGGCGTCGGCAAGGCCATGATCGCGTTCCTGCCCGATACGCAGTTGGACCCGATCCTGCGCCAGCAAAGCTATCACGCTTTCACAGCGCAGACCCTGACAACCCCGGAGGCCCTGCGCGACGAATTGCAGCGAATCGTCGCGCGCGGCCACGCCTATGATGGTGAAGAGCACGAACCGGGGATCATCTGTGTCTCCGTCCCCGTCCTGACGCGCAATGGACGCGTCCTTGGTGCAGTCTCCGTCACGTCCTCGACAGAACGCACGACCCTCGCCGGGCTCGATGCCCACCTGCCCCGCATCCACTCGGCGGTCGACCATATCGCACGGGAGGCGCAGGATTGGCGCTTTCCCGACGCTGCCGAATAAGCCGAAAGGAAGCTCACCATGTCGGGTCTGCAACTAAACGATGTCATAAAGCGCTACGGCAACACGCAAGTGATCCACGGCGTCGACCTGACGGTGGACGACGGTGAGTTCTGCGTTTTCGTCGGACCCTCGGGTTGCGGCAAGTCCACGCTCCTGCGCATGGTCGCGGGGCTGGAAGACACCACCGAAGGCCGGATCCAGATCGGCGGGCGCGACGTGACCCATGCGGATCCGGCACAACGCGGCGTGGCGATGGTGTTCCAGACCTACGCCCTTTATCCCCACATGACCGTGTCGGAAAACATGGGCTTCGGCCTGAAAATGACCGGACACCCCAAGGCCGAGATCACCACCAAGGTAGCCGAGGCCTCGCGCATCCTGAAGCTGGACGATTACCTCGACCGCAAGCCCAAGGCCCTGTCCGGCGGACAGCGCCAGCGCGTCGCCATCGGTCGCGCCATCGTGCGTGGCCCCGAAGTGTTCCTGTTCGACGAACCGCTCTCCAACCTCGACGCCGAACTGCGGGTTGAAATGCGGGTTGAAATCGCACGCCTGCACAAGGAGATCGGCGCCACCATGGTCTACGTCACCCACGACCAGGTGGAGGCGATGACGCTGGCCGACAAGATCGTCGTGCTGCGCGCGGGCAAGATCGAACAGGTCGGTGCGCCGCTCGACCTCTACAACGATCCTGACAACAGGTTTGTGGCCGGTTTCATTGGCAGTCCAGCGATGAATTTCTTCGAAGGCTTCCATGCCGCCGGAACCGTCACCGTGCCGGGCCTCGGCGGCGAAGCCCTGCGCGCGCCCGGCACCCTTGTCGATGACGGCCCGGTGACGGTCGGCTTCCGGCCCAACAAGCTGACACTGGTGGAAGGCGACACGCACCGCATCGACCTGTCCGAGCGGTTGGGCGGCATCAGCTATCACTATGTGATGGCCGCCGATGGCAGCCGGATCGTGGTCGAGAGCCATGACCAAAGCGCCCCCGCATCCGGCGCGGCCGTGCGCCTCGCGTTCGACGCGAACGATGCCTACTTCTTCAATACTGAATCCGGACAGCGCCTGCGCTAGCATCCAATGCTGCCGCCTGTACCTGGCGCAGGGCGTCGAACAGACGCTCCGCCATGGTGTCCGTCGGCGCCAGCGGCACAGTGAAGCCATTCGCCGCCGCGTCCAGCGCCTCGGCCTGCGCGCCCAGGGCGAAGCCCACGACGGGCAACCCTGTTGCCAACGCTTCACGGGTGGCGAAGGAAAACGTCTCGGGCCAGATCGCCGGCATCAACCAGCCGCCGATGCGATAGTGTTCGGTCAGGTCCGTGATCTCGTCCGGGTGGTAGCCGCCGTGGATCAACACGTTGCGCGGAAAGGAAATCGCGCTGTCGGCGTGGCCAACGATGATGAAATCGAGTGTCGGGTTCCGCCGCGCGATCCGCCTCAGAACCAGCGCGCCCTTGTGCTGGTTGATGTTTCCCAGAACGCCGACACAGTCAGGGCGACCCGGTCTTGCCGCACGGATCGGCACCGCAAGTTTGTGGGGGCGCAGCCTGTAGGCCGCAGCGGGGTAGACGGCCTGCACCAGGTCAAGCGCGGCCTGCGAAAAGGCCGTAACCTCTTGCGCGGCCAGCATAAGCGCACCCCATGCATCGCGCCACTCCGCCAGGGGCACGAAGGTCCCGTCCGGGCGGCGCGCCAGATGCGCCGGATGGACGGACCCCACCTCCGGCAACCCCTCGAAGACCTCCTCGGGCACCAGCGTGTAGCAGGGCGACAACGGCAGGTAGTCGTGCAGCCGCACCTCGACGACATCATCCTTCGCGTCGCGCCGCAGGGACAGCAGGGCCTCGGGCAAGGTAACCTGATCCGGATCGCCGAACCCGCAGGAATAGATCAGCCGCAGCCGCCCCACCGGAGCCAGCATCGCGCGAATGCACGCAAGATCCTCGGTCCGTCCGGTCATCACCTCCGCGCCCACATGCACTTCCACCTGCCACCGGAATGGGCCGCCGACCCGGATCACGACGGCAGCAGGCGATTGCGCAATCTCGACCTCAAGGGCAAGTTCGGCCCCGCCCCCGGCGGAATGGGCAAGAAAGACCGGCAGCGGCTCGACCCGAAGCCCGGCCAGCGCGATCCCAAGGGCAAGGCGCGGCGTTGCCAGCGGATCATTGGCAATGAATTTCTGTACCGCCGCGTCATAACCGGGATAGCGCCGTGCGATCAACGCGTTGCCCCGGCGCACGGCCTCAGCCTTCGCAGCGCTGCCAAAGCTCTGGCCGCCGACATGCTCCACCACCACGTGTGGCTGGCACAGGTGGCGCCCGCCAAGTGCGGCGATCTTCTGGCACCAATCGACCTCTTCCCCGTATCCCCGTCCGAACGCGGTATCGAGGCGCGGAATCCGCGCCAGCCAGTCCCGCGACATCGCCATGCAGAAGCCGACACCGGTGGGGGCCTCGGGCAAGGCAAGCGGCACAAAGGTCTGCGCCACGCGGTCAAGCGCGTCGCCCTCCCCCGGCAACAAGGCCGTGCCCGGGCCGATGCAGGGGATCGTCAGGATCTCGGCCGCGTTCGACATCGGCGTGACCGAAGCGACGCCCGCCTCCGCCAGCGGCGCACTCAGCCGCGAGGCCCAACCGGCCGGCACCATCGCGTCCGAGTTCAACAGGACAATCGGCCCCCCGCCGCCTTGGCGTTCCGCCTGGCTCAACCCCTCGTTCACCGCTCCGATGAAGCCGAGGTTCCGGTCCAGCGCCAGCAGCGTCACCCGATCCTGCCGCTCGGACGCCCACCGGGTCAGCCAGGGGCGCAGATCCGGATCGGTGGAGGCATCGTCCACCACGATCAGCGACCATTCCGTGTCGGTATGCGCCTCGACCCGCGCCAGGCAGGCCTGCACGAGGTCGAAAGCATTGTGGACCGGCAGGATGATCGTTACCGGTTCAGCCGCCACAGGGGCCACCTCGCGTCCCGCGGCGCGCCCCGCCGCGAACCAGTCCGCATCCAGCACATGCCCGTGCCTGGCAATGTCGAGGCGCAGGGCATGTTTCACATCGCTCTTGGTCCGCTCCCCCGGCGCGATCAGGTAGCGCGCCAGATCGGGGACGGCGCGGACTAGGTCGCGCAGAAAGGCGCGTTGCAATCGGCGATGAGCGGCAAGGCTCGCGCGATCAGACGGATGCGGGATCGCGACCAGAAGCGGTGACCCGCCCGCCCGGTCCACGTTCAGGACAAGGTCGCGTGCCTCCAGCGGCGCGCGCAATTCGAACCCGCTTTCCAGCGGCAGGCCACGCCGCGCCGCCACGTCGGCGCGCGGCAGGTCGGGAACCGTCTCGGCTTCCCCATCCGCCCAGGTCAGGCGCAAGGCGCGTGCGTCGACCCAACCGGCGACGGCGATGTCGCGCCCGCGCCGCTCCACCCGCTCGACCTGTCCGATGCGGCGGCCAAACGGACCGATCGGAAGACTCGACAACCGGTCGGCATGGACCGCCGCATAGCGCAGGTAAAGGGCATGCAGGCGGCGCAGCACGACGACGGCTATCCTTTCAAGACCCCTGTCAGGAATCCGCCATAGTCGGACTTCCCGAACAGGGCCGCGCGTCGGGCAAGTCCGTCCCGGTCGATCCACCCGGCCCTGAAGGCGATCTCGTCCGGGGAACCGACCTGAAGCCCCTGCCGCTGGGTCAGCGTGCGCACGAAATTGCCCGCATCCAGCAGGCTTTCATGGGTGCCGGTATCCAGCCAGGCATAGCCGCGCCCCATCCGCTCCACGTTGAGCAGGCCATCGGCAAGATAGCTCTCCAACAGGCTGGTGATCTCCAACTCCCCGCGCGCCGACGGCGTCACCGCGGCCGCCCGGTCCGGTGCGCTGCCGTCAAGGAAATAGAGCCCGGTCACGGCATAGTTGGACGGCGGAACTTTCGGCTTCTCGATGATGGCCTTGACGGTCCCGTCCCCACTGAAATCCACCACGCCATAGCGCTCGGGATCCGTCACGCGATATCCGAAGACCGTGCCGCCGGTCTGCGCGGCGTCGGCGGCGGCCAGTGCCTCGGGCAGACCGTGACCGAAGAAGATGTTGTCGCCCAGGACCATGGCCGACGGCGTACCGTCCAGAAAATCACGGGCCAGCAGATAGGCCTGCGCCAGGCCGTCCGGGCTGGGTTGTTCGATATAGGTAAGGCTCAGCCCCCATTGGCCGCCATCGCCGAGGGTGCGCTGGAATTGCCCCTGGTCGACGGGCGTGGTGATGATCGCGATATCGCGGATGCCCGCCAGCATCAGGACCGACAACGGATAATAGATCATCGGCTTGTCATAGATCGGCAGAAGCTGCTTGGAGACGCCAAGCGTCACCGGATACAGCCGGGTCCCTGACCCGCCAGCAAGGATGATGCCTTTGCGCGCCATTCCGTGCGCCTCCGTTTCCGTGTCCATTGCCTCCGCCTAACGCCTTGCGCGCATCTTGCCAATGCGACAGCGCTTCGGGACGCCCGCATGGATGGAAAAGACACGCCGCCGGAACCTCAGGCAGCCGATTCGAGGGTGCGCATGACATCGCGCAGGCCGGTCCGCCAATCGGGGCGCGGGATGGCGAAAACGGCCTCGGTGGCCGTGCAATCAAGGCGTGAATTCATCGGGCGCCGGGCGGGCGTCGGGTAGGCGCTGGACCGGATATCCTCCACCGCGCAGGGCAGGCCCGCCCCGGCGAAGATCGCCCGCGCGAAATCGGCCCAGGAGACATCGGGCGCACCGGCAAGATGGTAGGTGCCCGTCTTGCCGGGGGATCGCCCCAATTGCCCTGCCATGGCCACGCAGGCCCCGGCGATGGCGTGCGCGGGCGTCGGGCCGCCGACCTGGTCGGCCACGATGCTCAGTCGATCCCGTTCGGACCCCAGCCGCAACATGGTCTTGACGAAATTCGCGCCATGGGCCGAGAAGACCCAACTCGTGCGCAGGATGACATGGGCCCCCCCGGCCTCCCGGACCGCGACCTCCCCGGCAAGCTTCGTGCGCCCATACGCACCCAGCGGAGCGGTCGCGTCGCCTGGCCCGCGCGCCGCCCGCCCCGTCCCGTCGAATACGTAATCGGTGGAGATATGGACGAACGGAACGTCCTTGGCGGCACAGGCGCGCGCCATGGCACCGGGTGCGTCGGCGTTGACGCGGCGCGCCAGGGCCTCCTCCTCCTCCGCTCGGTCCACGGCGGTGTAGGCGGCTGCGTTGATGATGGCCTCCGCGTCCGAAGCGTCGATCAGCGCTGCACAGGCCTCCGGGTCGGTCAGGTCCGCATCGGCGCGCCCAATGGTCTGCACACCCAAGGCCGCCAGTTCCCGCGCCACCTGCCCGGTCTGTCCGAAAGCCAGCAGCCTCATGCCGCGGTTCCCGGTCCGGTCCCCAGCCGCTGCCCCACGCCGACGCGCGATTGCAGCGCGCGCCACCAATCCTCGTTCGCCAGGAACCAGTCGACGGTGCGCGCCAGACCCTCCTCCACCGTGACCGAGGGACGCCAGCCCAGTTCCGCCTCGATCCGGCTGGCGTCGATGGCATAGCGCCGGTCATGTCCCGGGCGGTCCGCCACGAAACGGATCAATCGGTCATGGGGCGCCGCATCGGGGCGTCGCGCATCCAGCAGCGCGCAGATCGTGCGCACAAGGTCGATGTTCCGCCGCTCGTTATGGCCACCGATATTGTAGCTGCGTCCGACCTGCCCGGTTTCCAGCACGCACAGCAGCGCATCGGCGTGATCCTCCACATACAACCAGTCGCGAATGTTCTCGCCCGTGCCGTAGACCGGGATCGGCTCGCCCGCCAAGGCCTTCAGGATCACCACCGGGATCAGCTTTTCGGGAAAGTGGAAGGGGCCGTAATTGTTGGAACAATTGGTCAGCAACACCGGCAGGCCATAGGTCTCGTGCCAGGCCCGGACCAGGTGGTCGGACGCGGCCTTGGACGCGGAATAAGGGCTGTTGGGCGCATAGGGGCTGTCTTCGGTGAACAGTCCCGTGTCGCCAAGTGTGCCGTAAACCTCGTCGGTGGAGACATGATGGAAGCGGAAGCCCTCGGGCCGCCCGCGTGCCTCCCAATGGGCGCGGGCCGCGTCCAGAAGCGTGAAGGTGCCAGTCACGTTGGTCTCGATGAAGGTGCCGGGACCGTCGATGGACCGGTCGACATGGGACTCCGCGGCCAGGTGCAGGATCGCATCGGGCTGATGTCGCGCAAGGATCGTGTCCAAAGCCGCGCGGTCGCGGATATCGGCCTTCTCGAAGGTGTAGAGGTTCGATGACACGACCGGCGCCACATTGTCGAGGCAAGCCGCATAGGTCAGCGCGTCGAGGTTGATGACCTCATGGCCCCGCGCCACCGCCAGCCGCACCACGGCCGACCCGATGAACCCGGCGCCGCCGGTAACGAGGATCTTCATGCCGCGCCCCCATAGGCGAAGGGACTGTCGAAATCGGCCAACCGGCCGGCGACCGCATCCTTCTCGGACAGGATCGGAACGGCCGACAGCCCCCAGTCGATCCCGATATCGGGATCATCCCACGCCAGCGCCCCTTCGGTCTGTGGCGCATAGATGTCGCTGCATTTGTAGATGATCTCGGTTCCCGGCTCCCGCGTGACGAAGCCATGGGCGAAGCCTGCGGGGACCAGAAGCTGGTGACCATTCTCGAAGGTCAGCTCGATCCCGAACCATTGGCCGTAGGTGGGCGAGCCTTTGCGGATATCGACCGCCACATCGAACAGCCGCCCGCGCCCGCATCGCACCAGCTTGGCCTGCGCATGGGGCGGGGCCTGGAAGTGCAGCCCGCGAATCGTGCCAGCCTCGGCCGACAGCGAATGGTTGTCCTGCACGAAACCCGTTGTGATGCCATGATCGGCCAGCCGGGCCGCATTGTAGGTCTCGGAAAAGAACCCGCGCGCGTCACCGAAGCGCGGCGGCGTCAGGACCAGAAGACCATCGAGGCCGGTTTCTTCGATCTGCATGGAGCTGCTCTGCCTGTCGGGACGTTTTTCGAACGATGCCATGGCCCGGCGCAGCCCGCAACCGCGGTTGCCATTGCGCCCGAAGGCGCGGCATCAAAGCCAGTCGAAGAAGCCTTCGCCCGCACGGGCCCGCAGGTCCTGCGCCATGGCAGCACCCAACGCAGCGCCGTCTTCGACCGGAGCGCTGCGATCGTCGGTCAGCACCTCGGACCCGTCGGGGCGCAGGATCTCGCCGCGCAGGCGGACCGTGCCGCCATCCAGTTCCGCCAATCCTGCGATCGGCGTCTGGCAGGACCCGTCCAGACCCTTGAGGAACGCCCGCTCCGCCACCAGCCGCTGCCCGGTCGGTCCGTGATGGATCGCCTCCAGCATCGCCGCTGCCCGGCCATCATCCGCACGCCGCTCGATCCCGATGGCGCCCTGGGCGATGGCGGGCATCATGTCGGCCACGTCAACGGCGGTTTTCACCACGTCGTCCATGCCAAGGCGGCGCAGGCCGGCCATCGCAAGGAAGGTCGCATCGGCCACGCCGTCACCGAGCTTCTTCATCCGCGTCTGGACATTGCCCCGAAACTCCACCACCCGAAGGTCGGGCCTGCGCGCCTTCAGTTGTGCACGGCGGCGCAGGCTGGACGATCCGACGACCGCGCCTTCGGGCAAATCTGCAAGGCTGTCATGGCCAAGCGACACGAAGGCATCGCGCACGTCTTCGCGCGGCAGGTAGCAATCCAGCAGCAGGCCGCCCGGTTGCAGCGTCGGCATGTCCTTCATCGAATGCACCGCGATATCGATGCGGCCCGCCAGCATGTCGTCCTCGATCTCGCGGGTGAACAGGCCCTTGCCGCCCAATTCCTTCAATGCCACATCCGCGTCGATCAGGGATCGATCATCGCCCGTGGTCTTGATAATGACGATCTCGAAGGCCTCGTCCGGCAAGTCGAACGCCGCCATCAGCCGCGCCCGTGTCTCGCGCGCCTGGGCCAGCGCCAGGGGGGAGCCTCGGGTCCCGATGCGAAGGGGGGCGGCGGGGGTTGGCAAGTCGATCGTCATGGGGCCTCTCTCGTGGTGTCAACTTGGGTTGACAACAGTATACCAATGAACACTTTTAGGGTGAGTGCCAAGACCCGCAATGCGACCCTGAGGACAAGTCCAATGCCCGACAAGAAAAAATTGCTCCGCAGCCTTGCCGGTGAGGCGATGGACGTGCCGCCCGTCTGGTTGATGCGGCAAGCCGGGCGCTACTTGCCGGAATATCGTGCGACCCGCGCGCAGGCCGGTGATTTCCTGTCGCTGTGCTACAATTCCGACCTCGCCGCCGAGGTCACGCTGCAACCGATCCGCCGCTATGGCTTCGATGCCGCCATCGTCTTCGCCGATATCCTTCTGCTGCCGCAGGCCCTTGGCGCGGATCTGTGGTTCGTCACCGGCGAAGGGCCGCGCCTGTCCACGATCACCGATGCCGACGGCCTCGCGACCATGAAGGGCAAGGACGACATCCACGACCACCTCGCGCCGGTCTACGAGACGGTGAAGATCCTCGCCCGCGAGCTTCCGGCGGAGACCGCGCTGATCGGATTCGCCGGAGCGCCATGGACAGTGGCGACCTACATGATCGCGGGGCGCGGAACACCGGATCAGGCCCCCGCCCACACCCTGCGCGAACACGACGCCAAGACATTCTCGGCCCTGATCGACCTCATCACCGAGGCCACGATCGAATATCTCGACATGCAGGTGCAGGCCGGAGCGGACGTGGTGAAGCTGTTCGATTCCTGGGCCGGCTCGTTGAAGGGCGAGGCGTTCGACCGTTTCGCGCTGGCCCCCACGAAGCGCATCGTTTCCGAGTTGAAGGCGCGCCACCCCGATCTGCCGATCATCGCGTTTCCGCGCGAAGCCGGGGAAAAGTATCTTGGCTTCTCGAAGGCGGTCGGCGCGGATTGCCTCGCCATCGACACCTCCGTCGATGCGACATGGGCGGCAGAGCATTTGCAGGTGGACGGCTGCGTGCAGGGCAACCTCGACCCCAAGCTGATGGTGACCGGCGGAGAAGCGTTGCAATCCGAGGCGAAACGCATCTGCGCCGCGCTGAAGGGCGGGCCGCATATTTTCAACCTCGGCCATGGAATCACGCCCGACGCCGACCCGGAAAACGTGCATCGCCTGCTGGAGGCGATTCGCGGCTAGAACGTGCCGCGTTCATTCGCAGTCACGCGACGCGCTCTGACCCTTTTCGATATCGCACGTCCCAGACGCGCAAGACCGGTACCCACTTTTGCGCGACATGCTCTAACTCCCTGCCAGCGGCACCCGCACCCGTTCCGATCCGATCAGATGCGCTGCATGCCGCGCGGCCATGCGCAGTTGCGCAGCACGGCGGCGCCTGCGTTGGTCGGGGCTTGGCGCGGCAGTCGGGCGCGGCTCTCGCGCGATCGCGCTTTCGGTCCGGATCGGCGGGGCAATCCCTTCGGCCTCGCATTGATCCAACTGGCAGGCCAACGCGGGAACCGCCTGCCACGCCGCCACATCATAGGCCGAGCAGAGGATCGCGTCGGCCAGCCCCGGCGCGCGGGCCGCACGGGCCAAAAGCTTCTCCGCCCCGGACGGACGCAGCACATAGGCCGCCGCCCCGGTGCGATCCTGCCAGAGGCGGTGCATCGGCGCGCCCGGATGCGGCGCCTTGGCGATCAGCTTGCGCCGCCCCCGGGTTTCCAGCGTCACCAGTTCCGCCTCCGCTATCGTCGCGACATCGGCCAGGAAATCGCCCGCCCCCGACATCAGAACCGCGTCGTCTTCCAGGATCAGAAGCGGCTCCCCGCCCGCGGCCACCCGCGCCCAGGCCGCGCGGTGACTGGCCATCGCGGCCATTTCCGTCACCCGCAACGGGCGTTCCCACAGGCGCCAATAGGGATCGCCGGGCGGCGGGGTCACGGTCTCGGGTGTGACGGCCTCCAGCCGTTCGAACGCGATGCCCAACCGCCCCAACTGTTCGGCCATGAACCCCATCCGCGTGCCCTCGGACCACAGGTTGATGACCAGCGCCCTCATTGCGCGAAGTCGCCCCGGAACGCCGCCAGATAGGCATCGACTACCGCATCCTCGCTGAACATCTCGGCCAGACGCGCCGCCCCCGCTGCGGAATAGCGCGCGCGCAGGCCCGGGTTGTCCTGCAACGCCCGAAGGCCGGCCGTCAGCCCGTCCAGATCGTCGATTTCCACCATGATCCCGTCGATCCCGTCGCGCAGGAACCAGCCCGGCCCCTCGGCGCGGGTGCTGACCACGGCCAAGCCCGCTTGCCACGCATCGAGGATGACATTGCCCAACGGCTCATGCCGCGACGGAAAGGCCAGCGCATCGGCGGCGGCAAGGTGGTGGAGCGGTTCATCCACCCAGCCGATGAAGCGCACACGGTCGGCAATGCCCTCCTCGGCCACCAGCGCCTCCAGCGCGGGACGCTCCTTGCCATCGCCGATCAGCCACAGGTAGGCCGCACTGATCCGCGCCGTGGCGCGCACCGCAAGGTCAAGCCCCTTTCGGTTCACGAAGCGCCCCGCGGCGGCGATCAGAAATGCATCCTCGGGCGTGTCATGGGCCGCGCGGGCCACCGGAACCGCCGTGACCGGCCGCGCGAAATTGCTGATGACGAGGCCGGGCTTGTTCCAGCCAAGCCGCTGGCAATGGGTGATGATATCGGGCGTGTTCCCGATCAGGGCGTCGCAGCGGCCGAAATGGTCCAGATGCCTCGGGAAATCGCCCAGCCGTGTCATCTTCACCGCCCCCGGCCAATCGGGGATGGCCCGCGCCGCGCGGGGCATCCAGGCCAGGATCGCATCCGGTTTCCACTTGCGGCACAGCCGCGCCAGCCGCCATTCCAGCCAGAACCGGCTCAGGGACAGATAGCGGTAATTGTCATGGATCACCGGCCCCAGGGGGGCGACTTCCGCGTCCCAGCTGCGGTCGGGCCGAATGGCGAAACGCTGCTCCACCCCGCGCCGGTCCAGCGCCTTGGCAAGGTTGACGAAAAATCGTTCCGCCCCGCCGTCCTTGCCGAAATGAAGGTGCAATACGCGCGGCGGGTTCATCTTGCGCCCCGAAACCGGTGCCAGCGCAGGGCCGCCTGGTAGGCCACCTGCGTGCGCAGCCCGCGCCACAGCCGCCCGGGGCCGCCCGTCGCCGCATCGCGCCGCGCCGTGCCGATCGTGCCGGTGGCCGCCTGCTGATCGCCGACCCTGATCGGCGTTGGCAATGTCAACGCCACGCGCAGGCCGGTTTCCCAGAAATACTTCTGATCCTCGTCCACCGGCCGGAAGAACGGCACGGCCCGTCCCACCAGGCGCCGCGCCGCGTCCCGCGTCAGGCCATAGCCGATCAGACAGGTCGGCACCCGGAACGGCACGACAAGACGGATCGCGGGCGTCAGGTCCCGCCCGGCCACTACCCTCGCGTCCGGATCGAACGTGAACAGCTTCACCATGTCCCAATCGCGCCCGTCGTCCTCTGTCAGGGCGCGCAGGACCGGCGCGAGGCTATCATCGGCATCGAAATCGTCCTCGAAGATGAAGCCGCCCCGGGCTTCGCCCTCCGCAATCGCGCGCCATGCGGCGATGTGGCTCAGGTAACAGCCGATCTCCGCCGGGACCAGATCGTGCCGTGCCCGGGCGCGGTTGGCCTGCGCGTCATAAACCCGCGCGATCTCGGACGGCCCAAGCCGCCAGCCATTGACCCCGTCGATCCGGTGGAAGGGCAATCCCTGCGCGTCCAACTGGCGGCGTGCATTGTCCATCCGCACCGTGTTGTCGGCAAGGTTGATGACGTAGGAGGGCCAGATCTCAGACAAGGGCAGTGTTCTTGAACAGGACAGTCACGCGCCGCAGGTTCGCTTCCACCGGCCGGAAGCCCAAGGGGAGCAACCTGTCGCAGACGTCGATGAAGGTGTGGCGCTTCTCGCGCCCGCGCTCGTAGCCGCAATCCACCGCGACATAGTGCAGCTTCGGCAAGGTGTCCGTGGCCCCGTCGAGGATTTCCGGCTCCGCCCCCTCGGCCTCCAGCTTCAGGATGTTCGGCCCGCTATCCGACAGCGGAACATCCGCCTCGTCCAGCGGCATGGCGGGCACCTGCATCCGCCCCACGGATTTGTCGATCTCGAACAGCGAGCTGTCGGCGGTGTCCGGCGCCGAGAAGAATTCCAGCGTATCGCGTTCGTGCCAAAGCGCCACCCGGCGGGTCCGGGGCGTGCCGTCGAACAGGTTCAGATCGATGCAATCGGCCTCCAACGGTTCCGGCTCGAACGCGGTGTAGTGCATCCCGTGGTGGCGCGCCCACAGGCCCAGCTCCCCCACATTGGCGCCGCAGTCTATGAAACTGCCACCCCCGACATCCGCGATCGTCGTCAGCCCGTATTCCGCCGCCAGCTTTTCGGTGAATGCCAGCACCCCGCGCTTGTAGCGGCGATGGCGGGCGCGACGGCAGATCACGATTTCCTCGTCACCGATGGTCACGCGATACAACCCGTCCGGGCGTAGCGGCGCGACCCGATGCGTTCGCCCGGAAACGGCATTCGCGGCATTCACCACCGCGCAGTAGCGGGCCAGCGACATGCGGCGGACGATCTCCTGTTCAAGGCTCGAAAGCAGGCTGCTCATTGCACCGATCACTCCTGAATGGATCGCTCCGTCGCCCTTGCGTCTAAGGTCAATCCCGTGCCGTCGCAAGGTTCGGCCCGCCGCCCGCCAGCAGGCCGCGATAGATCGACAACAGCGCTTCGGCCTCGCCCTCGATACGGAAGCTCCGCTCGACATGCGCGCGCGCGGCACGGCCCGCGTCCCGTCGCAACGCCGGATCGTCGAGAAAGCGCGCGATGGCGGCGACCATGGCGGGTGTGTCTTGAGGCGGCACCAGCTCGCCCGTGGCTTCGGTCAGAAGCTCCGGGAACGCCCCGACCGTCGTGGCCACGACGGGCACACCGCAGGCCATCGCCTCCAGCGGCGTCAGCCCGAAGCCTTCCCACCGCTGCGGCGCGACGAAAAGGTCCAGCGCGCGGTACCAATCCGCCATCTCGTGCACCGGCACCTCGGGCAGCAGATGGATGCGATCCGACAGCCCCGCCGCCGCGATCCGGTCGCGCAGCGCGCGCTCGTACTCACCATGCTCCGCGGTCGCGCGCCCCATGACAAGGGCATGGACCCCCGCCCTGTGGCGCATCGCCTCAACCATCGCCTCGACGAAATCTCCGGTTCCCTTCTGGGCGCGGATCCGGCCATAGCAGCCGACCAGCAGCGCATCGCGAAGACCCAGCCGCGCCCGCAGGGCGGCGCGATCGCCGGGCGGCGTGAAGGCTTCGGTGTCGATGCCGTGCAGGATGACGTCGGCCGGACGGTCGAGGAAATCGGCGCTCTTCCGCGAGGTGGCGATCAGGTGATCCATCCGCCCGATCAGCCACTTGGTATACCCCGTGTGCCGCCGTTGCGAGGCCGAGGTGAAGACCAGCCTCAACCGTTTGCGCAACAGCCATTTCAACGCCAGCCCCACCAGCATCTCGGTGTTGCGCCGGGCATGCCAGACCCGCGCGCCGGACGGACCGCTGCGCGACATCGCCAGAAGCTGCACCGGTCGGATCTGCGGCACATGGGCGGGCAGGTCGGGCGCGACGGCCGCCAGCGCCATCCGCTGCGCCTGCACCGGCACCAGCCGCACGATGGTCGACGTCACCCCGCTGAGCCGCCGCTTGAAATTCGGCACCAGCACGTCGAGCGTGGCGGGATCAGGGCGCTGCGTCATGGGGAGTCCACTGCCTGACGCGGGCCGCTACGTCCACTTCGCGATCGGCGGAAGGCTCATCAACACGGCGTCGGCGTCATGGCCGGTTTCCAGCCCGAACTTGGTGCCCCTGTCATAGACAAGGTTGTATTCGGCGTAGAGGCCGCGATGGATCAACTGCGCCTCGCGGTCGGCTGCGCTGAACCCCTCGTGCCGCCGCTTCTCCACACAGCCCAGGAACGCCGGCAGGAAGGCGCGACCGACATCTTGCGTGAAGGCGAAATCCGCCTCCCAGTCACCGGTGTTCAGATCGTCGTAGAAGATGCCGCCCACGCCGCGCGCGCGGTGCCGATGGGGGACGTAGAAATACTCATCCGCCCAAGCCTTGAAGCGGGGATAATAGTCGAGATCGTGCTTGTCGCAATGCTGCTTCAGCACGTCATGGAAGAAGGCCGTATCCTCCGCATATTCGATCGCGGGGTTCAGGTCGGACCCGCCGCCGAACCACCAAGCGCCCGGTGTCCAGAACATGCGCGTGTTCATGTGCACCGCCGGAACGCGCGGGTTCTGCATATGCGCCACAAGGCTGATGCCCGAGGCCCAGAACCGCGGATCGGTCTCCATCCCCGGCACCCCGCGCGCGGCCATCGCCTTCTGCGCCCGCGCGCCGAGGGTGCCATAGACGGTGGAGACGTTCACGCCCACCTTCTCGAACACGCGCCCGTCGCGCATCACGCTCATCAATCCACCACCCGCGTCCGAGCCGTCATCGGACTGGCGCGTCGTCTCCGTCACGTTGAAGCGGCCCGCGGGCGCGTCGCCGCCTTGGGTAGCTTCAACAGCCTCGAAGGCCGCGACGATGTCGTCGCGCAGCGTGCGGAACCAGGCAGCGGCGCTGGCTTTGTGGTCGTCGATCAGGTCTTTCATGGGCGGCGCGGTCCTTTTGCAACAGTGCCATATTTGTAGCAGACCGCCCATCCGACTGCCATCTGCGAGACAGACAGGCGCATCGCATATCTTGGCCACGGTGTTGCCTTCAGGACCACATCTGCCAATTCCTTGCAGCAACGGGAAATTTCCAAACGCACCCATGGATTTTGAGAAAGAAATCGCCTAGCATCGGCTCAATCGCCGCAATCAGACGGCACCTGAGGCAGATAGAGCAGATCATGTTTGCACGATTTTTTCACGCCACCCTTCTGGGTGCTCTCGTGGCGTTCGGCTCCCTGACACCCGCTTCGGTTCAGGCGGCCCCCTATGCCGCAATGGTCATGGATGCCCGCAACGGCGAGGTCCTGCATTCGCGCAATGCGGACACGCGCCTGCACCCCGCCTCCCTGACGAAGATGATGACCCTCTACATCGTGTTCGAAGCGATCCGCCTGGGCGAGATCACGCTCGACACCGAGGTCACGATTTCCGCCAATGCGGCGGGCGAATCGTGCTCGTGCCTCGGGCTGTCCGCAGGGTCGACCATCCGCTTGCGGTACCTGATTCGCGCGGCGGCCGTGCGCTCGGCCAACGACGCGGCGACCGCCCTGGGTGAAGCGATCGAAGGGTCCGAAGCCGCCTTCGCCCGCCGCATGAACCGCACCGCCATTGCACTTGGCATGACCCGCACGACATTCCGCAACGCCCACGGCCTGACCGCGGAGGGTCACCTCTCCACCGCGCGCGACATGACCATGCTTGGGCGCCGGTTGATCTACGATTATCCGCAATATTACAACCTCTTCTCCCGCGTGACCGCCGATGCCGGCATTGCGCAGGTTCGCAACACCAACCGCGTCCTGCTGACGACCTATCGCGGTGCGGACGGCATCAAGACGGGCTACACCCGCGCGGCAGGCTTCAACCTTGTCGCCTCGGCGCAGCGGGGCGAGGAGCGGATCATTGCCACCGTGTTCGGGGGGCAAAGTTCGGCCTGGCGCAATGAACGGGTGATGTCGCTTCTCGATATGGGGTTCGAACGCGCGCCAAGCCATGTCGCGCTGCGCACGCCGCCCCTGCCGACCTATTCCGGCATCGAAGCCGCGCCGGGCGGCGCAACCACTACCACAGGCGCGCCCCCCGGCGCGCGCGCGGTCAGCCGCTCCATCCGGCCGGTGCCAAGGCCGGGCGGTGCGCCGAATGCCGCCCTTGTGGCCGCCATCAACACGGCCGTCGGGCAAGCCCTGACCGGCGACGATCCGGGCACCGATCCCGCCGTGGAAGCCGCCGTGGAAGCCGCCATCGGCGCGCTCGATGAAAGCGTCGTGGAACGACCCGAGCCAAGGCCCGAGCCACAAGCCGCGCTGGAGGCGGAGCTTGAACCCGCGCCAGAGCCCGCCGCACCCTTCGTGCCGCCCCGGCCCGCCCCGGAGCCCGAAGTCGTGACCCGCGCGTCCTCCACCGGGTCCCGCCTCTATGGCGTGTCGCTTGGACCGCAGGCCTCTCAACACGCGGCGGAACGGCTCTTGCTGCGCACCGCGCTGGCGGAACTGGGCGCGTTCGATACCGCCCTGCGCCGGGTCGTATCGGGCAGCCGGGGCTATGACGCACGCTTCGCCGGGATGACCGAGGAACAGGCCTCGCGGGCCTGCGCCCGCCTCATTGCCCGCAATGTGCAATGCGAACCCATCGGGCCGTGACAGGGGGGACATGCTGCAGACAAGCGGCGACCCATCGGGTCGCCGATTTCATTTCGGGTGGTCGTCGTAGTCATCGCGCAGGATGCGGTGGGCATCGCCCTCCGGATCGTCGAACTGACCCTTGCGCAGCATCCACCAGAACACGGCAAGGCCAAGGCCGCCCATGAACAGGCTGACGGGGATCAGGATGCCGAGGATATCCATCAGCGCAGCCTGAGCGCGTTGAGCGAGACCGTCAAGGACGAGGACGACATCGCCAGCGCCGCGATCAGGGGCGAACACAGCCCCGCCACCGCCAGCGGCACGGCCAGCAGGTTGTAGATGCTGGCAATGGTGAAGTTTTCCTTGATCCGGGCGCGCGACGCCCGCGCCGTCGCCATCGCGTCAAGGATCGGTAGCAGATTGCGCCCGGTCAGCACGATATCGGACGCCGCCCGCGCCGCCTCCAGCGCCGAGGCGGGAGAGATCGAGACATGGGCCGCCGCCAGCGCCGCCGTGTCGTTCATGCCGTCGCCCACCATCAGCACCTTCGCGCCCTTGGCGGCCAGCGCGGCCACGGCCTCGGCCTTGTCCTCGGGACGGGCCTCCGCGAGGACATCGTCAATGCCGATGGCGCGGGCGAAATGGTGCACGGCGGCCTGCGCATCGCCCGACACCAGGACCACGGCCTTGCCCTGCGCCTTCAGGCCCGCGACCAGGTCCGCCGCGCCGTCGCGCAGACGGTCGGCAAAGCGGATCGGCAGCGCGGGCGCAGAGCCGATGCGCAGATAGGTTGCGGTGGTCTCGACCGCCGCGCCGCCCCCGACCCAGCCGATCCGGCCAAGCCGCACGGGGATGTCGCCCCAACGCCCCTCGATCCCGAACCCGGCCACCTCGCGAATGCCCTGCACCGGCGCGGGCACGGTGCCCACCGCCACAAGCGCCTTGGCCAGCGCACTGGCCAGCGGATGAGCCGATCCCTCCGCCAGCGCCAGCGCGACACCGGCGGCATCGCCCGGCAATGCGTCCAGGCCCAAGGCCCGCGGTGCGCCATCGGTCAGGGTGCCGGTCTTGTCGAACACGACCGTATCGACCTCGGCCAGGCGCTCCAGCGCGGTGCCGTTCTTGATCAGCATCCCCTTGCGGAACAGCCGTGCGGAGGCGGCGGTGGTGACGGCGGGCACGGCAAGGCCAAGCGCACAGGGGCAGGTGATGATGAGGACCGCAGCAGCGATATTCAAAGCCACTCGGATATCCATCGTGTAAAACCACCATCCGGCAGCGGCCAGAACGGCGACGATATGCACCCCCGGCGCGTAAAGCCTGGCCGCGGCATCTGCCAGCGAGGTGTAGTTGTTGCGCCCGGCCTCGGCCACGGCAACCAGATCACCGATGCGCGCAAGCTCGGTGTTCCGCCCGGCGGCCTCCACCACGACCGTGATCGGGCCCGTCAGGTTCGCCTCGCCCGCGCGGACGGGATCGCCCGGCGCGATGGCGGCGGGCAGGGTCTCGCCGGTCATGATGGACCGGTCAAGCTCGGTATGGCCATCGGTCACCGTGCCGTCCACCGGAACCCGCCCCCCCGGCAGCACCCGCACCAGATCGCCCGGCAGCAGGCTTGCGGCGGCGACGGTTTCGGTCCCCTGCCCGGTCAGCCGCAGCGCGCGCGGCACTTCCAGCGCGGCCAGTTCCTGCGCCGCCGACCGCGCATTGGCCCGCGTCCGGTGGTCCAGGTAACGCCCCGCCAGCAGGAAGGTGCACAGCGCGATGGCCGCGTCGAAATAGGCATGTTCGCCGGACAAGGTTGTCTCGTAAAGCGAGGTGCCCACCGCCAGCACGATGGCCAGCGTGATCGGCACATCCATGTTCAACCGTCCCGCGCGCAACGCGCCGAAGGCGGAGGCATAGAAGGGCTGGCCGCAGAAGATCACCGCAGGGATCGCGATGGCCGCACTGATCCAGTGCATCATGTCGCGCGTCACGCCTTCGGCCCCCGACCACACGGCGACCGACAGCAGCATCACGTTCATCATGGCGAAGACCGCGACAGCCAGCCGCATCAGCAGGGCCCGGCCGCGCGCGTCGATCTCGGTCGCGGCCAGCAGGCCGGGGTCCAGTTCATGCGCCTCGTATCCCGCCGCCGCCAGCGTGGCGCACAGCGCCTCGGCCTCCACCTCCGGATCGGCCTGCACGGAGACGCGGCGCAGCGTCAGGTTCACCCGCGCGTCACGCACGCCGGGCTGCGCCAGAAGCAGACGCTCCACGCCCGAGATACAGGCCGCGCAATGGATGCCGGGCAAGGCCAGCATCAGGCGCGCATCCTTCAGCGCGGCACCGGCCATCTGCTCGGCCAGCGGTGCCGCGTCGCAGGCCGGACAGGCCGAGGGGCGCTGCGGATCGGCATAGGCGGTCATTCGGCGGCCACCGAGAACGTGATGTTGTGGCGGTAATCGGTGCCGTCCCGCGCCGTCCCGGTCAGCCGCAATCGCCACCGGCCCGGCGCCAGCGTGGCGGGCGCTTCCAAGGTCCCGTTCGCACCGCGCATCAGCACCAGCAACTGGTCGTCGACTTGCGTTGTGGGCCGGGTCAACAGCGCCTCCAGCTCGGCCGGGAAGACCGGGCGGCCCACCTCGTCCACCAGCGTCAACACGATGCGATCCGCTTCCGCCGCGACGGATGCCTCCCAGCCAAGCGCCTCCTGCGCATGGCGGCGCACGTCGAAGGTCTGGCTGTCGGCATAGCCGGACGAAACCTCCAGCCCCGGAAAGGTCGAAACCGCCTGAAACGCCATGTAGACATTCACGCCGATGATGATCCCGAAGGCGCCACCGAACAAGGACAGGACATGCCATCCCGTCAGGCGGCGCTCGGTTCCGGGTTCAGGGTTCATCGCGCCACCTCTCCGAAGAAGGTGGTATCACTGAAGGCGCGGGTCGTGGTGGACATTTCTTCCACCCAGAACCTCAAGCTGGTGCGCTCGGCCGCGGCGGCGGCGCTGTCTGGTGCAGCCGTGACATAGACGCGCTGCAACTGCGTCGTGTCGGCCGGCACCATGACGCTCGATCCCTCGGCCCCTTCAAGGCTGACGGCAAGTGCGGCCTCCGATGTCAGGCTGATGCCGAACGCCGTGTCCTCGGAACCCATGTTGCGGATGCGCACGTCATAGGTGTTGCGGATCGAGCCATCGGACAACACGACATATTGCGGATTGCGCACCGGGGCGACGGTGATGTCGATCTCCGAGCGGATGAACAGCGCGACCACCAGTGCCGCGCCGACCAGCGACCACAGCGAGGTGTAGACAATCGTGCGCGGACGCAGGACATGCCGCCAGATCGGCACCTTCTTGTTGCCCGAACGCTCGTTGGCCTCGTCCGTCAGGGCAAGGTAATCGATCAGCCCGCGCTCGCGGCCGGTCCTGTCCATGATCTCGTCGCAGGCGTCGATGCACAGCGCGCAGGTGATGCATTCCAGCTGCTGCCCGTCGCGGATGTCGATGCCCATCGGGCAGACATTCACGCAGGCATTGCAATCGATGCAATCGCCCAGACCGTCGCGGTCGCGGCCCTTGCCGCGTGGCTCCCCGCGCCAGTCGCGGTAGGCGACGGTCAGCGAATGCTCGTCCATCATGGCGGCCTGGATGCGCGGCCATGGGCACATGTAGATGCAGACCTGTTCGCGCGCGAAGCCGCCGAAGACGAAGGTGGTAGCCGTCAGCACGCCCACCGTCGCATAGGCCACGAAGGCCGCCTGCCCGGTCAGCAGGTCTCGCAGAAGCGTCGGCGCATCGGCGAAGTAGAACACCCAGGCCCCGCCGGTGCCGACCGCGATCAGCAGCCAGACGATCCATTTGGTGACGCGCAGACGCCATTTGTGAAAATCCCATGTGGCCTGCCAAAGACGCAGGCGCGCGTTGCGATCACCCTCGATCCAGCGCTCGACCGTGTAGAACAGGTCGGTCCAGACCGTCTGCGGGCAGGTATAGCCGCACCAGACCCGGCCAAGCGCCGAGGTGAACAGGAACAGGCCAAGCCCCGCCATGATCAGAAGACCAGCCACGAAATAGAATTCATGCGGCCAGATCTCGATCCAGAAGAAGAAGAAGCGGCGATTGGCAAGGTCGATCAGCACCGCCTGATCCGGCAGGTTGGGGCCCCTGTTCCAGCGGATCCAAGGCGTCACGTAATAGATGCCAAGGGTAATCAGCATGATCACCCATTTCAGGTTGCGGAACCGCCCCTTGACCCGTTTGGGAAAGATCGGCTCCTGCGCAGCGTAAAGCTTCGGCGGCGTCTCGACAGACGACATGGCAAGGGAATCCCGTTGATTGGTTCTGTTCGCCCCTTCGATCTAGTCGAGCGGACAGCCCCCCGCCTTGACGTGGATCAAACCACCCGGCATCCAGCGGGCGGCCGGACCTCAGCGACCGTCGGCATGGTGCACAAGCAAAAAGGCGCCCCCAGGGGCGCCCTTGCAGTGGCCGTCGCGGGCCCGGTCATGTCGTCGGAATGTCCAGACCACGGCGTTGCGCCTCTTCGTAGGCCGCCCAGTAATGGTCGTGACCATAGTCAGCCACACCGGCTTCGGCGTCGGCATATTGTGAATATTGCTCGATCTGACCAAGCAGATCTTCATTCGTGAACCGGTCCTCTCCGAAGTAGACCGGCCAAGGTTCGGCGATGTCGTCCTCGCCCAGATAGGGGGTCCAGCCCGCAAAGCCGCCGTCCGAAGCACCGCCGAATTCGATGCCGACTTCAATGCTTGCCAGTTCGGTGTAGACCTCGCCCGAAAGATCCTCGACCCCGCCGGAAACCACGGCCATGGCGGCAAGGCCAAGCCCGACGATCGCGGCAGACATGACGACCCAGTCGACCGTGACGGCGCCGTCTTCGGCGGCAATGAAAGTGCTGGTAGTTTCAAGAAGGCAGCGCATGGTCCGGGCTCCATCGGGCAGGTTGGCGATCAGGTTGCCAGATGGATACGGGACGATTGTGGTGCGTGTCGGAATGCCCGGTGTCGGCATTCGTGTCATTTCGCGCCAAAATTGTGTTGCTTTCGAAGGAAAAGCCGCGCCAGCCCCATCATCGAAGCGCGAACAGGATCCGGGACTGGCGCGCACCGGCAGGGATCGCTCCCCGCCGGTGATCTTGGTATCTCGGGCCGCGCTATTCGCCGCCGCCCAGGCTGTGGACATAGATCGCCGTGGCGCGGATCTCGTCCTCGCTCAGGCGCTCCGACCAGGACGGCATGACGCCAAACCGGGCGTAGCGCACGGTGTGCTCGATCGCTTCAGGCGTGCCGCCATAAAGCCAGATGCGGTCCGTCAGGTTCGGTGCGCCCAGGGTACGATCGCCCATGGCATCGTCCCCGTGGCACGCGGCGCAATTGTCCATGAACAACGTCGCGCCATTGGCGGCCAAGCTCGCGTCGGCCTCCTGCCCCGAGACTTCGAGAACATAGTTCACCACCTGCGCGACTTCCTCGTCGGTGAAGATGTCGTCGAAGGCGGTCATCTGCGACCAGCGGGCATCCGGGTCATCCTCGTTGCGGATCCCGTGCGCGATGGTCGTGCGGATGTCCTCCACCGATCCCCCCCACAGCCAGTCGTCGTCCAGCAGGTTCGGATAGCCCGAGGCCTGCACTCCCGCCGCCCCGCGCCCGTGGCACTGCGAACAGAAGGTCGTGAAGGTCGAGGCGCCGCTCTGGATGGCGTAGTTGTAAAGCTCCGGCATCTCGTCACGGGTGACCGATGCCAGATCCACCTCGGTGATCCGGGCGCGCAGATCGGTGTTCATCGCGTCGAACCGCGCGATATCCTCGGCCACCTCGCCGCGGGTGGAATAGCCCAGAACCCCCGTCGTCGCCCCCGAGATCATCGGCCAGGCCGGATACAGGATCGTGTAGATGACCGCCCAGACGATGGTGACATAGAAGGTATACAGCCACCAGCGCGGCAAAGGGTTGTTGAATTCCTGGATGCCGTCCCAGCTGTGTCCCGTGGTGTCGGGATCGTCAGGGTGCAGGTTGGAATGTTCTTGATCGGTCATTTGCGGGCCTCCTCGATTTCGGCCGCCGGAACGCCATGGTCGGGGGCGGGTTTGTCGTCGTGACGGAACGGGATCGCGGCGCTGTCCTCGTGGATGGACCGCGATCCCGGCCGGAAGGCATAGAAGACGAAGCCGCAGAAGCTGAGCACCAGGAACACGGTGCCGAAGCTGCCCGCAAGTTCGCGCAGGACGGTATAGTCTTGCATGTCCGCCCCCCCCTAACGGCTTTCGTCCGGCGTGAAGGTCGAGAAGTCGACCATCGTGCCGAGCACTTGCAGATACGCGATCAGCGCGTCCATTTCAGTCACCTCGGGCTGCCCGTCGAAGTTGCGTTGCTGCGCGCCGGGGTAACGATCCAGCACGCCCGAATCTCCGAACTCCGTTACCTGCTGGATGAAATCGAAGCGGGCATTCTCCAGCATCTCCTCCGTATAGGGCACGCCCACCAAGGCATGGGTCGCCATCAGGTTGCCGACACGCTCGCCGGTGATGACGGTATCCGCAAGGAACGCGTAGGACGGCATGATGCTCTCGGGCACCACCGCCTGCGGGTTGAGCAGGTGGTCGTAATGCCACGCGTCCGAATAGCGCCCGCCGACCCGCGCAAGGTCCGGTCCGGTCCGTTTGGAGCCCCACTGGAACGGATGGTCATATTGCGACTCCGCTGCCAGCGAGTAGTGGCCGTAACGTTCGACCTCGTCGCGCATCGGGCGGATCTGCTGGCTGTGGCAGACATAGCAGCCCTCGCGGACGTAGATCTCCCGCCCGGTCAACTCCAGCGGGGAGTAGGGGCGCACGCCCTCCACATCCTCGATGGTGTTCTCCAGGTAGAACAACGGGGCGATTTCGACGATGCCGCCGATCGTGACGACCACGAAGCTCAGCGCCAGAAGCAGCGTCGCATTGGTCTCGATCTTCTTGTGCTTATCAAGGATACCCATGATGAACCTTCCTTATTCAGCGGGGACTGCGGAATTGGTATCGGCAACAGCCTCACCCTTCCGAACAGTCATCCACAGGTTCCAGGCCATGATCAGCGCACCCGACAGGAACAGGATCCCGCCCAGTCCGCGCACCACATACATCGGGAATTTCGCTTCCACCGTGTCCGCGAAAGAGTTCACGAGGAAACCCTGCGCGTCGACTTCACGCCACATCAGGCCTTCCATGATCCCCGTCACCCACATCGAGGAGGCGTAGAGAACGATCCCCACCGTCGCGAGCCAGAAGTGCCAGGACACGGCGCGGATGGAATAGACCTGCCGCTTGTTCCACAGTTTCGGGAACAGGTAATAAAGCATCCCGAAGGTGATCATCCCGTTCCAGCCAAGCGCCCCGGAATGGACATGGCCGATGGTCCAGTCGGTGTAATGCGACAGGCTGTTGACCGCGCGGATCGACATCATCGGGCCTTCGAAGGTGGACATCCCGTAGAAGGCGAGCGAGGTGACCATCATGCGCAGGATCGGGTCGGTGCGCAGCTTGTCCCAAGCCCCTTGCAGGGTCATCAGGCCGTTGATCATGCCACCCCAGGACGGCATCCACAGCACGATGGAGAACACCATGCCCAGCGTGCCGGCCCAATCGGGCAGCGCGGTGTAGTGCAGGTGGTGCGGACCGGCCCAGATATACAGGAAGATCA
>CAZTUG010000044.1:0-24381 GCA_964615955.1 uncultured Roseicyclus sp.
CGAGCAGGATCAGCGGGTTGGTGGTTTTCGCCTTCTTCAGCGCCTGGATGATCTTGCCGGGCATGGAGCCGATATAGGTCCGCCGATGGCCGCGGATCTCGGATTCGTCGCGCAGGCCGCCAAGAGACACGCGAATGAATTCGCGGCCCGTGGCCTTCGCCACCGACTTGCCCAGCGAGGTCTTGCCCACGCCGGGAGGGCCGACAAGGCACATGATCGGGCCCTTCAGCTTCTTGGAGCGCTGCTGCACCGCCAGATATTCGACGATGCGTTCCTTGACCTTGTCGAGGCTGTAGTGATCGTCGTCGAGGATCTGCTGCGCACGGCCCAGGTCCTTCTTCACGCGCGATTTCACGCCCCACGGGATCGACAGCATCCAGTCGAGGTAGTTGCGCACAACGGTCGCCTCGGCGGACATGGGCGACATGTTCCTGAGCTTCTTCAACTCCGCATCCGCCCGCTCGCGCGCTTCCTTCGACAGCTTGGTCGCGTTGATCCGCTCCGTCAGCTCCGCCAGTTCGCCCTCGCCCTCGTCGCCATCGCCCAGCTCCCGCTGGATCGCCTTCATCTGTTCGTTCAGGTAGTATTCGCGCTGGGTCCGCTCCATCTGCGATTTCACCCGGGTCTTGATCTTCTTCTCGACTTGAAGAACGGACATTTCGCCCTGCATCAGGCCATAGACCTTCTCCAGCCGCTCCGCGACCGAGAGCGTTTCCAGAAGGGCCTGCTTCTGCTCCACCTCGATGCCCAGGTGCCCCGAAACCAGATCGGCCAGCTTCGCGGGATCCCCGGCCTCCGCGACGGAGGTCAAGGCCTCCTCGGGGACGTTCTTCTTGACCTTGGCGTATTTCTCGAATTCCTCGGCGACGGTGCGGGTCAGGGCCGCGATGGCGTCAAGATCGCCGGTGCTTTCCGCCAGTTCCACTGCCGTGGCCTCGAAGAACGGCTCGGTCGAGACGAAATCCTCGATCCGCACGCGGCGCCTGCCCTCCACCAGCACCTTGACGGTGCCGTCGGGAAGTTTCAGCAGTTGCAGCACATTGGCCAGCACGCCGCTGCGGTAGATACCCTCGGGGCCGGGATCGTCCTCGGCCGGGTCACGCTGCGATGACAGCAGGATCTGCTTGTCGTCCTGCATCACTTCTTCCAACGCGCGCACGGATTTTTCGCGCCCGACAAAAAGCGGCACGACCATGTGCGGGAACACGACGATGTCGCGCAGGGGCAGAACGGGGTAGATTGATTGCTCGGGCATAAGCCTCATGCCTTCCATGTTTTCAGGCAGGGGTGCATGGCCCCGCCCTGCGGCAGCCCTACCCCCTCCTCTCCAAGATGTCTTAACGTGGGGCGGCGCGACAGGGGTTTCAAGCCAGATCACGCAAACCTTTGTCTTGCCCGACAAGATGCCTGTCATGGGGCCTTTACGCAAGTGACGGGACGCGCATTGCCGAGGGCGTGGCACAAAATGCTGGGGACAGCGGCTCCATGCGCGCAAGATGCAGCATGTCCGAGGGACGCAACGGCACCGGCCCGGTTCCGGAGCGGACAGCTCTGCCCCGCGATGGTGCACGCCTGCAAACGCCGGATGGCGATCTGTCGGGCAAAGCCGGCAAGCGGATAGCGGGCATGCGCCATGGGGTGCCCGGCTATTGCGGGGGAATATCCCCTTCGGCCCTCCGGGCATGGAACGCGGCCTCGAAGCCCTCGAAATCATCCACCGCGATGGCGGCGCGCATGCCGGCCATCAGCTCCTGATAGTAATGCAGGTTGTGCCAGGTCAGCAGCATGCCGCTGATCATCTCCTGCGCGCGGAAGACGTGGTGCAGGTAGGCGCGGGAATATGTCCGGCAGGCGGGACAGGTGCAATCTGCGTCCAGCGGGCGCGGATCGTCGGCGTGGCGCGCGTTCTTGATGTTGACCTGCCCGCGATGCGTCCACGCCTGCCCCGTCCGGCCAGACCGGGACGGAAGCACGCAATCCATCATGTCGATGCCGCGCTTGACCGCGCCCACGATATCGTCGGGCTTGCCCACCCCCATCAGGTAGCGCGGCGTGTCGGCGGGAAGTTGACCGGGCGCGAAATCGAGGCAGGCGAACATCGCCTCCTGCCCCTCGCCCACCGCCAATCCGCCCACGGCGTAGCCATCGAAGCCGATCGCGCGCAGCGCCTCGGCCGATTCTTCGCGCAGGTCCTGCTCCAGCCCGCCCTGCTGGATGCCGAAGAGCGCATGGCCCGGCCGGTCGCCGAACGCCGCCTTCGAACGTTCCGCCCACCGCATCGACAGGCGCATGCTGTCCTCCAGCGCCTTGCGGTCGGCGGGCAGCGCCGGGCATTCGTCGAAACACATCACGATGTCGGACCCCAGCAATCGCTGGATCTCCATGGAGCGTTCCGGCGACAGCAGGTGTTTCGACCCATCGATATGGGAGCGGAACGTGACCCCCTCCTCGGTCAGCTTGCGCAGGTCGGCCAGGCTCATCACCTGGAAGCCGCCCGAATCGGTCAGGATGGGCCGGTCCCAGTTCATGAAGCGGTGCAGGCCGCCCAAGGCCGCGATCCGCTCTGCCGTGGGGCGCAGCATCAGGTGGTAGGTATTGCCCAGCAGGATATCGGCCCCCGTGGCCGCGACGCTTTCGGGCAGCATCGCCTTCACCGTCGCCGCCGTGCCCACCGGCATGAAGGCGGGCGTGCGGATATCGCCGCGTGGTGTCCGGATCACGCCCGTGCGGGCGCGGCCCGAGGTCGCGGCGAGAGAGAATGTGAACCGATCCGTCATGGGCCGCGCGATACGCTCCCCGGACAGGAAATGCAAAGGGGACAGCGCTCAGGCCGTCGCGTGCACGAAGTGGATATTCGCGGGCACCCGGACCGCACCCCCGTCGAGCATGGCGGCAAAGCCTTCGGTCATCCCCGCCCGGATCGCCTCCTTGTGGGCGTCCGTCAGGATGCCTGCGTCCTTCGCCTGCCCGATCCGCATGGACGCCGCGCCGATGGTCATGTGCACGGCGGCGACCTGTTCCGGCGTGCCCGCAGGCGTCAGGTGCGTGTCCACGGTGTCGATCCCCGCGGTGAACCCCGCCGCGCGCAGGATGTCGGCCAGCCGGTCCGCGTCGCCGAACCGCATCGGGCCCGGCCCCGTCGGATCGAAGGCGTCCCCCGGCCCGAAAACCTCGGCCGCGACCCGGCCCGTCATGGTGAAATAGGGGTTCTTCGCGGGCGGCCCCCAACAGGCGAAATGCAGCGCCGCACCCGGTTTCAGCGCGCGGCGGATATTCGAGAACGCCGCCACGCTGTCGCGGAAGAACATGACCCCGAACAGCGAAATGGCCGCGTCGAAGCACGCGGGCGCGAAGGCAAACTCCTGCGCATCGCCGATCTCGACCGCGACGTTGTCCGGCGCGCGTTCGCGCGCGCGCTTCGCGAAAAGCGGCGCGATCTCCACCCCTGTCACGCGCCCCTCCGGCCCCACGGCCCGCGCGGCATCCAGCAAGGTGATCCCGGCCCCCGGCCCGATATCAAGCACGTGCTGGCCGGGCTGCAGATCGGCGCGCCGCATCAATGCGTGACGTATCGGCGCGTGGGCGGCATCGGTATCGGCCTCGATGCGCAGCCAGGGGGCCGCCATGGCGTTCCAGTCCATCAGCCGCTCCCTTCAGTCCGGCAGATGCTGAAGAAAGCCACATCCGGTCCGGAAAGGCAAAGTTAATTGCCGCCGGCCACACGCCTTTACGCGACGCCCGGCAATCCTTATATCTTCCGTCAGGTATTCACGACGGGACCCGACATGACCGACCAGCCCCCCCCCATGGAAGGCGCGCCGCTGATCGCGCCGTCAAGCACGGATCATCCGCTCTACGATACTGTCGTGGAGGCGTGCCGGTCCGTCTATGATCCCGAAATCCCGGTCAATATCTTCGATCTGGGCCTGATCTACACCATCGACATCGGAGCGGAGAACGAGGTGTCGGTCCTGATGACCCTGACCGCCCCGGGCTGCCCCGTGGCCGGGGACATGCCGGGCTGGGTCGCCGACGCGGTAGAGCCGTTGCCGGGCGTCAAGACCGTCGATGTGCAACTGACATGGGACCCGCCCTGGGGTATGGACATGATGTCCGACGAGGCGCGCCTCGAACTTGGCTTCATGTAAACCTCCGCCTGTAAAGTGCGGCTTTCCCTCAGGTAACTGGCGGTTTTCCTGTGTTGTCGGGTCCGCAGCGGCCTGCCACTATCCGGATCGGGGTTAGTGTATCAGGGGTCGGTCGGTCCAGCCACCGACCTGTCCGTGTGCCGCGACTGCGGCCCGGCCGGGACAAGGAACAGACGCACCGATGGCCGCCTACACGTTCGCCGCGCTGTTTCTCGCCCATGTGATTGCCGATTACGTTCTGCAAACCTCCTGGATGGTGATGAACAAGCGGCGCGCCATCGCGATGGTTGCGCATATCGGGCTGGTGTTCGGGACGATGTGCCTGACGACGGCGTCGGTGCATCCGTGGTTCATCGGGCTGGTGCTGGCGCATCTCTGGATCGATATCGTCAAGACCCATGCCATGCCCGAAGGTTTGGGGGCCTATGTCGCCGATCAGCTTCTGCATGTCGGCTCCATCGTCGGCGTGTCGATGCTGGCACCGGGGATATGGCCTGCCAGCCCGCTGTCCGACGTGCCGAACCTGCCGCTGTATTACATGATAGCGGGCGGTGTCCTATTCGCGGTTCGCGGCGGTCAATACGCCGTGGCCATGCTGGTGGCGCAGCGGGGCGATGCGTCCGGGCACGGGGTGCTGTTGGGCTGGGTCGAGCGGGCGGCCCTGTGCGTGCTGGTGATCGGCGGGTTTCCGTGGCTCGCCCTCGGTGTGATCGCGGGTAAGGCGATGTACCTGGCCGTGGCACTGCCGCGCAGGTCGGCGCCGGCGCGCGCGCGGCTCTGGATCGGCACCGTGGTCAGCCTTGGCTGGGGTCTTGCCGTGGCCGTCCCGCTCGCCCTTGTCATGCCGATGATGCACTAGCAGGACTGCTGCGGGCTTGAGGTCGGCGCCCCGGACGCCTACATTCAGACCTGAACCCTAGAAGGACGCGCACGCATGTTCGGCATTCCCGGAAAACAGGCTGTCACCATCACCGACAGGGCCGCCCGCCAGATCGCCAGGCTGATGGCGCAGGGGGGCACGCAGGGTCTTCGGATCGGCGTCAAGAAGGGCGGCTGCGCGGGCATGGAATACACCATGGACTACGTGACCGACATCGACCCCCATGACGAGATGGTGGAACAGGACGGTGCGCGCGTGATGATCGCGCCGATGGCGCAGATGTTCCTGTTCGGCACCGAGATCGACTACGAGACATCGCTGCTGGAATCCGCGTTCAAGTTCCGCAATCCCAACGTGTCCGATGCCTGCGGCTGCGGCGAATCGATCAAGTTCAAGGATGTAGAGGACTTGCAGGCCGATCGGGCCGCGTCCTGAGCCCGGCATCTTGAGCGTCTCGGACCAGGAAATCGCCCATGCGGTCGAACTGTTCGCGGGTCTTGGCGATCTGAGCACGCGCAAGATGATGGGCGGGCTGTGCATCTATCACCAGGGCACCATTTTCGCCCTGTTGATGTCGGACGGGCAGGTGTTCCTGAAGGGTGCCGGTGCGTTCCGCGACACGCTGGAGGCCGCGGGCTGCACCCGCTGGACCTACGTGCGGGAGGGCGCGAAGCGCAAGCCGACGGCGATGCCCTACTGGACCCTGCCCGACGCGGCCCTCGACGATCCGGACGAGGCCGTTGCCTGGGCCAGGCGGGCCCTGGCGCATCTGTAGGATGCCGACGGCGGCCGGTCCCTTGCCTCCGGCCTGGCGGTCGTGGCCATCGGATCGGGCGTCAAGGCGGTTCGCGGTTCAGCCCCGGCCCTGAAGATGTGTGTAGGTCTCGGCATAGCGTTTCGCCAGGTGCGCGCCGGCACTGATCGGGGGGGCACCTTCGGGCGCGACATTGGTGGTATGGGCGGGGTTGAAGAACAGCGGGATCGACAGGCGTTCCGAGGGGCCGCCGACGACGCGGTGCGGCGTGGCGCGGATCTGGCCCCCGGTCCACATCTCCAGCATCTCGCCGAAATTGATGACGAACGTGCCCGGAGCGGCCGTGACCGGGACCCAGGCGCCGTCGCGCATCTGCACCTCCAGCCCGGGCTGGCCATCGCTCGCCAGCAGGGTCAGGCAGCCGTAATCGGTATGGGCGGCAATGCCGAAGTCCTTTTCCCCTGCCCAGTCGGGGCGCTCGGGGTAGTAATTGCCGCGCAGCAGCGCCATCGGTTTGGCAAACTGGTCCGCGAAGGCGACGGGATCCGCGCCGATGGCGGCGGCGACGCCCTGCAACAGGTCCAGCGAAACGGCGCGGGCCGCCTCGAAATACGCCTCGATCGTTGCCTGGAAGCCTGTCGGGACAGGCGGCCATTGATTGGGCGCGTAGACCGGCAATTCCGCCAGGGGATCCCCCGGGGGAAGTTCCACGCCACAATCGAAAACCTCCTTGTAATCGGGGTTCGCATGCGGATCGACCTGTTCGGACCCCGACCCGCCCCAGCCGCGGTTCGCGCCGGTCCGGGCCATGTCGACGGCGGCCTTGTTGGCGGCATCGCCGGTGAAGAAGGCGCGGTAGGCAGCAAACGCGCCGATGACCTGCGCCGCGGGGATCGCGGTGTTGTGGAGCGTCAGGAAACCGACCTCCTCCGCGCCGTGGCGCGTCGCGGCAAGCGCCTCGGGGTGGCGGGAGAACAGGGCCGTGGCGTCGATATGGGGGATCATCGGGATCTGCCTCTCGGGTTGACCGCAAGGATAGGGCCTGCCATCGCAGACACATGAACGCAAGGGAGATGCGCATGGCACGGAAGCTGGCAGCAGGCAATTGGAAGATGAATGGCGCGACCGCCGATCTGGACGAGATCGACGCATTGGTACAGACCGTCGCGCAGGTCACCTGCGAGGTGTTGATCTGCCCCCCCGCCACCTTGATCGCCGCGATGGTGACGCGCGCAGGCGGGATGATCGCGGTTGGCGGGCAAACCTGCCACAGGGCCGCCGCGGGCGCACATACTGGCGACATCTCGGCGGCGATGCTGGTCGATGCGGGCGCAAGCCATGTCATCCTCGGCCATTCCGAGCGGCGCGCGGACCATGGCGAGACCAGTGACGAAGTCGCCGGGCAGGTGAGCGCGGCCTTGGCGGCCGGTCTGGTCGCGATCGTCTGCATCGGCGAGACGGAGGCCGAACGGGACGCGGATGTGACCTTGAACGTGGTCTCGACGCACTTGGCAGGCTCGATCCCCGAGGGGGCGGATCCCGCGCGCCTGGTCGTGGCCTACGAACCGATCTGGGCCATCGGAACAGGCCGGACGCCGACGCTGGACCAGATCGCGGAGGTGCACGACCATATCCGGTCCGACCTTGCGGAACGGTTTGGCACGGCGGCCCGGGACATTCCCGTGCTCTACGGCGGGTCGGTCAAACCCGCAAACGCGGCCGACATCTTCGCGGTGTCGAACGTGGATGGCGCACTGGTCGGCGGCGCCTCCCTGAAGGCTGCGGATTTCGCGGGCATCGTGGCGGCGCTGTCGGCCGCCTGATGCGGCCGGCCTGACAGGAAGCAAGGCAAGAGCCGCCCGACACCGCGGACGCGGGCGGCCCCTGTATCGCGGGCGATCAGTCGGTCGCGGGAGCGTAGCGTTCGATCGCTATCCTGATGATGCCACTGTAGAAATCGGAATACTGCCGCACCGCCAGCAGATACCGGCCCGCCTGCACCCGTGCCACGATCTGGCTGTTGAGCGTGCCGCCGAAATCGTCGTTATAGGCAATCTCGTTGCCCAGATCGTCATACAGGACGATCAGCGGGTCACTGTCGGTCACCTCGACGGCATCGATCACGATGGCCCCGGCCTGGGAAACCTGGAAGGCGAACCAGGTCGCGGTGGTTCCCTCGATCTGCGCATCGCGCACAGACCGCGCGGGCAGAAGACCCAGATCGACGACCGGGTAGGAGCCATCCAGCGGCGGGGCGGCATCGCCCGTGGCGTAAAGCTCGCGCAGGGCAGCGGCGGCATCGTATCCCACGACCGACAGGATGACCGGCAGGTCGGGGTTCGACAGGGCCCGCATGCCGACGCAGTAGGTGCCCGCGGACAACGGCGTCGTGAAGTCGATCCGGCTGTTGAGGCCGTCGTAGTCGTCGTTTTCGGCCAGCAGGGTGCCATCGCCGTCGAAGATGTAGATATAGGGATCGGCCGAGGGGTTTTCAGCGCGGATCGAAAGCGATTGCGGGCTCGCCAGCGAGAACCGGTAATAGGGCGCGCCGGAGATCGTGTTCTCCGCACTTGCCCCGCCCTGTCCCAGCATCGCATCCAGCGGGCCATCGCCAAGCGATATGGCCGGCGTCGCGGCGGTGCAGGGATCCACACCGACGAAAAGCGGAAAGTCCGTTTCGCCGAAAAAGCCGCCGCTGAGGCCGGCGGTGATCGCGTCATGGTCCAGCCGCCCGACACTGACATCCGCCGTCAGGCCATTGCCGGCCCAACCGCGCGTCAGCAGGCAATACTGCCCCGGCTCCAGCGCTGTCTCTGCGCGCGAGGCCAGTCCTCCGCCGGAATCGTCATCGGTCACAAGCAGGGTTCCAAGGGCGTCGTACAGCTCGATCACGCTGTCGCCACCGGGGAAGGGCTGCGCCTCGATGCGCACGTCACCCGGGGCGCTGAGGCTGAATGCCAGGAGCATATGGTCATTGGCCGGAATGGCCAGACCACCGAAAACCAGCGCTTGGGCCGCCACGGAAATATCGGACGCCTCCGAAGTGCCTGCGATCCACTGGCCCGTTTCGCCGATCGCGGAGCATGGCATTGCCTGCGCCGAGGCCGCACCGGCTGTCATGCCCGCAATGGCGGTCGTGGCCACGGCAACAAGAACATAATTCATATACATAGTCCTCCAATCGTTCCGCGGTGTCCTGTCACGCCACGGCTCCGTGTGCACATCTATGCACGCTCGGGGGGGCCATTTCCAGTGAAACGCATGTACCGGGTGCGGGGAAAATTCCGGTTCGGCGCACGTGCAATCGAGGGGGGAAAGGCGCGTGGTGGCGTCTCCGTCTGGTCCCCATGGCGGCAACAAGGCAATGCACCGATTGCGTTTCAGGCGCGCCGCGCCGCTGACGCCTGCCCGGCGCGCGTGACATGGTCGGCACCGCAGGTCACTGGCACAACCGCATCCGCAACCAGTTCCGGGACGCGCTCCCTCCCCCCCCCCTTCGCGCGCAGCGCGATGCCCCGTAAACCCCTGCGCGCAGCGCGACACCCGCGCCCGGTGCAAAAACGCCCCCTGCGCAATCTGCATGCTGTCCGGGGGGTAATATTTAGTTTGGGGGCGTCGCTTTTTCCGGCTTGAGGTGCTGTATCCCTAACCTATAGCATGCGTGAGCCGCACGTCGTCGATTGCGGACCGGAACACGTTTCCGGCCCACCGACGGAAGTAGTGGTGAAACACTTGGGAGGATACCTTACAATGACGTCCGTCAAATCAGTCGCGGTCCTGGCCGCAACGACATTTCTGACCACCACCGCCGTCTTTGCCGATGGTCATGTCGACCGCACCGGTTGGCCGGACTCCTTCACCGTCGGCACCGCGTCGCAGGGCGGCACCTTCTTCGCCTATGGCTCCGGTTGGGCCAACCTGGTGGCGGAAGAGCTTGGCGTCTCGGGCGGTGCCGAAGTCACCGGCGGCCCGATGCAGAACATGGCACTGGTCCATACCGGCGAAGCGCAGTTCGGCATGACCACCATGGGCCCGGCCGCGGAATCGCTGGCAGGAACCAATCCGGGCGCCCCCGGCATCCAAATGACCGGCGCCTGCGCCATGTTCCCGATGTACCAGACGCCGTTCTCGATCACGACTCTGGCCTCCTCCGGCATCACCTCGATCTCCGAGATCCCGGCTGGCGCGCGCATCGGCTTTGGCCCCGCGGGTTCGTCCTCGGACACCTACTTCCCCGCCATGCTGACCGATCTGGGCATCGAGTATGACCGCCGCAACGGTGGCTGGGACGATCTGGGCAGCCAGCTTCAGGACGGCCTTCTGGACGTGATCGCCTTCGCCGCAGGCGTGCCGGTTCCCGCCGTCAGCCAGCTGGAGGTGCAGACCGATATCAACATCATCGAGTTCACCCCGGAAGAGCAGGCACAGATCATCGCCAATTTCCCCGTGGCCGCGTTCGACATCGCAGCGGGCACCTACTCGACGCTGGAGGAAGACGCGAACTCGGTCGCGATGTGGAACTTCGCCATCGCCAATTGCGACCTTCCCGAAAGCTTCGTCTACGAAGCCGTCAACGTCATCATGTCCGATCATGACCGGATGTTGGGCATCCACGCCGCCGCGCGCGAAACCTTGCCCGAGAACTGGGACAAGAACACCGTCATGATGTGGCACCCCGGTGCGGCGCGCTGGTTCACCGAGAACGCCGGCGCCACCATCGATCCTGCCATGATCCACGGCAACTGATCGCGACCTGACCAGATCGGCCCCCGCCCGCGCCAGAGGACTGCCGGGCGGGGGCCTTCCCGCAGCGAGAATGCGCCGCAAAGGCTCCGCTGCAGCGATGTAAACGGATACGACGCGCCGGATGATCCGTTCAGGACCAGATGCGCCGACGGGGGGATACCGACATGAGCGACCAGACCCAGAGCGATGTGCTGGATGACGACCTTCCGTCCGGCCCGGTTCACGCCGAAGGCGTCGACGAGGACCCGATCGAGCAGAACCGCCGTCTTCTGATCGGCTGGCGCCATGTCATCCTGGCGACCATCGCCGTGGTCTACGCGTTCTTTCACCTCGCCGCGCTCAACGGCTTCTCGATCGCGCGTTGGACGGGGGTGGAACTGGCCTTCCTGCCGAGCCTGCCGATGGAGACCTGGACCTTTCGCATCGTCCATATCGCGGGCGCGCTGATCCTCGGCTTCCTGCTGTTCTCGTCCCGCATCTTCCACGACGACAAGCCCTCGCGCGATACCAGGATGATCGGCTACACTGCCCTCGCCTTGCTGATCCCCGTCGCGATCGCGGCATGGACATGTCTGGGGTTCGCATCCCTGTTGAACTCGGACGCGGCCATGCAGATGGGCGGACGCACGGTCTGGATATCGATGGCGGAAGTCCCCGAGGCGTTCGCGGCCTATGACGGCATCTACACGCGCGAAGTCTACTGGTTCGGCTTTCCGCTTCTGATCGCGACCTTCGGTGCAATCATTCTGGGCTGGATCGAGGATCGTCCCCGCGACCGTTTCGCCATGTCGGACGTCGTGCTGGCCGCCTGCGCCGTTGTCGTCGCGCTCTATCTCATCGTCATATACGGAACTGCTGCGCGCAATGCCGTCGGAACTCCGCAGGTTCCCATCGGCGTGGCCTTCGCCGCCACCGCCGGATCGGCACTGATCCTCGAATTGACCCGACGCGTCGCGGGCATGGCGCTGGTCATCATCACCGGCGTCTTCCTCGTCTACACCTTCACCGCGCATCTCCTGCCCGGCATTCTCGCGGTGCAGACGCCCTATACCTGGCAACGCTTCTTCGGCTTCCTCTATACCGACGCGGGCATCCTCGGCGCGACCACGGCTGTATCGTCAACCTACATCATCCTGTTCATCATCTTCGCGGCCTTCCTGCAGGCCTCCAAGGTGGGCGACTATTTCGTCAACTTCGCCTTCGCCGCCGCAGGCCGCGCGCGCGGCGGCCCCGCGAAGGTCGCCATCTTCGCAAGCGGATTGATGGGCATGATCAACGGCACCTCGGCGGGCAACGTGGTCGCCACCGGATCCCTCACCATCCCGCTGATGAAACGCGTCGGCTACCACCGCCAGACTGCCGGCGCGGTCGAGGCCGCGGCCTCCACCGGGGGCCAGATCATGCCGCCGATCATGGGGGCGGGCGCCTTCATCATGGCCGAGATCACCGGCATCCCCTATACCGAAATCGCCGTCGCGGCGATCATCCCCGCCGTGCTCTACTTCGTGTCGGTCTACTTCATGGTCGATCTGGAGGCCGCCAAGCTCGGCATGCGCGGCATGCGCGAGGACGAATTGCCGAAATTTCGCGACATGGCAAAACGCATCTTCCTGTTCCTGCCCATCGTGATCCTGATCGCGGCGCTGTTCCTGGGCTATTCCGTGATCCGCGCAGGTACGCTGGCGACGGTGGCCGCGGTCGTGGTCAGTTGGGCCATGCCCGAACACTTCATGTTCCGCACCAGGGGCATCTGGTCCATCCAGCGCCTGCTTGTGCTGGCCACAGCCGGCCTGACCATCGCCCTGACCCTGGTGTTCGTGCTCTCTCCCGCGTCCGCGCCGGGCGCCAATCCCAGCTCCGCCATCACGACGCTGGCCGGCCTGCTCACCGCCTTCATTGCCCTGACCTTCGCCTTTGTCACGCTTCAGGAATACCTGTCGCGCGACCGCCATGGCCTCGGCTTCAAGGGCATGGTCCACGGGTTCGAGATCGCGGGCACGATGTCGGTGCAGATCATCGCGGTCTGCGCCTGCGCAGGCATCATCGTGGGCGTCATCAGCCTGACGGGGGTCGGCGCGCGGTTTTCCTCACTTCTGCTCGGTATCGCCGATACATCGCAACTCCTGGCGCTGTTCTTCGCCATGTGCATTGCGATCCTGCTGGGCATGGGCATGCCGACGACGGCCGCCTATGCCGTCGCCGCCTCGGTCGTCGCACCGGGCCTCGTGCAACTCGGCATCCCGCAACTGACGGCCCATTTCTTCGTCTTCTACTACGCCGTTCTGTCGGCCATCACGCCCCCGGTGGCCCTGGCGAGCTACGCTGCCGCCGGCATATCCGGCGCCAACCCGATGGCGACCTCCGTCACCTCGTTCAAGTTCGGAATTGCGGCGTTCATCGTGCCCTTCATGTTCTTCTACAACGGCAATTTGCTCATGCAGGGCCCAGTCGTCGAGATCAACGGCGAGATCGTCCACCAGACCGCCATGTGGTACAATATCGTCCGATCGCTCATCACTGCGACCGTGGGCGTGTTCCTGCTGTCCTCGGCGGTTCAGGGCTGGTTCATGGGAAGCCTCATCGCATGGTTCATGCGGGCGGGCCTGCTGCTGGCGGCCTTGCTGATGATCGAAGGCGGCTGGGTCACAGACCTGATCGGCATCGGGATCGCGGTTGTGATCTACCTGGTCCAGAAGGTCTTTGCCCCCGCCGCGGACGCGACCATCCCGGTGCGCGGCGCAGACTAGACCGGCACCGCGCGCCACCCGCACCGGGATCGGCGCGCGGCCATTGTGCAAGGACCCACCGTCTCGACCAGCCGACCCGGACGCTTCGCACCCAGGGTCACGCCAGTCTGCCCATGGGCAACCCCACGCGGATCGGATAGCCATGGCGACCATGGACACGCTCTCTCAATCTCCCACCGATCCGGACTTCGTCCAGAACCCCTACCCGTTCTATGCCCGCGCCCGCGCGGCGGGCCCTCTGTTCCATTGGGCCGATTACGGGTTGCCCTGCACCGCCACCCACGCGGCCACCAACACGATCCTGCGCGACCGCCGCTTCGGGCGCGAACCGGTGGACGCGCTGCCGATCCCCGAACACCTCAAGCCGTTCTACGAAATCGAGGCGCATTCCATGCTGGAGTTGGAGCCGCCACGCCACACGCGCCTGCGCTCTCTCGTCCTGCGCGCCTTTACCTCGCGCCGGATCAAGGCCCTCGCCCCCGAGGTCGAGGCCCTCACCCACAGCCTGATCGATCGCTTTTCCGCAGGCCCGCACGATCTGCTGGACAGCTTTTGCCGCCCGATCCCCGTCATTGTCATCGCGCGCCTGCTTGGCGTGCCCGAAGCCATGGCGCCCGACCTGCTGCGGCTCTCGAACGCCATGGTGAAGATGTATCAGGCCAGTCGCACAAGCACCGACGAGGCGGCCGCCGTGCAGGCGACAGAGGAATTCGTGGCCTTCCTGCGCGGCTACATCGCGCAGCGCCGGGCCAGCGCCGAGGATGACCTGATCTCCCACCTCATCGCGGCCGAGGAGGATGGCGAGAAGCTTTCGACGGACGAGTTGATCTCCACCTGCATCCTGCTGCTCAACGCGGGCCACGAGGCGACCGTCCATTCCCTTGGCAATGCCATCAAGCTCTGCCTCGCGCACGGCCACCGTCCCGGCGCGCACCCGGCCCCCTTCATCGAGGAAGCCTTGCGCATCGACCCGCCGCTGCACATGTTCACCCGCCACGCCTACGAGACAGTGGAAATGCACGGCCACACCTTCCGGCGCGGCGATCAGGTGGGCCTGCTTCTGGCTGCCGCCAACCACGACCCTGCCGCCTATCCGGATCCCGAGGTCTTCGCCCCCGCGCGCGAGGGTCCGGCAAACCTGTCTTTCGGCGCGGGCCTGCATTTCTGCGTCGGCGCGCCGCTCGCGCGGCTGGAGATGCAGATCGCCCTGCCGATCCTGTTCGCCCGCCGCCCGCAACTGCGCCTGGCCGAGGCCCCGCGCTATGCCGACATCTACCATTTTCATGGGCTCGACCGGCTGATGGTCGCCGACTGACACGCCGGGGACCGGCTGCGCCGTCCCGTCCGCCTGGGCCCCCCCGCCCGCCTCGGCCGCCTCGGCCCCCTCGTCCACTTGGCCACTGGCCCGTAGCCCGCCGCCTAAAGTCCCGAACGGGACGATCTGCGGCCCACATGGAACGATCCGGCAGGTCCTATTCCGCCGCCACCTTGCGCGGCTTCAGCATTGGCCCGAGATAGCGTCCGGTGTGGGATGCTTCGACCTTTGCGACCTCTTCCGGCGTGCCCACCGCTACGATACGACCTCCGCCATCGCCGCCTTCCGGGCCGATGTCGATGATATGGTCGGCCGTCTTGATGACGTCGAGATTGTGCTCGATCACCACCACCGAATTGCCCTGATCGACCAATTCGTGCAGCACTTCCAACAGCTTGCGCACATCCTCGAAATGCAGGCCCGTGGTGGGCTCATCGAGGATGTAGAGCGTCCGGCCCGTGGACCGCTTGGCCAGTTCCTTCGACAGCTTCACCCGCTGCGCCTCGCCGCCCGACAGCGTCGTGGCCTGCTGACCCACCTTGATATACCCAAGACCCACCCGCATCAGCGCGTCCATCTTCTCGCGGATGGAGGGGACGGCGGTGAAAAAGCCCTGCGCATCTTCAACCGTCATGTCAAGAACGTCCGCTATGCTCTTGCCCTTGAAGTGAATTTCCAGGGTCTCGCGGTTATAGCGCTTGCCCTTGCAGGTCTCGCAGGTGACGTAGACATCGGGCAGGAAATGCATCTCGATCTTGATGACGCCGTCACCCTGGCAGGCCTCGCAGCGGCCGCCCTTGACGTTGAAGGAAAACCGCCCCGGCTTGTAACCCCTTGCTTTCGCTTCTGGAAGTCCGGCAAACCAGTCACGGATCGGCGTGAAGGCGCCGGTATAGGTGGCCGGGTTGGAACGCGGCGTGCGTCCGATCGGGCGCTGGTCGATGTCGATGACCTTGTCGAGATGTTCCAGCCCCTTGATCGTTTCGCAGGGCGCGGGCGTCTGCCGTGCACCGTTGAGCTTCATGGACGCGGTCTTGAACAGCGTCTCGATGGTCAGTGTCGATTTCCCGCCACCCGACACGCCCGTCACGCAGACGAACTGTCCCAGCGGGAAATCCGCGGTGACCTCCTGCAGGTTGTTGCCGGTGGCCTTCACCACGCTCAGCTTCTTCCTGTTGCCCTTCCGCCGAACGCCCGGCACCGGGATTTCGCGCACACCCGACAGGTATTGCCCGGTGATCGAGGCCGGATCGGCGATGATCTCGGCCGGTGTGCCCTGCGCCACGATCTGCCCGCCGTGGACGCCCGCGCCGGGGCCGATGTCGAACACGTAATCGGCCTCGCGGATCGCCTCTTCGTCATGCTCCACCACGATCACGGTGTTGCCCTGGTCGCGCAGGTTCTTCAGCGTCGTGAGCAAGCGGTCGTTATCGCGTTGGTGCAGGCCGATGGAGGGTTCGTCGAGAACATAAAGCACGCCGGTCAGCCCGCTGCCGATCTGCGACGCAAGCCGGATCCGCTGTGACTCGCCCCCCGACAACGTCCCCGCATTCCGCGCCAGGGTCAGATATTGCAGGCCCACATTGTTCAGGAACCCAAGTCGTTCGCGGATCTCTTTCAGGATGGCGCGCGCGATCTCGTTCTTCTGCCGGGTCAACGCCTCGGGCACATGTTCCACCCATGTCAGCGCTTCGGCGATGGACATCTGCACCACCTGCCCCACGTGCAGCAGCGCGCCGGGCGTGCCGATCTTCACCGCCAGCGCCTCCGCCCGCAGGCGATAGCCGCCGCAGGCCCCGCAGGGGCGGTTGTTCTGAAAGCGCTCGAACTCTTCGCGGATCCAGGCGCTGTCCGTTTCGCGGTAGCGGCGTTCCATGTTCGGGATCACTCCCTCGAAGGTGCGCTCCACCTGGTAGACGCGCCCGCCCTCGTCATAGCGGAACTTGATCTCCGTCTCGCCGGACCCGCGCAGGAACACCTGCTGAATCTCTTCGGGCAGGTCCTTCCATTTGGTCTTGGGGGCGAAGCCGTAATGGCGGGCGATGGCCTCGATCGTCTGGATGAAATACGGCGACTTGCCCTTGCGCCACGGGGCTATGGCGCCGTCCTCCAGCGAAAGCGCCTTGTCGGGCACCATCAGGCCTTCGTCGAAGAACAACTCCTGCCCCAGACCGTCGCAGGTCGGGCAGGCCCCGAAGGGCGCGTTGAACGAAAACAGCCGCGGCTCGATTTCCGAGATCGTGAAGCCGCTGACCGGGCAGGCAAATTTCTCGGAGAAGGTAAAGCGTTCGGGCTCCGGGGCTTCCGCGCCCTCGGTCGCACTTGGCGCGGTTTCGAGGATCGCGATGCCGTCGGCCAGGTCGAGCGCGGTGCGGAAACTGTCGGCCAGCCGCGTTTCGGTGCCTGCGCGCACCACGATCCGATCCACCACCACGTCGATGTCGTGGCGGAACTTCTTGTCCAGAACGGGCGGTTCGTCCAGTTCGTGGAACACGCCGTTCACCTTGACGCGCTGGAAGCCCTGTTTGCGCAACTCCGCGAATTCCTTGCGATATTCGCCCTTCCGGTCGCGCACGATGGGGGCCAGCAGATAGGCGCGCGTGCCCTCCTCCATCGCCATGACCCGGTCCACCATGTCCTGCACCTGCTGCGCCTCGATCGGCAGTCCGGTCGCCGGGCTGTAGGGCGTTCCGACGCGCGCGAAGAGAAGCCGCATGTAATCGTAGATCTCCGTCACCGTGCCGACCGTGGAGCGCGGGTTCTTCGACGTGGTCTTCTGTTCGATGGAGATCGCGGGAGACAGACCCGAGATATGGTCGACATCCGGCTTTTCCATCATGTCGAGAAACTGGCGGGCATAGGCGCTGAGGCTTTCGACATAGCGCCGCTGCCCCTCCGCGTAGATCGTGTCGAACGCCAGCGATGACTTGCCCGAGCCGCTGAGGCCCGTCACCACGACCAGCTTGTCGCGGGGAATGTCGAGGTCGATATTCTTGAGGTTGTGCTCGCGCGCGCCGCGCACCTCGATAAACTTCATCTCCGGCATCGCGGCCCCCGTTAACGCTCTCGCAAGACATAGGCGACGGCGCGTGAGTCTCCAACCGAAAAAGCGGAACGTTTCAGGAACGCGCGCTGCGATAGGCCAGCCCGGTGACAGCTGCCGCCAAAATGCACAGGACAATGGCGCTCGGCAGGTAAGCGCCCGGCCCCAGCGCCGCCAGCAGCGGCGTGCCAGTGAAGGTGCCGATATTGCCAAGCTGCGCGAGCGCGCCGTTCGACAGCGCCCGATCCTCGTCCGCCGCGTTTAACGAGGGCACGGCGGCAAAGCCCGCACCCGCGACCACGCCGCTGGTGCCCATGGCGACGATCAGGACATAGGGCGCTGCCGTTCCGGCGGCCATGGTCAAAGCGAACAGGCCCGCCATCGCCAGAAAGGTCGTCCAGACCAGCGTGCCCGGCGCAATCCATCGCGCCAGCGCCCCCGCGACGACGCTGCCGAGGATCCCCGCCAGCGGCAGAACGGTCGCCAGCCAAGGAGCGCCGAGGGCGGTGGGCAGGAAGGTGATGAGTGCAAGGAACAGCATCGCGTACAGGCCATGGCCGAGGCCCGGCGCGAAGAGCCGCGGCGTGGTGTAGATCAGCAGATGGTCCGACACCCGCGGCAAACGGCGGCGCGCGCTGACGACGCCGCGCGGCAACATCGCCCAAAGGACCGCCAGCATTACGGCCGCGAACGCCGCATGGCCGGCATAGGCCAGCCGGACGCTGTCGCCGATCAACAGGGCCGCGACTGCGAAGCCGACGCCGAAGAAGGTTGCCCAGAGGCCCATCACCAGGGCCCGGTCGCGCGGCGCGGACAGGGCCGCCATCAGCGTTGGCACAGCCACGACCAGCAACAGGTGTCCCGCCCCCTCGACCACGCGCAACGCCATGAAAGCCGGGAATGGCGGCAAGGTGGCCTCCGCCAGCCCGACGCAGGCCGAGGCGCTCAACGCCCACAAGATCGCGCGACGCGGCCCGATACTGGCCGTCAACCCGCCCGCCATCACGCCGAACAGCACACCCACGACGGCCACGCCCGACACCGCGAAAGCCACCGGCCAGCCCGGATAGGCCTGCGCAAGATGTGTCAATGTCAGCGATACCTTGGAGAACTGCGCGCCCGCGATCAGGCCGGTCAGGTAAAGCGCCGCAATCAGCGGCCAAGGCGTGCGCAGGGCGGTCATGCCGCGCACATGACCTGTTGCGGCAAGGCGGTCAAGCGGACGCTAAACTGGCGGAAAACCAGCGCTTTGCAGATGGCACGAGTCACGTTAGCGTGACGGTGAGAGCTCTTTTTGAGGGGCCTCGCCGTCATCTCGCAAGAAGTGGATAGTAAATGCGCGCTTTTTTCCTCGCCTTTTTCACGTTGATGTTCCTGCCCATGGCGGCGCTGTCCCAGACCGCCGACCGGCCCAACACGATCCTCGTTCTGGACGGGTCCGGATCGATGTGGGGGCAGATCGACGGGGTCAACAAGATCGTCATCGCGCGCGAGGTGATCGCGGAACTGCTGGCCGATCTGGCCGATGATGTCTCTCTCGGATTGACGGTTTACGGCCACCGCCAGCGCGGCAATTGCGCCGACATAGAAACCATCGTGGAGCCTGCGCCCTTCACCCAGGATCGCATCCTTCAGGCCGTCAACAGCATCAATCCGCGGGGCCGCACGCCGATGACCGATGCCGTTGTCGCCGCCGCGCAATCCCTGCGCTCGACCGAAGAACCCGCGACCGTGATCCTTGTGTCCGACGGGATCGAGAACTGCAACCCCGACCCCTGCGCCATTGCCGCCGAACTGGAGGCCACGGGGGTCAATTTCACTGCCCATGTGATCGGCTTCGACGTCGCCTCCGAGCCAGAGGCGCGGGCCCAGATGCAGTGCATCGCCGACAATACCGGCGGGCAATTCCTGACAGCCGACAATGCCGCCGAACTCAGCGCCGCGCTCAACCAGATCGTCGAGGTCGTCATGCCGGTGCAGACCCGGATCGAAGCCGTGGTCGTGCCGCAGATGACGCCGCCCACGCGGCCCGTCACCTGGACCGTTCTTGGCACTGCCGGCGAGGTGATCGCGGCAGGCATACCCGGCCCCGCGATCCTTGCCGACCTGCTGCCCGGCGACTACGTCGCGCAGGCGACCCGGACCGAACCCGCAGGCGAGGTGACCTACCAGAGCGCATTCACCGTGACCGACCTGCCCGGCGACCCGGTTCAGGTGGCGATGCCCGCGATCGTGGAAACCAGCCAGATCACCTTCTCCGCAAGGGTGGAACCCGACATGTCGATGCCCACCTCGGCGCTGGCATGGACGCTTTACGACATGGGCGACACGGTGCTGCTTGGGCCCGTCATCGCGCCGGGTGGCAATGTCGCCCTGCTGCCCGGCGACTACCGGCTGGAGGTGGAGCGTGCCTCCACCGGCACGCGCCACGAAGCCCGCTTCACGGTCGAAGCCGATACGCCACAGGATATCATCATCCCGCTGCCCGCCGTGCTGGTCGACATCACCGTCGTGGCCCGCATCGGCGATGTCGGGGGCCTTCCCGTGAGCGATCCCGTGATCTGGGAGATCGGGGCGATCGAAACCGACACCGTCACCACCAACCCGGCCACCTTCCAGATGGCGCGCGGCGCCTACCGCGTGACCGCCTACTGGACCGCGCAGGAGGTCGAGGCCTTCACCGATTTCGTCGTCGTCGATCAAGCGCGCGAGATCGTGGTGGTGTTCCCCGAACCGCAAGCCACCGCAACGGTAACCGCGGCCGACACCGCCGTCGCAGGCTCCACCATCGAAGTTGCCTGGACCGGACCCGATGACGATCTGGACTATATCGGCGTTGGCATGCTGGATCGCGACGGCAACCCGACATGGGAGACCTTCACCTACACGCGCGATGGATCAACGCTGCGTCTGCAGGTGCCGCCGCAGCCGGGCCAGTATTATGTCACGTATTTCCAGCAGGCAGGCCGCACTCCGCTGGCCTCCGTGCCGCTGACCGTAACGCCCGCGCAGGCCACGATCACCGCGCCCGCCACCGCCGCCGCCGGATCGACCATCGAGGTCGCGTGGACCGGGCCGGACTACGACAACGACTACCTCGGCATCGGACGCCCTGACCGTGATGGCCGTCCGACGTGGGAGAACTTCACTTATACCCGCGAAGGCGCGACCCTACGCCTTGTGGTGCCGACCGAACCGGGTGACTACCAGATCACCTATTTCATGCAGCAGCAGCGCTATCCCCTTGTTTCCGTTCCGATTACCGTGACCGAAGTTACGGCCACGATCACCGCGCCCGCGACCGCCGTGGCTGGTGCCACCATCGAGGTCGCCTGGACCGGCCCGGACGAACGAAACGATTATATCGGCATCGGCATCCCCGACCGCGACGGCAATCCGACATGGGAGAACTTCACCTATACCCGCGACGGCGCGACCCTGCGTCTGCAGGTGCCCCCGCTGCCCGGCAATTACCTGATCACTTATTTCATGCAGCAGGACCGTCGGAACCTCGTCTCGGTGCCGATCACGGTGACCCCCGCACAGGCCAGCCTGACCCTGCCGGCCACCGCCGTCGCCGGCTCGACCATCGAAGTGGCCTGGACCGGCCCGGATTACGACAGCGACTACATCGGGATCGGACGGCTGGACCGCGACGGCAACCCGACGTGGGAGAACTTCACCTATACCCGCGACGGCAGCCCGTTGCGCTTGCTGGTGCCGTCCGAGCCCGGCGACTATTTCGTCAGCTACTTCCTGCAACAGGGCCGGGTCGTTCTGGCTTCCGAACCGCTCAGCGTGACGGACGCCACGGCGACGCTGACCGCGCCCGACACGGCCGTGGCCGGATCGACGATCGAGGTCGCCTGGACCGGGCCGGATTATCGCAACGATTTCATCGGGATCGGCCGGGCGGGCGCCGAAGGTGCCGACCGCTGGCAGAACTATACCCGCACGTCAGAGGGCACTCCGCTGCGGCTGGTGACGCCGCCGACGCCGGGCACCTATGTGATCCGCTACTTCGTGGATCAGGACCGCGTGGTGCTGGCAGAATCGCAGATCACGCTGACGGCGCCGGTGGCGACGCTGACCGTGCCCGCCAGTGCAGCAGCAGGATCGACCGTTGAAGTCGGCTGGACCGGCCCCGATTTCCGAAACGATTTCATCGGGATAGGCCGGGCGGGCGCCGAAGGTTCCGACCGCTGGCAGAACTACGTGCGGACGCAAGACGGATCTCCCGTGCGGCTGCTGATGCCGCCCGAGCCGGGCGACTACGTGATCCGTTACTTTATCGATCAGGACCGCGTGACCATCGCGGAGGCCGCGATCACGCTGACGGAAGTGGCGGCGACGCTGACCGCGCCGGCCACCGCGCCCGCCGGAGGAACCGTGCAGGTGGAATGGACTGGCCCGAATTATCCGCGCGATTTCATTGCCTTGGGCCGCGCGGGTGCAGCGGGAGGCGAGCGCTGGCAGAGCTATACCGCGACCTCGAACGGCTCTCCGCTGACCCTGAATGTCCCGGACGAACCGGGCGCCTATATGCTGCGGTATTTCATTGATCAGGACCGGGTCGTGATCGCGGAATTGCCCATTACGGTGCAATGACTCCCCCGCAGCGCTGACGCGAAAGGGCGGTCCCTGAGGGCCGCCCTTTGTCGTTCTGGTATATCAATGGTAGATCAATTCTGGCTCGCCCTGCCCCGACCTCGGGATCAACGAAGGTAGATCAATTGTAGATCAATTCGGCTAGATGTGGATGACGCGGTCGTAGGCGTCGAGCACGCTTTCGTGCATCATCTCGGACAGGGTCGGGTGCGGGAAAACCGTCTCCATCAGGTCCTGCTCGGTCGTCTCCAGCTTCTGGCCGACGACATAGCCCTGGATCAGCTCGGTCACTTCGGCGCCGATCATGTGCGCGCCGAGCAACTCGCCGGTCTTGGCGTCGAAGACGGTCTTGATCATGCCTTCAGCCTCGCCCAGGGCAATCGCCTTGCCGTTGCCGATGAAGGGGAAGCGGCCGACCTTGACGGTGTGACCACGGTCCTTCGCCTTCGCTTCCGTCAGGCCGACGGAGGCGACCTGGGGCCAGCAATAGGTGCAACCGGCGATGCTCTCGGGTTTGATCGCGTGGACGTCGTTCTTGCCTGCGATCAACTCGGCCACCATCACACCTTCATGGGACGCCTTGTGCGCCAGCCAGGGCGCGCCCGCGATGTCGCCGATGGCATAGAGACCCTCCACCCCGGTGCGGCAGAACGCGTCCGTCACCACATGGGTGCGGTCGATCTTGACGCCCAACGCCTCCAGCCCGAGGTTTTCAACGTTGCCGACGATGCCGACGGCGGAGATGACGGTGTCGAAATCATGGGTTTCCACCTTGCCACCGGTCTCGATATGCGCGGTGACCTTGTCGGCGCCCCGGTCGAGCTTCTGGACGATGGATTTTTGCAGGATCTTCATCCCCTGCTTCTCGAACGCCTTCTTGGCGAAGGCGGAGATTTCGGCGTCTTCCACCGGCAGGATGCGGTCCATCACCTCCACCACGGTCGTGTCGGCGCCGAGGGTGTTGTAGAAACTGGCGAATTCGATGCCGATGGCGCCGGAACCGATGACCAGCAGTTTCCCGGGCATGTGCGGCGGTTTCAACGCCGCCTTGTAGGCCCAGACGCGCTTGCCGTCTGCTTCCAGCCCGGGCAGGTCACGGGCCCGCGCGCCGGTGGCGAGGATGATGTTCCTGGCCGTCAATTCCTCGGTCCCGTTGTCGGTCTTGACCGACACGCGGCCCTTGGCGGGGATCGTGGCGGTCCCCATCACCACCGTGACCTTGTTCTTCTTCATCAGATGCGAGACGCCGCCCGAAAGCTGCTTGGCCACCTTGCGGGAGCGGTCGACCACGGCGTCGAGGTCATAGCCGATATTTTCGGCCTTCAGCCCGAATTCCTTGGCGCGGTGCATCAGGTGAAACACCTCGGACGACCGCAGCATGGCCTTGGTGGGAATGCAGCCCCAGTTCAGGCAGATGCCGCCCATGTGCTCGCGCTCGACGATGGCGACCTTGAGGCCCAACTGGCTGGCGCGGATGGCCGCGACATAGCCGCCCGGGCCTGCGCCGATCACGATGACGTCGAAATTCTGTGTGGCCATGGGTCAGTGTCCTCCCGGGAGCATTCGCTGGCGTTTGTTCAACGTTAAACCATTCCTGCAGGCGCGACAATTGACCTTGCGCCGCAGTCCGCGTTGCGCCTGACGCATGGCTGGCGCGGGACGTTGCATGGCTCGTGCGCCGCCAACGGCGTCAGCGGGCGCGGTAGAGCACCCACGACAGCGCCATGGCGGCCGCGCCGAAAACAGCGGTGAAATAGCCCACCGGCAGCATCCAGCCCGGCAGGGACGAGGACAGCATGGCCGGTTGTGCGACACCGGCAAGCACGAGGCCAAGCACAAGCACGGCCCCGGCCAGCCAGAATTGCGGCGTCGCGGTGAAGGGTTTGGCGGGCGTTGCGGGCGCGCTGTGGATGCGCGGATCGCGGCGGTCATGCCGATCGTCGGCATGGCGCGATTGCAGGTCATGGGCGCTTGCGGTGGCGGGGCGTGGGGTGGTCGGGCGCATGGGATGCTCCTTTCGATGGCAGGGCCGTTTCGAAAGGAGAACACGTCAGTCCCCGTCCGGGTTCCCCGGACAAATCATGGGTCCCCGTCCGGGTTCCCCGGACAAATCATGGGTCCCCGTCCGGGTTCCCCGGAC
>CAZTUG010000044.1:24481-27619 GCA_964615955.1 uncultured Roseicyclus sp.
AAATCATGCGTCCCCGTCCGGGTTCCCCTGCAACTCCTGCAAGATGGCCTTGTAGCCGCCGGTCTCGAGGAACTCCCGCTCGGCCGGTGTGGTCTCGCGGCCAAGGGCGTCGTTGCGGTAGGGGAAGCGCCCGAAGCGGGCGATGATCTCGCGGTGGACACGGGCGTGGATGCCGTTGTTGCCGGTCGGATCGGTCTCGGGCATGCGTGTTTCCATCAGGTCGACGCAAATGTCCTGATGGGCCATGTCTTCGGAATGCATGTAGGGCATGTAGACGAACTGGCGCATCGCGCCGCTGATCTGGCGGTCCCAGCCCTGCGCGACCATCTGGCCAGAAACCTGCAGCGCGCGGGCATCGGTGGCGAAAGCGCGCGGATCGTCGCGGAACATGTTGCGCGGAAACTGGTCCAGCAGGAGCACGAGGCCGAGAGCGGAGGGCGCATCGGTGGCCCAATCGGGCAGCGTGCCGTCATGGGCGGCCTGCCATGCCGCGCCGAAGCGGTCGCGGATCGCCTGATCGAAGGCATCATCCTTGGCATACCATTTCTCGGGGCCGGACTCGGTCCAGAAGGAAACGACATCGGTGGCGGACAGGTTCATGGCTTTTCTCCGGGTTCGGTCAACTGGACATCGCGGACATCTGGTGGTGCGCCCTCACCGTCGGCGGCTGACATTTCGTCAGCGGCTTCGGCATAGATCTCCTGCGCTGTCTGGAGCGCCACGGCGGAGACCGCGCCGGGCATGATGTTGGCGTAGGGAACGGCATCGTAGTCCTGGTCCTCGACCTGGTAGGCCGATGGACGCTGCGACATCCGCCAAATTCCGTAGGCGGCGGTCACCAGCAAGACGGCGGCCAGAAACAGCCAGAACCCACCGGCCCCGACATATCCCATCGCAAGACCGATGATCGGCGGCCCGGTGATGGCACCGATGCCGTTCACGAACAGCAGCCCGCCGGAGGCTCCGGCCATTTCCTCGTGCGACAGGTAGTCGTTGGTATAGGCGATGATCAGGGAATACAGCGGCTGGGACAGCCCACCGGACATGACGCCGATGGCCAGAGCGATCGGATAGCTGGTGCTGAACATGAAGCCGACGATGCACAGCAGCCCGGCAATCGCGGAACAGACCACGATCAGCAAGCGCCTGTCATAGCGATCCGACAGCCAACCGATGGGATATTGCAAGACCATCGCGCCGATGAAGATCGACGACACGAAGGCAGACAATTGTGCGAGGTTGAAGCCGGCCTGGGTCGCATAGACCGCGGCCATGCCGAACTGCCCCGCGAAGATCATGCCCATGAGAGCCATTCCAACCACGCCGAACGGCGACTTGCGGTAAAGCTGCGGCAGGCTGAGCGTCCTGGTGGTGTCGAAGGCAGGTGTGGGCTGGACCGACAGCAGGACCGGCGCAAAGCTGAGCGACACGAGGATGGAGGGGATGATGAACAAGACGTAGCCCGACGGGTCGCCCACCGACAAGATGGCCTGCGCCGATATCAAGCCAGCCATCTGCATCAGCATGTAGGCCGAGAGCGACTGGCCTCGGGTTTCGTTCGTGGCAGAATTGTTGAGCCACGATTCGGCCGTCACGTAGATGCCCGAGAGCGAAAAGCCCATGATGATCCGCAGAACCATCCAGACCCACGGATCGGCCAGAAGCGGGAACGAAACCAGCGCGGCCGAGATGAGAGACCCGAGGGCCGCGAAGACACGGACATGCCCGACCTTCGCGATGAAGGCCGGTGCAAACCGGGAACCGCCGAGGAAGCCCACGAAATAGGCCGAAGCGATGAGCGACAATTCGAATGTGGAGAAGCCCTCGATCGTGCCGCGAACCCCCATCAGGGAAGATTGCAGCCCGTTGCCGATTTGCAGAAGCAACATCCCGAGAAGCAACGCCCAGGTGGTGCGGATGACGGTCAGCATGGCGGGCTCCGGTTCTGGACATGACGATGGGCTGGTTAGGCTCTCTGCCGCGCCCGTCGTCTGTCACAGGTGCGACGGTATAAGCAAGGACGCGTCGCCATAGGAAAAGAAGCGATAGCGCTCCGCGATGGCATGGGCATAGACCGCATCCATGCGTGGCTTGCCCATGAGCGCCGCCACCAGCATCAGAAGCGTGGATCTTGGCAGGTGGAAATTGGTCATCAGCGCGTCGGCGATCTTCCACCGATAGCCGGGATAGATGAAGATCTCGGTCGTGCCCTCGAACGGGTGCAGGGTGCCGTCGGCGCGGGCAGCCGATTCGATCAGGCGGAGCGCGGTGGTGCCGACCGGGATGATGCGGCCCCCGGCGGCGCGGGTGGCATTGACCTCGGCGGCGGCGGCGGCGCTGACCTCGCCCCATTCGGCATGCATGCGGTGGGTGGTCACGTCCGCCACGGTGACGGGCAGGAAGGTGCCCGCGCCGACATGGAGGGTGACGAAGGTGATGGCGACGCCGCGCGCGCGCAGCGCATCCATCAGCGCCGCGTCGAAATGCAGGCTGGCGGTGGGGGCGGCGACAGCGCCGGCACGCCGCGCCCAGATGGTCTGGTAATCCGCGCGGTCGCGGTCGTCGGGCGCGCGCTTGCCCGCGATATAGGGCGGCAGAGGCATCGCGCCGGCGCTATCGAGCGCGGCATCGAAAGCGTCGCCCGCGAGGTTGAAGGACAGGCGCAAACCGTCATCCATCGCATGAACTTCAGCATTCAGGTCATTGGAAAAGATGATTTTCTCGCCCAGTTTCAGCTTGCGCATCGGCTTGGCCAGCGCGGCCCATGTGCCATCGGCTTGCGGTTCCAGCAGGGTGACCTCGATCTTCGCGGTCTTCGGTCCCTCGGCGGTGTCGCGGGGGCGCAGGCCGGTAAGGCGTGCGGGGATCACGCGGGTGTCGTTGAGGATCAGCCGGTCGCCGGGGTGCAGGCAGGCGGGCAGGTCCGCGACGGTCAGGTCGCGGATGGTATCGCCTTCGGCCACCAGCAGGCGCGCGGCGGAGCGTGGCTGTGCCGGGCGGGTGGCGATCAGCGCCTCGGGAAGGTCGAAGTCGAAATCGGAGAGGAGCATGGCGGCATCCGGGGCGATGGGTCGGGCGGGGCGATGGGTCGGGGCGGATCTGGAGGCGGATCTGGAGGCGGAGCTTGGGGCGGGGTCT
>CAZTUG010000045.1:0-27471 GCA_964615955.1 uncultured Roseicyclus sp.
CGAAGCCGGTCAGGACGGTGTGGAAATTGTCGTCGTTGAACACCGAATCCGACAGTCGGTAGAGATCGTTGAGCGGCCCGAGCGCCTGGGCGATTTCCTCGTGCAGGCAATCGCGGACCTCTTGCGGGGCCACGTCCGAGGGGATGAAGACGGCGACTTCTTCCCGGGTCCGGAGCGTGGTCCAGTCGAGAGTGTTTCCGGCGCGATTGCGGCGAAATTCAGCCCAGGAGCTGACACGGGGCACCACGAAACAGGCGGCCTGCGGCACGATGCGCTGCATCCGGTCACGGGGCATCGTCTCGATCGTGATGGAGGCGGGGCCGGACGTGACCCGCGCGATATTGATCCCGGCCTCGGCCCGAAGGCGGGCCAGAAGCGCGTCGAGGTCGGACACGAGATAGGCCGGCGCGCCCGATGCCACGGCGACCGTCACCGGCCCTTCGAACCGGCTGAGCCGTTCGATCACGCGGCCCGATTCCATCTCGAAGCTGAGGTCGAGAAAATCCGCCGCGATGGAGGTGTTGGAGCGCGTCGGCCCCGTCGCCGCGCGCGCCGCGAAGGTGTTCATCGGTGGCAGGCTTGCGGTCAACGTCGTCGCCCCGCGTTCGGCCATATCGACCCCGCCAGAGGGCGCACAGGCGGACAGGACAAGCGCGAAAGCGGGGGCCAGGTAGCGAAGGATCGGGGTCAAGTCTGGGCGCCTCACGGTCTTGAATATTTCATGAAATCAGTAGGTTGTGCGATCTTGTCATAGAGCGCGCGGGCGGTTGCGTTGCCGGTCTGGGTCATCCAGTAGACCGACGGCCGCCCGGCGGCATCGGCATCGGCATAGACGGTTTCGATCAGGGCGCGGCCGATCCCGGCACCGCGTGCCGTCTCCACGGTGTAGAGGTCCTGCAGATAGGTCACCGGGGCCTCCTGCCAGCCATGGGAATGGGCGATGGCATGGACGAGCCCCAGCGCGGTCGTGCCGTTCCATGCCATCCAGCCGCGCATGTCATCGCGGCCTGCATCAGTGTAGCGCGCGAAGGTCAGGTCCAGCAGAGCGTCCGGGCGGGTCGCGCCATAGAACGCGAGGTATTGCCGCCAGAGCGCGCCCCATTCGGCACGGTCCCGCAGCCCGAGGGGGCGAATGTCGAAAGACGTGGTCATCGGAGATACTCGCCTGGGATCGGACACGGGTTCGAAGGCCCGCAGATTGCAGGGAGATTATGGCAGGAATCGGGCGGCGTCACAGGGGGCCGTGTGGTTTTGCCCGCCCCATGTGGCCAAAGCGCCCCGCCTGCACGTGCTATCGCTGGGCCCGCGCCATGAAGGCCAGCCGTTCGAACAGCGCCACGTCCTGTTCGTTCTTCAGCAGCGCGCCGTGCAGTTTCGGCAATGCATTGGCTCCGTCGCGGCGCAGATCCTCGGGTTGCAGATCCTCGGCCAGAAGCAGCTTCAGCCAATCCAGCACTTCGGAGGTGGAGGGCTTCTTCTTCAGCCCCTGCTGGTCGCGGATGTCATAGAACCGGGTCAACGCGGTCGTCAGCAGCGCGGGCTTTATGCCGGGGTGATGCACTTCGACGATGCGCTTCATCACCTCCATGTCGGGGAACCGGATGTAATGGAAGAAGCAGCGGCGCAGGAACGCGTCGGGAAGCTCCTTCTCGTTGTTGGAGGTTATGATGACGATGGGCCGCACCCGCGCCTTCACCGTCTCGCCGGTTTCGTAGACGAAGAATTCCATCCGGTCCAACTCCTGCAACAGGTCGTTGGGGAATTCGATATCGGCCTTGTCGATCTCGTCGATGAGCAGGACGGATTTCTCGGGCGCATCGAAAGCCTGCCACAACTTGCCGCGCTTGATGTAATTGGCGACGTCATGGACGCGCGCCTCCCCCAACTGGCTGTCGCGCAGGCGGCTGACGGCGTCGTATTCATACAGCCCCTGCTGCGCCCGCGTGGTGGACTTGATGTGCCATTCGATGATCGGCAGCCCCAGCGCGCCGGCCACCTGCCGGGCCAGTTCCGTCTTTCCGGTGCCCGGTTCGCCCTTCACCAGCAGCGGGCGTTCCAACGTCACGGCGGCGTTCACGGCCACGGTCAGATCCTCGGTCGCAATGTATTCGGCGGTGCCGTCAAATCTCATCGGGGTTACCTTTCTCGGGCAGCAAGATAGGGGGTTGGAGATGCATGCTTTTTGGCTACTTCACACACTATCTAGGTGACAAGCCACCCCGGCGCGGGTAAACGCACCGATATCGGCTGCACGGACTGGAACAGACGAGTGAAAATGAACGACACCAGCACGACCGAGGGGATAAGAATGAAAGCAGAAACGTTCCTGCCTCAAGATTATCGTCCCGCCGAGGACGAACCTTTCATGAATGCCCGCCAGTTGGAATATTTCCGGCGCAAGCTGCTGACCTGGCGCACCGAGTTGCTGGACGAAAGCCGCTCCACGGTGTCCACGCTGCAGGATGGCACGCGCAATATTCCCGATGTCACGGATCGCGCCTCGGAAGAGACCGATCGTGCGTTGGAATTGCGGACCCGGGATCGCCAGCGCAAGCTGATCGCCAAGATCGATTCCGCGCTGCGCCGCGTCGAGGATGGCGAATTCGGGTATTGCGAAAAGACCGGAGAGCCGATTTCGCTAAAGCGACTGGATGCGCGACCGATCGCCACCATGACGCTGGAGGCGCAGGAGCGTCACGAGCGGCGCGAGAAAGTGCACCGCGACGACTGATCGCGTGGGACCTGACACGGAACAGAGGGCACCCATGGCGGGTGCCCTTTCCATTTGGCGCGGACGGGAGGGGCCCGGATGCTGGTCGGACAAGAAATAACGGTGATCGGCGGTGGCATCGGCGGACTGGCCGCAGCCTTGGCCTGCGCCGGGCGGGGGGCGCAGGTCACCGTGCTGGAACGCGCGCCCGAGATAACCGAGGTCGGCGCAGGCCTGCAGATCTCCCCCAACGGCTGGGTCGTGCTTCAGGCGCTGGGTCTGGCAGAGCGGATCGCGGCCCAAGGGGTGCGCGGGCAGGCGGTGTGCCTGCGCGATTTCCGGCGCGGGGCAGAGGTTTTCGCGATGCCGCTGACGGCGGGCCCGTTCCATTTCGTCCACCGCGCCGATCTGGTCGAGGCGCTGCGCGACGCTGCGCTGGCGGCGGGCGTCACGTTGCGCCTCGGTGCCGACGTCGCCTCGGTGGAGGGGGACGGGCCGCACAGCATCCTGCACCACGCCGATGGCAGCCACAGCACCCACGGCCTGACCATCGGCGCCGATGGCCTGCACTCGGTCGCGCGCGCGCATCTCAACCCGCGCACCCGGCCGTTCTTCACCGGACAGGTCGCGTGGCGGGCCGTGGTCCCGTCGCGCGGTCTTGCGCCCGAGGCGCATGTCTTCATGGGGCCGGGCCGCCACCTCGTCCGCTATCCGCTGCGCGGCGGCACCCTGACCAATATCGTCGCCGTGGAAGAGCGGGACGGTTGGGCGGCGGAGGATTGGACCCTCACCGACGACCCCCGCAACCTTGCCGCGGCCTTCACCGACTTCTGCCCCGAGATCAGAGACTTGCTGGCCGATGTTGATGATGCCAACCTCTGGGGCCTGTTCCGCCACCCGGTCGCGAAGGTCTGGACGGGCCCGGCACTCGCGCTTCTGGGCGACGCGGCCCACCCGACGCTGCCCTTCCTCGCCCAGGGGGCCAACATGGCGCTGGAAGATGCCTGGGTGTTGGCCCGCTGCCTGTCCGAGGACTCGGACCGATCCGCCGCGCTGGACCGTTATCAAACCCTGCGCAAACCGCGCACGGCCCGCATCGTCGCGGCGGCGAACGACAACGCCACCCATTACCACTTGCGCCCCGGCCCCTACCGCTTCGCGGCCCACACCGCGCTCCGCGCCGCCGCCCGCGTGGCGCCCCATGTCGTCAGCAACCGATTTCGCTGGATCCACGGCGCCGACGTGACCCGGTGACGCGCGACCGGGTCCGCCGACAACCGATACTGTGCCCAGCGTCTTGAAGGTTGAGGACGGAGACAGGGCCCCCGCATGCCGACCAGCCCATGGCCGTCTTTCATCTTGGCAGAAAACTCCGGGGGGCGCCGCAGGCGTGGGGGCAGCGCCCCCTCCACCGCGGGTCCGATCGCAGCACCCGAAGTTGCGCACCCGCCCGAGCGCGCCGCAGGCGCGCGAGGCCCTCGGCGACGGCGCAGCCGGCGCAATCCCTCAATCCAGGGAATATTCCGGCAAGGTGTCGAACGCTTCGCGCAGTTTCAGCCCCCAGCCCGTCGAAATCTGGGCAAAGAACGGATCGTCCGCCTCGATCCGTCGCCGCTCTCCGTGGCGGAAACTGTCGGCTTCGTAGAGATGCAGATCCAGCGGCATCCCGACGCTCAAATTCGCTTTCAGGGTCGAATCGAAGCTGACCATCAGAAGCTTGATCGCCTCCTCGAAGCGCATTGCCGGATCGAAGGCCCGCACCAGGATCGGCTTGCCATATTTCGTTTCCCCGATCTGGAAGAAGGGGGTGTCGGTGCTGGCCTCCACGAAGTTGCCTTCGGGATAGATCATGAAGATCCGCGGTTCCCCGCCGCGCACCTGTCCGCCCAGGATCATCGTGGCCCCGAAGGGGCTGTCGGCGACCATCTGGTCGAGCCTGGATTGATCCGCGATGACTTCGCGCAGGGTTTCGCCGACCAGCCTGGCGGCCTGGAACATCGACGGCGCCTCGACGATCGACAGCACCCCGCGATCGTCGGCATGCAGGCTGCGTTCGTTCAGCAGGCTGACGACGGCCTGCGTCGTGGCGAGGTTTCCGGCGGTCATCATGGTGATGGAGCGCTCGCCCTCCACCTCCCACTGGAACATCTTCTTGAACACGGAGATGTTGTCGACGCCCGCATTCGTGCGGGTGTCGGACATGAACACCAGACCGCGATCCAGTTTCATCCCCACACAATATGTCATTGCCTGTCGTTCCCCGGAAAATCCGCCCATGGCGGGCAGAGTAGCGCCGACAGGGTTAACATCCCGCTACTGTTGCGCAACCTGAATATCCACCGACATCGCCTCTCCTGTCGCACCGTAATGGATGCCCGCGATCGGCGCGGCCTCGGCGTAATCGAGCCCGGTGGCCACGCGCACATAGCGCGGGTCGGGGGAATAGCCGTTGGACACGTCGAAGCCGACCCAACCGATCGTTTCGACGAAAGCCTCCGCCCAGGCGTGGGAGGCGTCCTGGTGCACCCGGTCGCTCATCATCAGGTAGCCCGAAACGTAGCGCGCCGGGTAGCCCATGGACCGGGCGGCGGCGATGAAGATATGGGCGTGGTCCTGGCAAACGCCCGCGCCGATTTCCACGGCCTCCTCGGCACTTGTCTCGGACCGGGTGCGACCGATCTCGTAGGGGACAGCGTCGATGACGCGGGCCGACAGGGCATGCAGGCGCGGCAGGTCGTCAGGCACCTCCTCGGGAAGCCCTTGCGTCAGGGCCTTTACCCTCTCGCCAGCGCGGGTCAGGGCGGTTTCGCGCAGGAAGAACCATAGCGGCGCGAAGCCGCCATGCTTTCCGACCACGCCCGCCGTCTCGACCGTTTCGACAGCGCCAGTGCAGATCACCCGGATTTCCTGTGCTCCGGGGGAGAAGGACACCAAGGTCACGCGGTTCTGCTGGTGGTCGGTGAAACTGGTTTCGATCTGTCCCCCTTCCACGGCCATGTCCCAGGATTTCACCATCTGCTGTCCGGCGCGGGACTTGGGCGTCAGGCGCAGTTGTTGCAGACCGTAGGTCGCGGGCGATTTGAACCGGTAGGTGGTCGTGTGGCTGATCGACAGGTGCATGTTCAGGTCATCCCAGGAAGCTGTAATCCTGTTCGATCTGAGCGCCGAGGGCGGCCATGTCGCGCAGGAAATCGGTCAGGAATTCGTGGAGACCTTCTTCGAAGACGTCCTCGATGGTGCCGTGTTTCAGGCGGGCAAGCAGGATGTCGATCAGGTCGTGGCAGGCGTGGCGCTGGCCGTAGTTCTCTTCGAGATAGTCGAGGTTGGCGGCGATCTTCTTGACCGAGAAGCGCAGGCTGCGCGGCATCCGCGTGTCGAAGATCAGGAAATCCGCGATGCCCTTGGCGCCGATATTGCCCCCGGTCAGCCAGCGGTAGGAGCGGTGCGACGCCACGGCGCGCAGGATGGTTTCCCATTGCACGTTGTCGAGGCTGGACCCGACCTGGTTCATCGACGGCAACAGGACGTAGTATTTCACATCGAGGATGCGCGCGGTGTTGTCGGCGCGTTCGAGGAACGTGCCAAGGCGGCAGAAGTCGAAGATATCCGTGCGCAGCATGGTGCCGTGCATCGCGCCCCGCACGAGGGCCGAATGCTGGCGGATGCTGGCCAGCGTTTCGGGCAGGTTCTTGATAGAGACGGGCTGCGACAGCTCGTCCCTGAGGGTCATGTAGGCGTCATTGATCGCTTCCCACACTTCGCGCGACAGGGCGGTGCGCGTCAGGCGCGCGTTCTGGCGGGCCGACGAGAACGCGGACAAGACGGAGGAGCCGTTGGCGGGATCGCGCAGCAGGAAATCGATGGCGCTGTCCTGAACGACATCGCCGTAGCGCGCCCTGTAGAGTTTATCCACGGCGGCCGTCTTCAGCACCGATCGCCATTCGTCATCGGCGCCATCAGGCCGCGTCAGCGCGATGCGGAAGCCGGTTTCGACCAATCGGGTCATGTTCTCGGCCCGCTCGAGATAGCGGAAAAGCCAGAAGAGACCGCCTGCGGTTTTGCCAAGCATGCCGCTACTCCTCCAGAACCCAGGTGTCTTTGGTGCCGCCGCCCTGGGACGAGTTGACCACGAGGCTGCCTTCCTTGAGCGCCACGCGCGTGAGGCCGCCGGGGGTCAGCGTGATCTTCTCGGGCGACATCAGCGCGAAGGGCCGCAGGTCCACGTGCCGGGGCGCAAGGCCGCCCTCGGTCAGGATGGGGCAGGTGCTGAGCGCCAGCGTCGGCTGCGCGATGTAGTTCGAGGGCCGGGTCTCCAGCTTGGCGCGGAAATCGGCGAGTTCCTGTTTCGATGCGGCCGGGCCGACCAGCATGCCGTAGCCGCCGGATCCGTGAACCTCCTTCACGACAAGCTCCGAAAGGTTGTCGAGGACGTATTTCAGCGCCTCCGGCTCGGAACAGCGATGGGTCGGCACGTTTTGCAGGATCGCCTTCTCGCCGGTGTAGAATTCGACGATATCGGGCATGTAGCTGTAGATCGCCTTGTCGTCGGAAATGCCGGTGCCGGGCGCGTTGGCGATGGTGATGCCGCCCGCGCGGTAGATGTCCATGATGCCGGGCACGCCAAGCATGCTGTCGGGGTTGAAGTTCAGCGGGTCGAGAAAGTCGTCATCGACCCGGCGATAGATCACGTCGATGGGTTTGTAGCCCTCGGTCGTGCGCATGGCGATCCGCCCGTCCTTGACGCGCAGGTCGTGGCCTTCGACAAGCTCCACCCCCATCTGGTCGGCAAGGAAGGCATGTTCGAAATAGGCGGAGTTGTGGATCCCCGGTGTCAGGACCGCCACGGTGCAGGTGCCGGTGCCGGTCTGGGGCGCGCAGGCGGCGAGCGACCGGCGCAGGTCGGTCGGGTAGTTCTGCACCGGCCGCACCTTCACGCGGCTGAAGAGTTCCGGGAACATCTGAAGCATGGTCTCGCGGTTTTCCAGCATGTAGCTGACGCCGCTGGGCGTGCGGGCATTGTCTTCGAGCACGAAGAACTCGTCCTCGCCGGTGCGCACGAGATCGGTTCCGACGATATGGGTATAGACGCCGCCGGGGGGGGTGACGCCGATCATCTGGGGCAGGAATGCCTCGTTGCGGTCGATCAGCTCGCGCGGGACGCGGCCTGCGCGCAGGATTTCCTGCCGGTGGTAGATGTCGTAGAGGAAGGCGTTGATCGCGCGGACCCGCTGTTCGATCCCGCGCGTCAGCTTGGACCATTCCCGCCCCGAGATGATGCGCGGCACGATGTCGAAGGGGATCAGGCGTTCATCCGCCGCATCCTCGCCGTAGACGTTGAAGGTGATGCCCGTGCGGCGGAAGAAGCTTTCGGCATCCTGCGATTTCCGGCGCAATTCCTCCTGGTCTTCGCCATCGAACCACGACGCATAGGAGGCGTAGGGGAAACGCATCTGCGTTTCGCCGCCCGTCATCTCGTCGAAAAATCGGCTGTTGTCGTTCATGGTCTCTCCCTTGCAGCCACACTAACAGATGAGCCGCCACGCGAAAGGGCCAGTCCCAACGCCTTGTTTGCAGGGGAAAACAGGTTGCTTCGCCCAAAATGAAGGCGATACGCCTAATTTTCAAGCCATATGGTGACCGGCCCGTCATTGGTGAGGCTGACCGCCATGTCGGCCCCGAACCGCCCGGTTTCCACCTTGGGTCCAAGGGCGGCAAGGGCGCGGGCGAAGTGGTGGTAGAGCCGTTCCCCCTCGGCCGGTGCGGCGGCGGTCGAGAAGCCCGGGCGATTGCCGCGGCTGGTATCGGCGGCGAGGGTGAACTGGCTGACGACAAGGGCGCTGCCGCCGGTATCCAGCAGGGCCCGGTTGAGCTTGCCCGCCGCGTCGTTGAAGATGCGCAGTTTCGCGATCCTGGCCGCCAGCGCATCGGCCTGCGCGTCCGTGTCGCCCTGCATGGCGCAAACCAGGATCAGCAGGCCGGGGCCGGTCTGGCCGATGATCTTTCCTTCGACCTCCACCCGCGCCTGCGTGACGCGCTGGACCAGCGCCCTCATCCAAGTGCGGCCCGGTCGAGGTCGGCCCGGCGGGGCGGGTTCGCGCCGGCGCGGGTGACGGTCACGGCGGCGGCCCGCACGCCAAGCGTCATCGCGGACCGCAGCGTGTCGTCGTCCAGGCCAGCGCCCACGCGGCGCTTGTCGAGTGCGCCCGCTTCGGCCAGCCCGGCGAGGAAACCCGCGTTGAAGGTGTCGCCCGCGCCCACGGTATCTATCACCTTGACCCGTTCGGCCGGGACATGCATTTCGCCGCCCGCATGAAAGCCCGTGACCCCGGCAGAGCCTTGCGTGACCAGAACCAGCTTCGGCCCCTTGGCGCGCAGTCTTTCGGCCAGCAGCGGCAAGGTGGCGTCCCCCAGCAGCCAGTGCAGATCCTCGTCCGAGGCCTTCACCACATCCGCGTTCGCCAGCAGCGCGTCCATCCGGGCGCGGTAGCGCGCTTCATCGGCAATGAAGCCGGGGCGGATATTGGGATCGACCATCACGACCCTGTCCTGCGCCGCGCGGGCGGCCAGCGCCGCATAGGCATCCGCGCAGGGCTCCACCGCGAGGGAGATGCCGCCGAAGAAGCAGGCCTGCGTCGCATCGGGGATCGTCGGCAGGTCGGCTTCGGTCAGCAGGCGGCCTGCGGTGTTTTCGTCATAGAAGGCATAGCTGGCCTGCCCGTCGGTCAACGTCACGAAGGCGAGCGTGGTGGGCCGGTCGGCGCGGTGGGCCAGTTTGGAGCCGACCCCATTGGCCGTCAGGACCGAGGCCAGACGCTCTCCGAAAAGGTCGGTGGACAGGCCGGTAAAGAACTCCGTCGCCACGCCAAGGCGCGCCAATGCCACAGCGGTGTTGAAGACAGAGCCGCCGGGATAGGGGGCGAAGGCGGCTTCGCCGCTTTCGGTCTTGCGGGGCAGCATGTCGATCAGGGCTTCGCCAGCGCACAGGATCATGGGGGGCTCCGGGTTGAATTCCGTGCCCTTGCTAGCGCCAACCTCCGGTCAGGTCCATGTGGAAAGCCGCGCTACTTGTCCAGTGCCGCCCCAAGCTCGGACGTGGCGCCGCCGCCCGTGGGGGCGGGCAGGCCCTGCACCACGGCCCCGCCGATGCCGGACCCCACGCTGCCGCCGAACCCGCCGCTATCGGCAAGCTCCAGCGCGTAGAACACCGCCAGCGCCAGCAGGATCGCGCCGATGACGGCGCCGGCGATCTTGATCCAGCTATAGGGCCGTTCGCCCTGCACGCGCCCGGTCTGGGCATTGACGACGAACCGGAAGCTCTTGCCGCGATACTTGTAGGCGGCGATCCAGACCGGCAGCAGGATATGCTTGAAGGTGGTGTTGTCCACCTGGGTGTTCATGGCGTCGATCTTCTGGGCGTCGCCGCCGATATCGGCGCGGATGTCGCGTCGGATCTGGGCGTCCATGATCTGGCGCGCCTCGACCATGCCTTCGTCCAGCTCCACCGTATAGCCCTCGGCCCGGAAGCCGGACAGGAATTCGGGCTTGTATTCGGCCAGCGCGGTCAGGTCCCACGGCGCCAGCGCGTCGGTATAGCGCTTGGGCAGCGATTTCGAGGCCAGCACGAGAATATCGTCGAAGAACCGGCTGACGCGCCCGCTGACGGGACGCCAGCGGATGCGGCGTTCCTGCCGGGGCTTGCCGTCGGCACCGCGCACCGTGACGTAATAGGCCGTGCCGCGCTGGCCGCGATAGGAGGTGTCGGTGTCGGCGTCATAGGTCCAGTAGGGGACATAGATGCCATCGAGCTTCTGGCCCTTCCTGGCGTATTGCTTCAACCCGTTGGGGGCGAACCACAACCGGCCAAGCCAGTCGTTCATCGCCTTGTGGCCGTCCCGTTCGGTCAACTGGAAGGGGATCAGGCCCTTGGGCTTGATATGGCGATGGGTGCCGGTATCGGTCACCACGGGCGTGGCGCAGAACGGACATTCCTGGCTGTGGTTGTCGGCGTCGAACGTGACCTGCGCGCCGCAGGACGGGCATTGCGAGACGCGGGTTTCCTCCATCTCGACGCCTGTGGTCTGGCCCCGCAGGGCGGCTTCGAAATCGTTCTCGACCAGCCCCTCGCCACCGCCCCAGGGACCGTCGCCCACGGTAATCGCTTCCTCGTTGCCGCAATGGTCGCAAATCAGTTTCCCCTCGGCCGGGGTATAGCGCATGTCCGAGCCGCAGTTGGAGCAGGGAAAGCGGTGTTCGTCTTCGGGGCGGGCGGGATCTTTGTGCTGGTCGAACGTGTCGGACATGTGCGCGGGGCTTCCGTCAGGCGTCAGGGATGGCACCGTTGTCCCGCGCCGGGAGGACAGGATCAAGCAGGGATTTCCGTAAGGTGCGTGTCGGAAAGACGCGTGTCACAAGAAGCGGTGCAGAACCTTGGGCGCCATGATCCGCAGGGCGTTGTCGCGCAGGTGCAGGTGTCGCCAGATGTGAAACCCGGCATGGGCCACGACCAGCAGCGCAAGCGCATAGAACTGGTAGACATGCAGCACGGACACGATCCCGTGGGCCTGTGGAAGATTAAGCGCGGGCGCGATCGGGAACAAGCCGCCCGCCCGCAGCACCACCGCCGAGGTCAGGCCCAGTCCGAAGCCGCCAAGTGCCACCAGGAACAGGCCCCAGATCAGCGCCTTGTGCAGCACCGGATGCACCGCGCGCGCCGCCGGTGGCAGTTTGGGACCGGGGCGCGAGGCAAGCCCGCGCCGAAGATGCTCGCCCGTCCAGATCAGCGCGAGGCTCACGAAGATCAGCCCGTTGACGGAATGCAGGCGGAACCAGCCTGGCCCCATGCGGCGCAGGGCGTCGGGATCGGCGAAGAGAAACCAGACGAAAAAGGGCACGATGCCCCAGTGCAGCACTTTCAGCACCGTGCGCCGCCGCGGCAGATGGCTGCGCAGATCGGGCAGGTGGGTCAAGCCAGAAGCGATATTGGACATGGGCGCGGTTCCTTGTGGTCGAGTGTAGCAACGGGGCGGCGCGTTGCAAAGTTTCGGACCCGCTTGCGCCTGGCGGCAAATCGGGAGAGGAACGGGGTCGACAGGATCGCCACAGGGGAGAGGTCGGCCATGATCACGCTGGAACAGGCGCGCACGATGATTGCGGAGGCCCGCCGCGCGGGGCGCGAGAAGGCGCTGAAGCCCCTTGCGATCATCGTTCTGGATGCAGGCGGGCATGCGCTCGCCTTCGAACGGGAGGATGGATCCTCCCCCGGCAAGTTCGAGATCGCGATGGGCAAGGCCTATGGCTGCGTCATGCTCGGCATGCCCGGCAGTGCCCTGATGGCGCGGGCGGAAACGCAGGCCTATTTCATGACAGCCGCCAACGGCGCCTATGGCGGCAAGCTGCTGCCGGTGCCGGGGGGCGTTCTGGTGTTGCGCGATGGTGCGGTGGTCGGCGCGGTCGGCGTGACCGGTGACACCTCCGAGAACGATGCCGCCGTCGCCGTCGTGGGGATCGAGGCGGCGGGATACGAGGCCAGCGCGTGAACAAGCGGCTGATTTCTTCCGGGTCGCGGTTCGAGGCCGAGATCGGCTATTCCCGTGCGGTCGTGGTGGATGGCTGGGTGCTTGTCGCGGGCACCACCGGCTTCGACTATGCGACGATGCAGATTTCGGCCGATGTGACCGAACAGGCCGAGCAGACCTTCCGCAATATTGCCGCGGCGCTGGAGCAGGCGGGCGCCCACATGCGCGATGTGGTCCGCGTCACCTACATCCTGCCCGATCCCGCCCTGTGGGAAGCCTGCTGGCCCGTCACCCGCGCCTGGCTGGGGGAGGCGCGGCCGGCTGCCACCATGCTGGTGTCAAGCCTTCAGGACCCGCGCATGAAGATCGAGATCGAGGTGACGGCCAAGCTGCCGCAGTAGGCCGCAGGGTCCGACAGCCCCGCAAGGCTGGGGGCGGTCCGGGTTGCCCCTTCGGACAGGCGAAAGGGGCGTGTCTTGCACGTTTTCGCGGCATGTGCGCATTTGCAAGCCGTGCTGCGCGGGCGGGTGTCTTTTCCTTGCGGGGCTTCCTCGCTAGACATGAGGCCACGCACAGCAAGGGACACGACATGGCCCGACCGATCATCGGCATTCTCGGCAATCACCACCTGATCAACGATCAGTATGCCACCCATGCCGGGGGCATGATGAATTCCGAGGCGATCGCCGAGGTTTCGGGCGGCCTGCCCATGGTGATCCCCTCCGATCCGCGGCTGGTCCGGGTCGAGGATCTGCTGGAGGTCTGCGCGGGGTTCCTGTTCACCGGCGGACGGCCCAACGTGCATCCCGAGGAATACGGCGAGGATTACACCGATGCCCATGGCGCCATGGACCGGGCCCGCGATGCCGTCGCCCTGCCGCTGGTGAGGGCCTGCGTGGAGCGGGGGCAGCCCTTCCTCGGCGTCTGCCGCGGCTTTCAGGAAGTCAACGTGGCGATGGGCGGTTCGCTCTACCCCGAGATCCGCGATCTGCCGGGGCGGATGAACCACCGCATGCCGCCTGACGGCACGCTGGAGGAGAAATTCGCCCTGCGCCATTGCGTGACCTTCACCGATGGTGGCCCCTTCCACCGCCTGATGGGTGCGCGGGAGGTGCAGACCAACACGCTGCACGGGCAAGGCATCAAGACGCCGGGCCCCCGGGTGGTGATCGACGGCCATGCGCCCGACGGCACGCCCGAGGCGATCTACATTGCAGATGCGCCGGGATTTACCCTGTCGGTTCAATGGCATCCCGAATATCGAGCGGCGCAGGACCCGGTTTCGCGGCCGCTCTTCGCCGCCTTCGGAGACGCGGCGCGGGCATGGGCCGCGGGCAGGCGCCCGGTGCCGGTCTGCGACGTCGCCTGATCGACCATGTCCGGGGACGAGGCCCGGGCGTCGATCGCCGGGCTGCCGGCAGGTTTCCTGACCTAGCGTCAATTTTCCTTGCGTGATCCCGGTGGCATGGCGCACCGTTTCCGGCACGGGAAACGGCCCCATCGGCACGCCGGATCGCAGAAATCGGCCCATGGCCGGGGCCGTGCGGCGATGCCACCATGCAAGAAGGTGATTTCATGTCGTCCAGAATTTCCAAACTCGCCGCCGCAGCACTACTGCTTTCAAGCACGCCCGCCTTGGCGGACTGGTCCACCAGCGTCGCGTCGCAGGGGCAGTCAAGTGTCGGACAGACAGGGCAGGTGACTTGCCCTCCGGGCGGCACACCCGGACCGATCTGGGGAACCGGGACCTATACCTCCGACAGCTCCGTTTGCGGGGCGGCGCAGCATTTCGGCTGGCTGCCGCCCGGCGCTGGCGGCGTCGTGTCCTACCGGACGGTCCCGGGGCAGGGCTACTACCAGGGATCGACCCAGAACGGGATCAGCACCAACGACTACGGGCAGTGGAGCCTCAGCTTCCAGATCACAGGATACGCGCCCGCGCCGGGTGTCGGTGCGCCGATTTCCGCGCAAGCCATCGCTTGGACCACGACGCTGGACCAGTTGGGCCATGCCGGAGACGTTGGCGCGTCCTACCGCTTTTCCTGCCCGGGCGGCGGGTCGCTGGCCTCGACGATCTGGGGCACGGACCTCTACACCTCCGACAGCGCGATCTGCGTGGCGGCGACCCATCGCGGGCTGATCCAGCCCGGGACGGGGGGCGTCGTCACCGTGCTCGTCCTTGGGTATCAACCGGCCTATGCGGGGACGTTCCGCAATGGCGTGTCCTCGCAGGCCTACCCGGAATGGCCGACCAGCTACACGTTCCAGTAACGGCGCGCGCAACAGGCGGGGCGTGGGACGTCAGGACTGGCGCGCGCCCCGCACTTCGCGGATATGCAGGCGGATGCTGGTCCATTTCTCGGACTCCGCCGTCATCCCGTTTTCCTTCGCGACGCGGGCCTTCTGGGCGGCCTCCGCCTCGGCGGCGTCGCCATGGGCGGCATAGAGGGCATGGGCATATTGGTGGATGGTGGTAGCGTTGGTCTGCACGGGCTGATCCTCCTCCTTGAACGACAGAACGCGCTTTCGCAGAGGCTTATCATACCACGATTCCCCTGAAAGTCAGAGGGTCGAGGGCGGGGCGTGGCGGGTCCGGACCCCAGATCAGCCGTATTGCGCCAGCAGCGCATTCAGGTCCGCCAGCGTGTTGGCTTCTTCCACGGGCTTGTCGCGGCGCCAGCGCGCCATGCGCGGAAAGCGCAGCGCCACGCCGGATTTGTGACGGGGCGAGGGCTGGATGCCTTCGAAAGCGATCTCGAAGACATGGTGCGGCAGCACGGCGCGGACGGGGCCGAAACGGTCGGTGGTGTTCTTGCGGATCCAGGCCGTGATCTCGCGGAATTCGGCATCGGTCAGGCCGGAATAGGCCTTGGTGAAGGGCACGAGACTGTCTTTTTCAGCGCTCGGGGGACCATTCCAGACCGCGAAGGTGAAGTCGGTATAGAGCGTCGCGCGCCGCCCCGATCCGGCCTGGGCGTAGATCAATACTGCATCAATTGTCAGCGGATCGACCTTCCACTTCCACCAATCGCCTTTTTTGCGCCCGGCCAGATACGGCGCTTCGAGCCGCTTGAGCATCAGACCTTCGGCCCCGATCGCGCGGCTTTGCGCACGCGCGTCGGCCAGTGCGTCCCAAGTGTCGGCCTCGACCCGGGACGAAAGGCGGATCGGCAGGTCGTCCGGCAGGTGCGCGAGGGCGTCCTGCAGGATCGCGCGACGCCGTGACAGCGGGCTTTGGCGCAGGTCCGCTCCCTGCCATTCCAGCAGGTCATAGGCCATCAGGATGCAGGGGGCCTCGGCCAGCAGCTTTTTCGAGACCGTCTTGCGCCCGATGCGGGCTTGCAGGCGGTTGAACGGGAGCGGCGTCTCCGCGGCGCGGTCCCACGCGAGAACCTCGCCGTCGATCACCGTGCCGGGGGGCAGGACATCGACCAGGTGCGCCAGTTCGGGAAAGCGGTCGGTCATCAACTCTTCGCCGCGCGACCACAGGAAATGCCGGGCCGCGCGCAGGATCAACTGGCCCCGGATGCCATCCCATTTTCTTTCGGCAAGCCAATCGCTTGCGGGGCCAAGTTCATGTGGATCGCCCGGCACCTGATACGCGAGGTAGAAGGGATAGGGACGGCTGAGACCGGCGCTTGGGTCCGGCGCCTCGACCAGTGCGCGCCACGTCACGGTGTCGGGCGTCCAGTCGCCCATCAGGCGGTGGGTCAGTTCCGCCTCGTCGATGCCGGTGGCCTGCGCCAGCGCCCGCGTCATCAGCCTGGCGCTGACGCCCATGCGCCAGCCGCCGGTGATCAGCTTGTTGAAGACAAGGCGTTCCGTCGGGGGCAGGCCGTCCCACGCCGCGAGGATGGCGACCTTGCGGCTGTCGTCGTCCGCCTTGTCCAGGGCCCGCAAGGTGGCGATCCAGTCGGCGAGGCTTTTCTCCACGTGCTGCGAAGGCTCTGGCAGGACCAGCGCGATGGTCTCGGACAGATCGCCCACCACTGGATAACAGGCGTCGAACAACCAGGGGGGGATGCCCGCGCGCTCCGCTGCCCATTCGCGCAGCCTGGTGGTGGTGACGGCGCGGCGCGGGCGGCGGCCCGAGAGCAGGGCGATGGTCCAGAGGCGGTCATCCTCGGGCGCATCGCGGAAATAGGCGGCCAGTGCCGCGACCTTCGCGCCGGTCTTCGTGGTCTGGTCCAGCGCGGTGAAGAGGGCGGCGAAGGCCTTCACAGATGCGCCTTGATGAAGGCCCCAAGCTCGGCGCAGGCGGCGGTGGCGGCGGGTGTGCGCCCGGCCTTGAGGTGCCAGACATGGGGCAAGCCGGGCCAGACATCCAGCGTGGCATCGTCCATCACCTGCGCGAGGCGGCGGGCGTCAAGCTCCAGCGCTTCGCCCTTGGCGGCGTGGATCAGGGTCGGTGGCAGGCCACCCAGATCGCCCTGAAGCGGGCTGATGGCGGGGTCGGTCAGGGATTGATGGCCGGGAACATAGGCATGCAGGATGCGCCGCGCCCATGCCGCGGGGATCAGGTATTCAGCGGTCGCGGCGCGGAATCGCGCCTCCATGTCGGCGGCCATTTCGGCGATCGGCGCCAGCAGCACGGCGACCCGTGGCAAGGGCAGTCCCGCATCGCGGGCGCGTTGCAGGCACAGCAGCGCAAGGTTGCCCCCCGCGCTGTCCCCGCCGATGGCCAGCGGCGTGTCGCCCGCATCGACCAGCTTGCCATAGGCGGCGAAGACGGCGTCGGGGGCGGCGGGAAAGGGATGTTCGGGCGCCAGGGGATAGCGGACCGCGTGGGCGCGCAGGCCCGCGGCGGCCGCGATATGGGCCACGGCCGCCAGGTGGGTTCGCGGGCTGCCGATGGTGAAACCGCCGCCATGGACGTAGAACAGAAGGCCCGCTCCCTCCGTCCCCTTGGGCGTGACGAGGAGCGCGCCATCGGCCATCTCCTCGACCCGGCAGCCCTGCGGCAGGGTATGGAGCAGCCGGGCGGACAGGGCGAAGATCGCACGCATCAGGCGCTGCGACGTGATGGCCCGAAGCATCCCCTTCTCGAAGTAGCGCGACCAGGCGGTCGAGATGCGATCGGTGCGGGTCAGGATGGTCATGCCGGGCTGTCTTCCGTGTCGTCGAGGGAGTCGCCCCCGAATTCGGTTTCCACAATGCCCGCATCATAGCCTTGTTCCGCCAGCCAGCGCGAGAATTGCGCGGTGTAGCCGTGGGTGACGAAGACGCGGCTGGCCCCGGTGGCGGCGATGGCGGCGTTCAGACCCTTCCAGTCGGCATGGTCGCTGACCACGAAGCCCCGGTCCGCCGCGCGCCGCCGCCGCACGCCGCGCAGGCGCATCCAGCCCGACGCGATGCCGGTGGAGACCGCGCCGAAGCGCTTCATCCAGGCCGACCCGAGCGCCGAGGGCGGCGCGAGGACGATGGCGCACGGGTGGCTTTTGGCGTCCACGCCATCGCGCACCGGGACCGTATCCGGCAGGCGCAGGCCCTGGTCGCGCAGCACCGCGTTCGTCGCCTCCACCGCGCCGTGGGTCAGGACCGGGCCGATGGCCGGATCGAGCAGGCGCAGGACGCGCTGCGCCTTGCCAAGGGCGTAGACGCCGAGAACGGCGCGCTTGCCGTCCGCCACGCAGGCGGACCACCACGCGTTGAGGTCGCGCGCGAGGCGGGCCTCTTCGGGCCAGTCATAAATCGGCAGGCCGAAGGTGGATTCGGTGATGAAGGTGTCGCAGGGCACCGGTTCGAACGGTTCGCTGAGGCCATCGTCCACGGTCTTGTAGTCGCCCGATGCGACCCAGACCTCGCCGCCGACCTCCACCCTGATCTGGGCAGAGCCGGGGACGTGCCCGGCGGGATGGAAGCTGATGGTCGCGTCGCCGATGCGGTGGCGCGTGCCGTAGGCCGTCGTCTCCATGGTGATGTCGCCGAGGCGGTGGCGGATGACCGGGGCGGCGGCATGGGTCGCCATGTAGGCGCCGTGGCCCCGGCGGGCATGGTCGGAATGGCCATGGGTGATCAGCGCGCGCCGCACCGGGCGCCACGGGTCGATATAGGTCTCGGCGGCAGGGCAATAGATGCCGGAGGGTGTGAATTCGAGGACCATGCCCAATGTATAGGCCGCGGTGCGGGGCAGGGCGAGGGGCGCGATTCGATCGCGCCGATCAATCCGGCGGCGGCAGCAGCCTGATTTCGCCCGCGGCTTCCAGATCGCGGATGATGCCGACGATGTCCGACATGGCGGCTTCGCCTTCCTCCTGCTTTGGCGTGCCACGGGTTTCGGCATCGTCGCGCAATTGTTCGGCCATGCGTTTGGACATGTTCTCCAGCAGGAACTCGACGCTGAGCGGTGCTGCGGACAGGCCCGCCGCCAGTGCGGTGGTCAGCGTCATGGCATCGGCCTTGCGGATGATCAGCGGCACGTCGATGGGTTCCAGCCGCATCGGGATATGACCGAAAGAGAAGATGGATTTGCGCACGTTCCTGGCGAAGATCGCATTGCGGCCCTCCAGCCCCTCCAGCACCTTGTCGCGGGCCGATTGCGGGGCGGAGTTGAGGATCGCGCCGACCCGTTCGGCGGCGGGCGTGGTGAAGGCCCTGGGCGGCACCGCTTCCAGCACGGCGGCGACATGGAAGCCGATGTGGTCGGCCACGTCGGGCGTGATCGTTTCGGTCAGGGCGACGGTATGGGCAAGGATCTGCGCCCGATCCTCGGGCAGGTCGGCCAGCAGGGCAGCGGCCTTGGAGACGGAGAGCTTGGAGAGCAGCACCGCGCAGACTTCCGCGCTTTCGCTGTCCATCAGGGGGCGCAACCGGTCCACCCCCTGCTTTGCGACGCGCACCCAAGGATCGTTGCCTTCGGCCTTCTCGGCGGCGGCGCGCAACTGGTCGAGGGGGCCGGGGGCAAGGTGCGGCTCCATCAGGGCAAGGGTTTCGGACAGGTTGTCGGGAAAGGTGAGCGCGAGGTTGTCGATGCGGTCGGTGAAGTCGCGCACCACTTCCGCCAGGGTGGCGCGGTCGATATTGCCGAGGCGCGAGATCAAGTGCGCCAGTTTCGTCTGGTGGTGCGGGTCGAGCCGTTTGACGCCCGGCGACACGCCCTGGCCCAGTAGCAGCCGCACGATGACGGCGGCCTTTTCCTGCGCGCGCAGCTTGCGCGGCGTGATGTCCTTGAAGCCGAATCCATCGTCGCCGTCGAGCACGACCGATGGCTTGTTGTTCGGAAAGTCCCGTAACAGTCCCATGTCAATTCCCACACATCACCCGGTCCGGATCATGGCGGTTGCGAGGTTAAGGATCGGTATGCGGCAAGGCCGAAGTCGCGACCGATTTGTCGCGAATTCACCGGGAACACGGCGCGGTCCGGGTGGACCGCGCCGCCCGGTCCGTGGTCAGCTGGACGCCACGGCCACGCAGGTCATCGAGGTCGCGTCCCACGTCATCCCGTCCGAACAGCTGATCGCGGCTTCTGTGGCGCCGTAACTGCACTGGGCCTGTGCGATCGCGGGCATGACCAGCAGGACGCTGGCGGCAAGAAGGGTCTTGATCGTCATGTCTTCATCTCCTGTCGGGGTGAGCCATCGCTTTGCGTGGCGCAAAGGTATCATGACGACGCGGTTCGGCAAGGTTTTCGTGCCGGTTTCCGGCCCGGCCCGGCCCGGCCCGCGATGCGCAATCTGCCGGGTCCGTGTGCACCCGCGCCGCCCGTTTGCCGCCCGCTGCGCGGGGCATGGGCCGCAGATGCCTCCGCCACGCCGCGCGGCATGTTCGCGCGACCCTACTCCGCCCCGAAGACCCGCGCGAAGATCGTGTCGACATGTTTGGTGTGGTAGGCAAGGTCGAACTTCTCGTCGATCCCGTCCGCCCCAAGGGCGGCCACGACCTGCGGATCGGCCAGCAATTCCGCGCGGAAATCGGTGCGGTCTTCCCAGACCTTGAGCGCGTTGCGCTGCACCATGGCATAGGCGTCCTCGCGGCTGACCCCGGCCTGCGTCAGCGCCAGCAGCACCCGTTGCGACATCACGAGGCCGGGATAGCGGTTCATGTTGTCCAGCATGTTGTCGGGAAAGATCAGCATCTTGTCGACCACGCCGGCCAGCCGGTGCAACGCGAAATCGAGGGTGATGGTCGTGTCCGGCCCGATGGCGCGTTCGACCGAGGAATGCGAGATGTCGCGTTCATGCCACAACGCCACGTTCTCCATCGCGGGCACCACGGCCATGCGCACCAGGCGCGCCAGGCCGGTCAGGTTCTCGGTCAGCACCGGGTTCTTCTTGTGCGGCATCGCGGAAGATCCCTTCTGCCCGACCGAGAAGAATTCCGCCCCCTCCAGCACTTCGGTGCGCTGCATGTGGCGGATTTCGATGGCGATGTTCTCGATGCCGGAGGCGATCACGCCCAAGGTGGCGAAAAACATCGCGTGGCGGTCGCGGGGGATCACCTGCGTGCTGATCGGCTCGGGCGTCAGGCCCAGTTGCGCGCAAACGTGTTCTTCCACGCGCGGGTCGATATTGGCGAAGGTGCCGACAGCACCCGAAATCGCGCCGGTGGCGACCTCTGCGCGGGCCAGCTTCATGCGGGAAAGGTTGCGGTCCATCTCGGCGTAGAAGCGCGCGAAGGTCAGGCCCATGGTCGTGGGTTCGGCGTGGATCCCGTGGGAACGGCCGACGCGCACGGTCATCTTGTGTTCCATCGCGCGGCGCTTGAGGGCGGCCAGCAGCGCCTCGATATCGGCGATCAGCAGGTCGGCGGCGCGCACCAGTTGCACGTTCAGGCAGGTGTCGAGCACGTCCGACGACGTCATGCCCTGGTGCACGAAGCGCGCCTCGTCGCTGCCCACGTGTTCGGCCAGATGGGTCAGGAATGCGATGACGTCGTGCTTGGTGACGGCCTCGATCTCGTCGATGCGGCCCACGTCGAAGGTGACGTCCCTGGCCTTCCACACCGCGGCCGCATTTTCGCGCGGGATCACGCCCAGATCGGCCTGCGCGTCGCAGGCATGGGCCTCGATCTCGAACCAGATGCGGAACTTGGTGGCGGGCTCCCAGATCTGGACCATGTCGGGGCGGGAATAGCGGGGGATCATGGGCTTGCCTTTCGGAATGGGGTCTGGCGTTCTGATAGGCGGATGGCCGGGAAGGGACAAGGTTATGAAGGCAGGCAGGACCGCCATGTCCTTGGCGCCGATCGCCGCGGCCGCGGGCCGGGCGTGATGGACCTGGCCGACCTTGAGGGGCATTGGCGCCTAGGCCGCGTGATCGAGGATCGCCGCGCCGGGCTGACCGGGCGCTTCGAGGGCGAGGCGCGTTGGACCCGCGACGGCAGCAGGCTGGTGCAGGACGAAAGCGGCCTCTTGCGCTATGGCGTGGCGGCCCCGATGCGGGCCACGCGGCGCTACGTGTGGCACGCGGACGATGCGGGCCTCAACGTGCTGTTCGAGGATGGCCGACCGTTCCATATCGTCCCGGCCGCGGGGGACATGGCGCTTCATCAGTGCCCGCCCGACACCTACCGTGTCCTCTATGTCTTCGATCTGCCGGGGCGGTTCACCACCACGTGGCACGTCACCGGGCCACGCAAGGACGCCACGCTGACCAGCATCTTCACGCGGGTCTGAGCGCCCGGCGGCGCGGGCGCGGGAAAACCATCGGTTGATTCGAACGGCCGTCCGCGCGAGGCTTCGCCCATTGAACCGTTCGCCCCGACATTCCATGCCACTGGAGATTGCCCCATGCGCCTTCCAGCCCTTGCCCTGTCCGTCGTCGCAGGCCTTGCCGGCCCGTTATCCGCACCCGTATCCGCACAGGAAGCGTTCATCTGGACCTATTTCGCCGCGTTTCCCATCTTCCCCAGCGAAGCGCGCCTGAACCTGATCGCAACGCAGGAGGGCGCGCTGGCGGAGGAAAACGACGGCGGCTTGCCGGGCGGCCTGATCTGGGGGCGCTGCCTGTCCGAACTCGACGCGGGCGAGGTGGCGCTGCGCTTCGAGACCGGCACGGGTGCGGCAGTGGCCGGGGATACGGTGACCATGACGGTAAGCGGCGGCGGGCTGAGCGCCAGCGCTGCGGGCACGATCGTCAATCGCGGTCTCGACCCCACGGGAGGGCCGGAACTGATCTTGCCCAATGACAGCGCGGTCCTGCAGATCCTGCGCGACGCGGATGTCGTGACCTATGGCGTCGACGGGCCGGCGGAGCCGCCGATTACCTTCGATCTGTCCACCAATCGCGCCTATGTCGCCGCGTTCCTTGACGATTGCGCCGCAGTGGGCGCGGGCGGCGTCTTGCAGCGCGGACCGGATGCCGGGCCGGGCGCGCCGGTGTCGGCGGGGCTTGTGCCCGATGTCGGCCCGGAGATTTCCGGCCATGTCTGGAGCCGGTTCACCGAGGTCAGTCCGGATGTCTTCCAGACCATCGTGCGGATCTTCTACGCGGTGCCGGAAACCGATGATGTGCTGGTTTCGGGGCAGTGCTTCATCGGGGCGCAGGGTCCGCTTGTCGCGTTCAGCGCGGCGGCGGACATCGCGGGGCTGGCCGATGGCGACGCGGCCGACCTGCGCTTCACCACCGCCGAGGGGCGCAGCGTCGATGTGCCGGGCAGCGTGGTGGGCAGCTTCGCCGAAGTCGGCATATCGGGCGTGGAGGTCGTGCTGCAGATGTCCGACCCGGCCTGGCTGGTGATCGCGGGCGACGAGACGCTGCGGATCGAGCGTGTGGGCGCGCAGGGCGGCTTCACGCTGACGGGCAATGGCCCCAACTCCATCGGAACCTTCCTGTCGGATTGCGCGGATATCGGCGCGCTTTCGACCGGTGCCGGTCAGGCCCCGTCCGCGCCCATCGGCGCGCAGCCGGGGTTCTTGTCCTGCGAGGCCTTCGGGCGTGTCTCGTCGCGGGACACGGGCGCGCCGCTGGTGCTGAATTTCGTCAACGCGACCGAGAATTACCGGGGCTTGGTGTGGATCGATCCGAACGGCAATCTTGTCGATATCGCGGGCCTGAACCCTGGCGAGGAGATCGCCTTCAACACCGATCCCGGCCATGTCTGGATGGCGACGACCGGGCCGGGAGACTGCCTGGAGATGATCCAGCCCACTGCAAGACAGGTCGAATACCGCCTGACCGTGGCCAATTGAGCCGGTACGGCGTGAGGCTTCAGGAGATGCGCCCGATGCGACCAGACCTGCTTGCCCTTGTCCTGACCGCCGCCATGCTTGCGGCCGCGCCTGCCACCGCGCAGGAGGTGGATCGATGGCGGTATGACGGCCCGCCCGGCGATGGTGGCCCTTTGACCGTGGCCTATGGCGGGATCGACGGCGAGGATACGTGGATTTTCCTGACCTGCACGGAACAGGACGGGGCGCCGGGTGTGGAGGCCTATATCGCGGTGCGCACCGAGGGGATCAATGAAGGCACGGCGGTGACGCTGACCTTCTACGGTCCGGCCTGGAGCGTGACGATACCGGCCGTGGTGGACGCGCCGGGGCTGTACGAGTCGGTCACCGCGCGGTTCGGGTTCGGGCCGGAAGACCAGATCCAGCGCAGCACCTTCACCACTGTCGGCGCGGTCCATTACCGGCTGCGCGACGACGTTGCGCCCGAGGTCGCCGATTTCAGCCAGGGACGCGCCGATCTGCTGGCCTTCCTGGCAGAGTGCGAAGCGGACGCGGGTGCCCCTTCGGACGACGCCCCAGGCGCGTTGGATGCCGCGCTGCAACCGTGATCCCCGTTCCGTGATCCCCGTTCCGTGATCCCCGTTCCGTGATCCCGGTCGCTATTCCGCCGCATCCCCGGCCGGTTTCGACGCGGCGATGATCCGGTCCGCCTTCTTGCGCACCAGCACCGTCCGCAGATCGTGCATCGCCAGCAGCAGGCGGTCGGTCACATCCTCCAGATCCGCATCCGAGGCGCGGCTTTGCGCCCAATGGGTCGTCAGGTTCAGGTAATCGACCGCGCGGTGGATGTCGTCGATGTCGCGTTCGTCCAGCACCGCGCGCCGTTCCGCGATCCAATCCGCGATGATCGCCTGTTCCTCTGGCGTCAGCACATGCTCGCCATGGGGTTTCACGTTGCCGTTGCGGATGTTCACGACCGCGATCTCGTCCATCTCGATCCGGCGCTGCCGGTTCTCGGTCGAGACCCGAAACACCGCGGCCCCGTTTTCACGAATGCGGAAATAATAGTCGGGCAGGTCGGTCATGGTGAGGGGCGGCCCCGCAACTTCACATCGTGCCCCGAACCTTTTCGGTTCCCGGCCATGGCGTCAAGCTGTGCGATGCCTCAGGTCTTGCGCGCGACCATGTAAAGGCGCGGGGCCATGCCGGGTTGGGACAGTTCCTCCACCACCTCGAAGCCTGCGGACAGGATCGCCCGGCGCATGTCGGCGCTGCGCTGATGGGTGACGAAGGGCGCTTTTCCAAAGGCGCGCATCACGCCCACCATCGGCTTGAAGAACCATTTCTCGCCAAGGCAGGCGGTCTTGGAAATGAACAGCCCGCCCGGTTTCAACAGGGCGTGGACCTGCGCGATGACCTCGGCCTGGTTGTCGAGCAGGTGCAGCAGGTTCAGCGCCAGCACCGCATCGTAGGGCGCGCCGTCGGCCAGCGCGGCATCGCCCCCGGCGGCGGCGGTGAAGGTGACGTTGCGCAGGCTTGCGTCCCACAGCTTCTCGCGCGCGATCCCGATCATCGCAGGAGAGATGTCGGTCGCGGTCAGGTGGCCGACATGGGGCGCCAGTTCCAGCGCGGTGGAGCCGGTGCCGCAGCCAAGCTCCAGCACGCGGTCGGTCGGCTTCAGGTGGCCGATGGTGCGCGCCAGCGTGGCGCGATACCCCTCCATGTCGGAAATCGGGCTCTTGGCATATTTGGGCGCGGCCCTGTCCCAGAACGTGGCGGCTGTCGACATTGGAAGGCTCCTTTTCGCGACGGTCTACCCCTGTCGCCGTCCAAAAGAAATTGCATGAAATTGGATGAATGATATACGCCAGTGCATGAATCGAGCGGCGATCACCTTTGACTGGAACCAGGTCCGCGCCTTCCTCGCCACGGCGCAAGAGGGCAGCCTGTCGGGTGCCGCGCGGGTGCTGCACAGCACCCAGCCCACCGTCGGGCGGCAGGTGACGGCGCTGGAGATCTCCCTTGGTGTGGCGTTGTTCGAAAGGGTGGGGCGTGGCCTTGTCCTGACACCGTCCGGTGCGGCGGTGCTGGAGGAGGTCCGCGCCATGGGCGAGGCGGCGGCGCGGGTGTCGCTGGTCGCCGCGGGGCGCACGGTGGATGTGGCGGGGACGGTCTCGGTCTCGGTGTCGGACGTGTTCGCGGCCTTCGTGATGCCCGACATCCTGATCGCGTTCTCGGCCCGCGTGCCCGAGATCGCCATCGACCTCGTGGTGACCAATACCCTGTCGGACCTGATGCGGCGCGAGGCCGATATCGCCATCCGCCATATCCGGCCCGAAGAGCCGGACCTGATCGCGCGCCACCTCAAGGCCGGGCGGGCGGCGCTTTGGGCCGCGCCGGAATTCCTGCGCCGCCATGGCCGCCCCGAAACCGTCGCCGACCTTGCGGGGCTGCCCTTCGTCGGCATGTCGGACCCGGCCACGATGGTGGGTTACCTGACGCAATGGGGCCTGCCGGTGACCGAGGCCGATATCCGCGTCCATTCCGATAACATGGTCGCGGCCTGGGAAATGGTGCGTGCGGGCCTTGGCATTGGGGTGATGTCCGACGAGATCGCCCTGCGCACCGGCGGCGCGGAGCGGGTGCTGCCGGACTTCACGCCGATGGATGTCGACATCTGGCTGACCTGCCACCGGGAGTTGAAGACCAGCCGTCGCATCCGCGTTGTCTTCGATTTCCTGGCCGAGGCGCTGACGCGCTAGGCGTCCGGTTTGGCAGATACGGCATCGGACCCGGTCGCCGCGCTGACCTGCCGATGCATCTGGGGCGGATTGGCGACAGGGTGCGGCAATCGCGGACTGGTCAAGGGGCGTGCATGGCGCTATGCGCTGTTCGCATGACAGATACCCTTCCCCCTTGCCCGTCCTGCGCCTCGACCTTCACCTACGAAGCGGGCGCCTTGTTGAATTGCCCCGAATGCGGCCATGAATGGTCGGCAGACTCGGCGCCGGACACCGGCGCGCAGGTGCGTGACAGTGTCGGCAACGTCCTGGCCGATGGCGACACGGTCACGGTGATCAAGGACCTGAAATTGAAGGGGTCGTCCTCGGTGATCAAGGTCGGCACCAAGGTGACGGGCATCAGGCTGGTGGACGGCGACCACGACATCGACTGCAAGGTGCCGGGGATCGGGCCGATCGGACTGAAATCGCAGTTCGTGAAGAAGGTCTCCAAGTAAACTCTTGCCGGCGCGTGAAGGCAGGCTCAGGCGCGGATCGGGGCCAGGCCCGTCGCGATCCAGCGCCCCGCCAGCGCGAAGACCACCAGCGGCGGTCCCATCGCGATTGCCGCCAGGGCCAGCGACGCCTGCGAACCCGCGCGCAGCATCGCGATGCCGCTGACCACCGTGGCGCGGTCCGGCGCGGAGGGGGTCGCCACCAACGGCCAGAGATACTGGTTCCACCCCAGCACGAAGAAGAACGCCAGCAGGGCTGCCAGCACCGGCACGGACATCGGCACGACGATGTCCACGAAGGCGCGCCATGGCCCCGCGCCGTCGATCCGCGCCGCTTCCATCAGCTCGGGCGGCATCTGCTTGAGCTGGCCGCGCAGGATCAGCGTGCCGAGGCCCGTCGCGGTCACCGGCAGGATCAGCCCGGTATAGGTGTTCAGCAGCCCCAGCGCGTCGACCACAAGGATCGTCGGCAGGATGCGGCTTTCGATCGGCAGGAACAGGGGCAGGATCAGCAAGGGAAAGATGACGCTGGCGCCGGGCACGCGGAAGAAGACCAGCGCATAGGCCGCCAGCAGGGAGACGGAGGTCTTCACCAGCGCCACGCCCATGGCGATGAGAAAGGAGGTCGCCAGCAGCGTCCCCAGCCCGGGGCGGCCCGGCGGCGGGGCGGCGGCGACCCGGGCCAGCGCCTCGGGGGTCAGACCCGCGCGCAGCAGAAGCGCCAGCGGGGCCAGCATGGCGACGCAGCCGAGGATCAGGACGAGATGGTCGGCAAACGTGGCGCGGGGCATGGCGCGGGCGTAGCGGGCGGAGGGACGCCCGGCAAGGGCCATGCGGTGGGGGGCGATGGCTCGGGGCGCGGCTCGGGGGTGCGGGAAGGGGGGTAATCACGCGTGATAAGGGG
>CAZTUG010000046.1:0-6001 GCA_964615955.1 uncultured Roseicyclus sp.
CCGGTGATGGAAAAGCCGCTGGCGCAGGCGGCGGGGCTGGGCTGGCAGGGCAAGCACACCAACCTTCTGGCGCGCGATCTGGGCAACTGGTTCTTCCTCGGCGCGATCTTCACCACGCTCGACCTGCCCGTCGATACGCCCCAGGCCGAGCATTGCGGCACCTGCACTGCCTGCCTCGATATCTGCCCGACCGATGCTTTCCCGGCACCCTTCCAACTCGATGCGCGGCGCTGCATTTCCTACCTGACGATCGAACACAAGGGCCCGGTCGCGCCGGAATTGCGCGCAAACATGGGCAATCGCATCTATGGCTGCGACGATTGCCTTGCCGTCTGCCCGTGGAACAAGTTCGCGCAAGCCGCCCGCGACATGCGCTATGCCCCCAGGCCCGATCTGCAATCGCCCGCGCTGGAGGGTCTGGCGCGGCTTGACGATGCGGCGTTCCGGGCGATGTTCTCGGGATCGCCGATCAAGCGGATCGGCCGCGACAGGTTCGTGCGCAACGTGCTTTATGCGATCGGGAATTCCGGGCAGGCGCGGCTGGCCGAGACGGCGCGCGCCCTGGTGGACGATGCGGACCCGGCCGTGGCCGATGCGGCCCGTTGGGCGGTGGAGAGATTGCAATGAGACTGCTGATTTTCGGCTATGGCTATACGTCCCGCGCGCTGGTCCGGGCCTTGCCCGACGGATGGGACGTCGTGGCCACCACGCGCTCCGCCGACAAGGCGGCGACGATGCAGGGCGTCACCCCGCGCGTTTTCCCCGGCGACGATCTGGCGCGCGACGTCGCATGGGCCAGCCATGTCCTGATCTCGGCCGGGCCGGATGACGGGCGCGACCCGGTCCTTGCCGACCTGCGCGCCGCCTTCGCGGGCGCGCGACACCTGCACTGGGTCGGCTACCTGTCGACCACCGGCGTCTATGGCGACCACGATGGCGCTTGGGTGACCGAAGCCACGCCCCTGACCCCCGGCACCGAGCGGGGCCGCGCCCGCGTCCGGGCCGAGGCAGAGTGGATGGACCTGCACCGCGACCATGGCCTGCCCGTGCACATCTTCCGGCTGGCCGGGATCTACGGGCCGGGGCGCGGCCCCTTCGCCAAGGTGCGCGACGGCTCCGCCCGCCGAATCATCAAGGACGGACAGGTCTTCAGCCGCATCCATGTGGACGATATCGCGCAGGTGCTGCTGGCCTCCATCGCGCGGCCCGATCCCGGCACCGCCTACAATGTCTGCGACGACGACCCCGCCCCGCCGCAGGATGTCATCGCCTGCGCCGCCGAGCTGCTTGGCCTGCCGATCCCGCCCGCCGTGCCCTTCGAACAGGCCCGGATGTCGCCCATGGGCCGCAGCTTCTACGCCGAATCAAAGCGCGTCGATAACGCCCGCATCAAGGACGATCTGGGCGTGCGCCTGCGCTACCCGGATTACCGCGCCGGTCTGGCGCAGCTTCTGTCCGAAGAGGGCGATAACTGATTCTCTCCGGCCGAAAATTCATGTATCGTCGCCAAAACATCGAGCGGACATCCCCATGCGTTTCCTTCTGATCGCGATCCTTGCCCTTGCGACCCTGACGGGCTGCTCCCGCTTCATCGACTACGATGGCCCGCAGGTGACGCGTGTCATCGTGCAGAAATCCGAACGCCTGATGTTCCTGATGCATGACGACGAGGTGCTCGAATCCTACGAGATCGAGCTTGGCTTCGCCCCCGAAGGCCACAAGTTCGAACAGGGCGATGGCCGGACGCCCGAGGGCGAGTATTTCATCGACCGCCGCAACCCGAATTCCGACTATTACCTGTCGATCGGAATCAGCTATCCCAACGCCGAAGACCGTGCCCGCGCCCGTTCTGCGGGGGTTTCGCCGGGGGGCGACATCTTCATCCACGGCACCACACGCCCGTTCCGTCGGCAGGATGACTGGACGGCAGGCTGCATCGCGGTTCCCAACCGGGCGATGCGGCAGATTTACGTCATGGTCGAGGACGGAACGCCTATCACGATCTATCCGTGACGCTACGCGGGAATTGCCCTGCAACCTGTTGATTCGGGTGTATTCCATAGCCTGCCCGCCGGACGCAGCGCTGCATCGCGGCATGGTGGATCCAGCATGGGGCGTTCCACCGGCCTTGAGGTGCCCGGAAGTGTTGCCAAATTGACGACACGGACGGTTTCCTGGGTCCCGAGCAAATTCCACGGCATTGCAATAAACCGTGGTTGCTGGTTAAAGATGGTCACGAGGTACAGTCTTGGGTGCCCCGACCTGCGCATAGTGCGTAAAAATGGGGCGTGTCTTGGAGGATATTACTATGAAGAAACTTGCTCTCGCTGCTGCTCTGTCGGTTGTCGCCACTGGCGCATTCGCAGGCGGTTACGTTGCCCCCGCGGTCATCGAGCCCGTGGTCATCGTTGAAGATACCGGCTCCTCGGCCGGCGGCATCCTGGTGCCCGCCATCGCCGTGCTCCTGCTGGTTCTGGCACTGCATCACTCCTGATCTTCGGATCAGTTGAACGACTTGGAAAGGCGCTGCCGCAAGGTTGCGCCTTTTCTGTTCGTGGCGGGGTCCCGCAGGTCCGGTTCGGCGCGACCGAAAGTGACGGGCCAGCACGGCATCCAACGCTTATCGTCCCGTTTGGTCCCCATCTCGTCCCGTACGAGACTCAGAGTCCGGCATCCTCGGCGATCTGTCTGCGGCTCTTCCGTTCCCGCTCCGTCGCGGATTTCAACTGCCCGCAGGCGGCCATGATGTCCTCTCCGCGCGGCGTCCGGATGGGCGAGGCATAACCGGCCTTGTAGATGATGTCGGCGAACATCTCGATCCGCTCCCAGTCCGACCGTTCATACGGAGCGCCGGGCCATTCGTTGAACGGGATCAGGTTGATCTTGGCCGGAATCCCCTTGATCAACTGCACCAGACGGCGCGCATCCTCGTCGCTGTCGTTCACACCCTTCAGCATGACATATTCGAAGGTGATCCGTTCGCTGTTGGACGCCTTCGGATAGGCCCGCAGCGCGTCCAGCAAATCCGCAATCGGCCAGCGTTTGTTGATCGGAACCAAGGTATCGCGCACCGCGTCCGTGGTCGCGTGGAACGACACGGCGAGCATGCAGCCGATCTCGTCCGCTGTCTTCGCGATCTCCGGCACGACGCCGGACGTGGACAGCGTGATCCTGCGCCGCGACAGGGAAATTCCTTCCGGATCCATCGCGATCTTCATCGCGTCGCGCACATTCTCGAAGTTGTAGAGCGGCTCTCCCATACCCATCAGCACGATGTTGGACACAAGACGGGGCCGGGTGTCCGACCCTTCGCCGGACGGCACCCATTCGTCCAGATCGTCGCGCGCCAGCATGACCTGCCCGATGATCTCTCCGGCGGTCAGGTTGCGCACCAGCTTCTGGGTGCCGGTATGACAGAACGAACAGGTCAGCGTGCAGCCAACCTGGCTTGAAATACAAAGGGTTCCGCGATCCACCTCGGGGATGTAGACGACCTCTACCTCGTGCCCGCCCGCGATGCGGACAAGGTATTTCCGCGTCCCGTCGGCGCTCACCTGTTTCGACACGACCTCGGGGACATCGGCCACGAAGGTTTCGGCCAACAATGCACGATAGTCCTTTGCCAGATTGGTCATCTGCGCGAAATCACGGACGCCCTTCTGGTAGAGCCATTGCCAGATCTGCCCGGTCCGCATCTTCGCTTGCCGCTCCGGCGTGCCGGCGGCGATCAACGCCTCGCGCAACCCGTCGCGCGTCAGCCCGATCAGGTTGACCGGCCCGGCGGGCAGTTTGCGGGGAATCGTGTGGACGTCTTGGGTGATCGGGGCGGACATGGGGCAGCTTTCCTCGGAGGGTCGAGGTCACATACAGGACACGGCGGCCCCGCGCAAACCCACGCGATCAGCTGCCGCAACGGGTTTCGGCATCCTCGACCGCTGCGGTGAAGCCCAGCAGGCTGAACGTGTCCTGGGTCTGGGTTCCGCGTGCGGATCGTGCGGTCAGAACCGCCTCGGCTCCGCGCTTCATCGCGGTGATGATGCGGTCATCATCCTGCGGCGAGGCGGCCCATGCCATTTCGCCCTCCGTGAACAGCTCGAACGAGGTGTCGCCGATCTGCATCGTGACGGTGGAGCCATCGGCAAAGGGATAGCCGCCCGTGAAGCTGACTTCGCCAAGGCGGTCCTGCCCGGGCCAGAACGACACGAACATCAAGATCTCGCCCCGGCGCACCGACACGACGCGACCGTCGCGTGTGTTCACTGTCTCGGACGGGGTGGACACGACCCAGCACTGCGTCGGGTCGCTTTCGATGAACACGGACCAGTCGGTCTCGGCGTTCACGCGGTTGGTGGATTCGTCCTGAGCGAAGGCGACCGTTCCCGAAATGGCAATCGCACCCGCCAACAGACCAGCAAGATATGTCTTCATGAGTATAAGAGCCTCCAGCCCCGTCTCTGCCTCTGGTCAGCACCCATTTTATGGGTCATGGAAAATATCCGGGCGTCCGACCATTATTGCTGTGTAACCTAACTGAAACATTTCGGTGAAAAAAGCCCCGGCAGCGGAAATTTGCCGGGATGTGAAGGGATTGGGATCAAATGAACGCAAGCACTGACAAAGCCGAGGTTCTGGTGGAGGTCCATCGCGGCCCGATTCTGGAATGCGTGCATCGCGGACATGCGGTTGTCTGGCGCCACGGGGAAGGTGTCATCGCCTCCTGGGGGGATGCAGAGGCGCGGATTCTGCCGCGCTCGTCCTCGAAGATGATCCAGGCCTTGCCGCTGGTGGAAAGCGGGGCGGCGGACGCGCTGGGGCTGACACCCGAACATCTGGCGCTGGCCTGCGCTTCCCACCAGGGCGCTTCGATGCATGTGGACCGCGTGACGCGGTGGCTAGCCGATCTGGGCCTCTCGGATTCTGATCTGCGTTGCGGGTCGCAATGGCCCTATGACTTGACGGCGCGCAATGCTCTGATCTGTAACAAATGCGAACCGGATCAGCGTTACAACACATGCTCGGGCAAGCATACCGGATTTCTGACCGTGACCCGGCATCTGGGTGCCGGGCCGGAATACCTCGAGATCGACCACCCGTTGCAGCAAGCGATTTCCGAGGCCTGGGACGACGTTACCGACGACACCAACCCCGATTACGCGATCGACGGCTGTTCAGCCCCGAACTTCGTCACCCGGCTGGACCGGATGGCGCGCGCGATGGCCGCCTTTGCTGCGGCGCGCCCCGATGGCGGCACACGGCAAGCCGCGATGGTCCGTCTGCGCAATGCGATGATGGCACATCCGGACCTGGTGTCCGGCGAAGGCCGCCTGACCAACGGGGTAGTGCCCGCGACCGGGCGCCGCATCGCCATGAAGTCAGGGGCCGAGGGTTTCTTTGTCGCCATGTTCCCCGAACAGAAGATCGGCGTTGCCCTGAAGATCGAGGATGGTGCGGACAGGGCAAAGGATTCAGCGATCACGGCACTGCTGTGCGGCCTGGGCGTGCTGGATCCCGCCTACCCGGCGGCACGGGCCGTTCTTCATGGCCCGTTTCACAGCAAGCTGGGCATCGAGGCCGGGCACTACCGGATCGCCGACTCGCTGGCGAACTGGCGGCTTTAGCCCGCCTTGGCCTGGTCAGGAAGCACATCTGCCCCCAAATGCTCCGCCACCTTGCCCTGGATCAGCGCCTTCTTCAGCGGCTTCGTGATGTAGTCGTCCAATCCTGCCGCGATGATCCGTTCGCGGTCGCCTTCCAGTGCATGGGCGGTCATCGCGATCATGGGGACAGGACGCAGGCCATGCTCGGCCTCATGCGCACGGATTTTCGCGGCAGCTTCCAGCCCGTCCATCTCGGGCATTGAAATGTCGGTCATCACAAGGTCGGGCGGATCGCGCAGATAGGCCGTGACAAGCTCCGCGCCATTGCCGGTCATTTCCAACTCGATGTCCAGATCCTTCAGCATGGTCTTGAACACCAACTGGTTGGTCTTGTTGTCTTCCGC
>CAZTUG010000046.1:6101-27186 GCA_964615955.1 uncultured Roseicyclus sp.
TCGGGCTCGGATGCTTCCCGCACGACCGGAGACCGCGCCAATTGCGCCCGCAGCGCGCCCAACCCGTCGGACAGGGCGGACGGCGCAAAGCCCTCGGGCGCTTCCTCCAGCGACAGGGTGCACAACCGCACGCCGCGAAAATCCGCAGCGTCCAGCGCCGCCGTCACCTCGGCGGGGTCCACGGTGCGGTCGCACAGGATCACCGCCTGCGTCCCATCGAGATCCCGCGCATTGGGCGCCCGGCGCAGCAGCGACGGTTCCGCATGCAACCGGCTGAGCGCGTCAAGGATCAGATCCTCCTGCTCGCTTCCGCGCCCGATCAGGATCACCCGCGCGCTGTCCGCGGGCAGGCCTGCCACCGGCTCCACCCGCGCGTCGGGGTCCAGCTTCATCGGCAGCTTGAACCCGAAGGCAGAGCCTTTCCCGGGTTCCGAATCAAGCCACATCTCGCCACCCATCAGCGCCACCAGCCGATGGGTGATGGCAAGGCCAAGCCCGGTGCCGTCGTGGCGGCGGTTCGCCTCGTCCTCCACCTGGTTGAACTCTCCGAAAACATGGGCCTGCTTGTCGGGGGGGATGCCGATGCCGGTATCCTCCACCACGACGCTGATCGTCAGGCCCTTGTCATCCATCGGCGCGGCGGCGGCCAGAACCCGGACCGTCACGCTGCCCTGCGGGGTGAACTTCACCGCGTTGCCGATCAGGTTGGTCAGCACCTGCCGGATCCGCCCGCGATCGCCGATCATCCGCTCGGGCAGGAAGATGTCGTAGTCCAGCCGCAACTCCAGGTCGCGCCCTTCGATGCCCGGTTGCAGCAGGCGGAAAATCTCTCGCACGGTGGCGTTCAGGTCAAAGCTGTCCTCGTGCAACTCCAACTTGCCCGCCTCGATCTTCGAGAAGTCCAGCACGTCGTTGATGATCACCAGCAACGCCTCGCCCGAATTCCGGATGGTGTCGGCATATAGCTGCTGTTCCTCGTCCAGCACGGTCTCCCGCAGCAATTCGGCCATGGAAACGACGCCGTTCATCGGGGTCCGGATCTCGTGGCTCATGTTGGCGAGGAAGGTGGACTTGGCGCGGCTGGCGCTGAGCGCGCGGTCGCGGGCGGCGCGCATCTGCCGTTCGCGGCGAATGTTGGGCGTGATATCCACGGCCAGCGACACGTAATCCCCCTGTGGCGTCTGCTTGTCGTTCAGCCGGATGAAGGCCCCGTTCCACAGCTTGATATCGACGCGGGGGATCGGCGACATCTCCCACCGGGCGATCATGCGGTCGATCCATTCATCGGCCTGCTCAGATTGCAGATCGACGATGCCCTCTTCCACCGCGATGCGCAGAATCGCCTCGTAGCTGGCACCTTCGGCCACATCTGCGACCCCGTCGAATACCTTGAAGAAGGCCGGATTCGCCGCCACCAGCCGCCAGTCGCGGTCAAAGATGGCAAAGCCATCTTCCGTCGCGGTCAAGGCGTCCCACAACCGGCGCTGCGCGGTGACCGCCCGTTCCGTTGCCACCTCAAGCTGTGCCTCGGTCTTGGTGGTCTTTCCCTTGAGAAGCTTGTTTTCCTCTCGTTGCTCAATGACTTGCGTAGACAGCGCATTGGCATGTTCAGCCAGTTTCCGGTTGGCCGAGTATAACTCCTCCGAGCGCAGGGCAAGCAACTGCTCCGCCTGAAGGCGGGCACGTCGTTCCTGCGCCATCCTCTCGTCGATGCTGCTTGCGGCCATTCCCTCGGTCCTGTGGAGGGCGCCCATGGCCCCCAGACGGTTTTGCGCGAACTCGTTGAATATAGCGTTAATCCTCCATTGCAGCGGAGGAATCATGGACTCCCGATCGCGCCTCATGCGACCATTCGCCCATTGATTGCTTATTGATTTTGAAGAGGCTTCGATGCGGATCATCTTGTCCCTGTTCTTGTGCTGTCTGCTGTTTGTCGGCCTGACCACGCCGGTGCTGGCGCAGGACATCCTGCCGGGGCGCCATACGTCCATCAGCCGCGACGTGGATTTTCCCGGCAACGATCTGCGGCCGATCTTCGACACCACGCTGACCGCCTGCGATGCCGCCTGCCGCGCCGATCCCGATTGCATGGCCTTTACGTTCAATTCCCGCTCCAACGCCTGTTTCCCGAAATCCGCCCTGGGCGAAGGGGTGGCCTATGCCGGCGCGTTGTCGGGCATCGTGCAGGAAACTGCGCCGGGGCTGGAAGACCGCGCCGCCACCCGTTTGGGCGACATGCCCTTCCTGACCCGGACAGATATCGCCGAGGCCTTCGCGCAGGCCGAAACCCTTGGCCTTGCCCATTACGGTGGCCAGTTTCCGCCCGAGGACTGGCGCCGCAGCGCCGAGATTGCGTTCGAGGATGGCGATGCCGATGGCGCCATGCGTCGGGCAGGGGCCGCCGTCACGCGCGGCGACCGCGCCGTCGACTGGACGCTCTACGCGCGCTACCTGCTGCGGATCGAGACCGCCAACCAGTCCGAACGCCGCCAGTTCGAAAGGCGCGCGTTGCAAGCCGCCACCAATGCCGCTCTGCGTGCCGCCGACGGCCGCGAACTGGCCGAGGCGCTGGACATGCTGGCCGAGGCGCTGGAACGCAACGGACGCGGGCGCGATACGATCCCCGCCCTGCGGCTGGCCCTTTCCGCCGACCGGACGGACCCTCGAGCCGAGGCGCTGGACCGCGTCCTTGGCCTCTACGGTTTCCGCGTCACGGACACCCGCGTGGATATCGAGGCAGCTTTTCCGCGCATCTGCGCCACCTTCTCGGAACCGCTGGCCGCAGGCGGCGTCAGCTATGACGACTTCGTGCAATCCACCGTGTCCGGCCTTGCTGTGGAGGCCGATGGACGGCAACTTTGCCTGTCCGGCGTGCGCCACGGGGAGCGCTACGAATTCACCCTGCGCGCGGGCCTGCCCGCCGCCTCGGGCGAGATGCTGCACGCGCCCGTGACGCTCCGCCAGTATGTCCGCGACCGGGCGCCCTCCGTCCGGTTTGCCGGTCGCGCCTATATCCTGCCCGCATCCCAAGGCGGCACGATCCCCCTCGTGGCCGTCAACACCGATCTCGTGGACCTGCGCCTGTTCCACGTCGCGGACCGCAACATCCTGCGCACCCTGCAAGAGCAGTATTTCGGCCGCCCCCTTGCCGAATGGGAGGTCGATCGCTTCGCGGACGAGATCGGCGAAGCCGTCTGGCAGGGCGAAGCCGAGGTCGCGATGGAACAGAATCGCGGCGTCACCACCCGCGTGCCCATCGGCGAGGTGCTGCACTCCCGCGAGCCCGGCCTTTACGCGCTGGAGGCCCGCGTGGGCGGCGCAGGCATGGCCGTGGGCGGCGCGACGCAATGGTTCCTGGTCAGCGATCTGGGACTTTCGGCGATGTCCGGCAGCGACGGCGTGCATGTCATCGTCCGATCCCTCGCCACCACGGCGGCCCATGGCGGCGTCACGGTGGACCTGATCTCGGACTCGAACCGGGTGCTGGCCAGCGTGGAAACCGATGCCGATGGCTACGCCCATTTCCCCGCTGCCCTGGCCGCCGGTGAACAGGGCGCCGCCCCCGCGCTGCTGACCGCCCGCAGGGGCGACACCGACCTTGCCTTCCTGTCCCTGCGCGATGCGGAATTCGACCTGTCCGATCGCGGGGTCGAGGGGCGAGAGCCGTCCGGTCCCATCGACGTCTTCCTGACCACCGAGCGCGGCATCTACCGTGCGGGCGACACGATCCATGCCACGATCCTCGCCCGTGACCCGCAGGCGCGCGCCATCACCGGCCTGCCCCTGACCGCGATCCTGACGCGGACCGATGGCGTCGAATATACCCGCCTGCTGCTGGAGGAAACCGGCGCAGGCGGCTACACGGCGTCGGTCCCGCTCGGCGCGAATGTCCCGCGCGGGACATGGCGGCTGGCCGTCCATGCGGACACAGCCGCACCCCCGCTGGCCGATACCCGCCTGCTGGTTGAGGATTTCCTTCCCGAACGCCTCGATCTGGCCATCGACCTGCCCTCGGACGCCTTCGCGCCCGGGGCCGCGATCATCACCGATTTCCGCGCCCGGTTCCTGTTCGGCGCTCCGGCGGACGGCCTGCCGATTTCCGGCCGCATGGCCCTGCGCCCCACCAACACGCTTCCCGCCTATCCCGGCTACCGCTTCGGCCGCCACGATGCCGCGCCCGATGCCGCCTTCGGAAGTTTCGGGCCGGTCGAGACCAACAACCAGGGCCGCGCGGTCATCGGTCTTGAATTTCCCGAATTCGAAGGCGTCCAGCATCCGGGCCTGCTGACTGTCACCGCGCAGATCACCGAAGGCTCGGGCCGACCCGTGGAACGCTCGGAAACCGTTACTGTCTTTCCGTCCTTCCCCGCCATCGGCATTCGTCCGCTCTTTGACGGCGGCCTGCCGGAAGGGGTGGAAGCCCCCTTCGACATGATCGCCATCGGCACGGACGCGCTGCCCGTGACCTGGACCCTCAACCGGGTGGAGCGGCGCTATCAATGGTATCGCCAGAACGGCAACTGGACGTGGGAACCGGTGACGACCCGCGAACGCCTCGCCACCGGAGAGGCGGTTCTTGCCGAGGCGCCCACGCGCCTGAACCTGCCCGTCGAATGGGGCAGCTTCGAATTGCGGGTCGAAAGCGCCGACGGGGGTTTCGCCGTGACCTCGGTGGGGTTCGACGCGGGCTGGTATGGCGCCGGGAATGGCACCGATACACCCGACCAGCTGGAGGTTTCGCTTGATGCCGAGGCCTATCGTCCCGGCGACACCGCCACGCTGCGCATCGTGCCGCGCCAGGGCGGTTTGGCGCTGGTGCAGGTCATGACCGACCGGCTGATCGACATGCGGATGGTCGAACTTGGCGACGACCCCGCCGAAATCGCCCTGCCCGTCACCGATGAATGGGGCGCGGGCGCCTATGTCACCGCGACCCTGATCCGCCCGTTGGAGACTGTTTCCGGCCCCGTTCCGACCCGCGCCATCGGCCTTGCCCATGCCGCCGTCGATCCCGGCAACCGCGCCCTGAGCGCGGCGTTGGATATGCCCGAGGCGATGCGCCCGCGCGGCCCGCTCGACGTGGTCCTGCGCGTCTCGGGCGCGGTGGAGGGCGAGACCGTCCATGCCACCATTGCCGCCGTCGATCTGGGCATCCTCAACCTTACCGGCTACGACGCGCCCGATCCGCAGGGCCACTATTTCGGCCAGCGCCGTCTCGGGATGGCGTTCCGCGACATATATGGCCGCCTGATCGACAGCCGCGACGGGGCGGAAGGGCGCATCCGGCAGGGCGGGGACGGCAGCGCGGGGCTGCGGATGCAGGCCAACCCGCCGACCGAAGCGATCGTCGCGCTGTTCTCCGGCCCCCTGACTGTCGATGCCGACGGCACCGCGCGCGCTACCTTCGACATTCCGGCGTTCAACGGCACCGTGCGCGTCATGGCGGTGGCGTGGTCCGACACCGGCACAGGGCAGGCCTCGGGCGACGTGATCGTGCGCGATCCGGTCGTGGTGACCGCCAGCGCGCCGCGTTTCATGGCCCCCGGCGACACCGCGCGGCTGCTGCTGGAACTTACCCATACCGAAGGCCCCACGGGCGCGGTCACGCTGGCGCTGACCACAAGCGCCGGGTTGCAGGTTGGCGCGGAACCGCCCCTCGTGCCCCTCGTGCCCCTTGCCGAAGGCGGCACGGCGCAGGTCGAAATCCCGTTGGTGGCGCATTCCGCCACCGGCATGCAGGACGTCTCCATCGCCATCACGCTTCCCGGCGGCGAGGTCATCACTCGCAGTGTTTCCATTCCCGTGATGGTCAACGACCCTGCCGTCGCCGAAACCACCAGGCTGACGCTCGCGCCCGGCGCGACCTTCACCCTCGACGCTGCCGCCTATGCCGGATACCGTGCCGAAACCGCCCGCGTGACGCTTTCTGCCGGTCCGCTGGCACGGTTCGATGCGGCGGGGTTGCTGCAACGGCTCGACGCCTATCCCTATGGCTGCACCGAACAGATCACCAGTCGCGCGCTGCCGCTGCTTTACCTATCATCGGTGGCCGAGATCATGGAGCTTGGCACCGCCGACGATCTGGAGAACCGCATCGCCGATGCGATCCGCTCGGTCCTGACAAACCAGTCCGGCAATGGTGGCTTCGGGCTTTGGGATGCGTCCTCGGGCGACCTGTGGCTGGACGCCTATGTCACCGATTTCCTTTCCCGCGCGCGGGCCGAGGGGCATGACGTGCCCGACCGCCCGTTCCAGACCGCGCTCGACAACCTCGCCAATGCGGTGGCCTCCTATCCCGATTTCGAGGATGGCGGCCGAGACCTCGCCTATGCGCTGATGGTTCTGGCCCGCGAAGGGCAGGCCTCCATGGGCGATCTGCGGTATTATGCGGACGTCAAGGCGACCGACTTCGCCACCCCGCTGGCGCTGGGGCAGTTGGGGGCGGCGCTGGCGATGTATGGTGACCAGCCGCGCGCCGACGCGATGTTCCTTGCCGGCGTCGCGCGCCTGTCACGCGAACAGACGGACGAGGACGCCAGGCAATGGCGCACCGATTACGGCAGCCGGACCCGCGATGCCGTGGCGCTGGTGGCGCTGGCCGCCGATTCCGGTTCGCAAACGATCAACATCCCCGCCTTCGTGCGGGACACCCCCGTTCCCGTGGCCGAGGCATCCACCCAGGAAGCCGTCTGGTCTCTGCTGGCCGTCCATGCCCTGATCGACAATCCGGCCAGCCAGACGCTGACGCTTGACGGCGAACCGGTCAGCGGCCCTTTGGTGCAGGTTCTGCACGGCGGATCGCCCCTGTCCCGCAGCATCGAGAATATTGGCACCCGGGACGAAATCCTGACCCTGACCCGCTTCGGCGTCCCTGAAGGCGCCACGGAAGCCTTCGGCACCGGCTACCGGATCGACCGCGCCTACCTGACGCTGGACGGCGACCCGGTGGACCCCGCGCAGGTGGCGCAGGGCACCCGCCTTGTCACGATCCTGACGATCCTGAACACCGGCGCGCCCGATGGACGGCTGATGATCACCGATCCCCTCCCCGCAGGGTTCGAGATCGACAACCCCAACCTGCTGCAATCGGGCGATGTGCGCGCCCTGCAAGGGGTGGAATTCCCCTACACGCCCCAGATGTCCGAATTCCGGGCCGAGCGGTTCCTGTCTGCCGTGGACATGCGCGGCGGCAGCGACCGCATCCGCCTCGCCTATATCGTGCGCGCCGTGACACCGGGCAGCTTCCACCACCCGGCCGCCTCGGTCGAGGACATGTATCGCCCCACCTTCCGCGCGCAAACGGCCTCGGGCCGCGTCGGCGTGGTGGAATGATCCGCCAGATTGGCACGACCCTGTCGCTTCTGCTTGCGGCTTTCATTGTCGGCGGCGTGCTGTGGCTGGACGACTGGATCGACGACACGGTGATTCCGCCCCTGACGCTTGAAACCGGGGTGGAGGTTCTGGATCGCGACGGCGACCTGCTGCGCGCCTACACGGTCGAGAATGGCCGCTGGCGCCTGCCGGTCAGCTACGACGCGGTCGACCCGGTCTTCATCGAGATGCTGATAGCCTACGAGGATCGCCGCTTCCGGACCCATCCGGGCGTGGACCTGCGCGCCTTCGCCCGCGCGGCGTGGCAACGGATAACGACGGGGCGCGTGGTGTCGGGCGGATCGACCCTGACCATGCAGGTGGCCCGCCTTCTGGAAGATTCGGGCACCGGCGCGTGGGACGGCAAGCTGCGCCAGATCCGGCTGGCGCTCGCGCTGGAGCGGCGGTTGTCGAAGGAGCAGATCCTGACCCTCTACCTCCACCTCGCCCCCTATGGTGGCAATATCGAGGGGATCCGCGCCGCCACGCTGACATGGTTCGGTGTGGAACCGCGCCGCCTGACCGCTGCGCAATCCGCGCTGCTGGTGGCGCTGCCGCAAGCCCCAAGTTCCCGCCGCCCGGACCGCTTCCCGGAGGCCGCCGAAATCGCTCGCAACCGCGTGCTGTCACGCGCCGTGCGCTTTACCGCCCTGACCGAGGCACAGATCGCCTGGGCGCGGGATGAACCGATCCCGACCGCGCGCCGCGATTTTCCTGCCCTTGCCGCCCACCTCTCGGACCGCGCCCTTGCCGAACGGCCCACCCGGGGCACTCATTTCCTGACGCTGGACGCGGAGCTGCAAACGCAGATGGAACGCCTCGCGGCTCGCGCGGTCACGGGCCTCGGGCCGCAGGTCGGCGCCGCGATCATGGTCATGGATCACCGCAGCGGCGGGCTGTTGGCCTCCGTCGGGTCGCCCGATTACACCGACACCACGCGGCAAGGCTTCGTGGACATGACACAGGCCGTCCGCTCCCCCGGATCGACCCTGAAGCCGCTGATCTATGGCCTCGCCTTCGATGCCGGGATCCTGCATCCGCAATCCCTGATCCGGGATCGCCCGATCTCCATTTCGGGCTATGCACCGCAGAATTTCGACGCGGCGTTCCGGGGGGAGGTCACGGCGGCCGAAGCGCTGCAACTGTCCCTCAACATTCCCGCCGTGACCCTCCTGGCCGAACTGGGGCCGCACCGGATGCTTGCAGCCATGGGTCGGGCGGATATGGCGGTCAGCCTGCCAGTGGGCGAGGAACCGGGGCTTGCCATTGCGCTCGGCGGCCTCGGGACACGGATGGAGGACCTGATGCGCCTCTATGCAGGCATCGCGCGCGGCGGCGTGGCAGCCCCGTTTCATTGGCGCGAGGACGATGCCGCATCGGAAGGGCAGCACATCCTGTCGCCCACCGCCGCGTGGTATCTGGGCGATGTCCTGTCGGGGGTCTTGCCCCCCGCCAACGCGCCCCGGATCGGGCTCAGCTACAAGACCGGCACCAGCTATGGCCACCGCGACGCCTGGGCCTTCGGATTCGACGGTCGGCATGTGGTGGGTATCTGGATGGGCCGCGCCGATGGCGCGTCTGTGCCCGGCGCCTTCGGGGCCGACCTGTCCGCGCCGCTCCTGTTCGAGGCATTCTCCCGCATCGACGAACATATAACACCCCGCCCCGCGCCGCCGCCGGGCGCGCTGACCCTGACCAATGCGCAACTGCCGCAGACGCTCCGCCGCTTCACGCCCGCTGCCGACATCGCCGCTGCGGGTGGCCCGGCCATAACCTTCCCCCCGGAAGGCGCGGTTCTGGCCTTCCAACCGGGCCTGCCGGTGATGGCCCGGGTGGCCGACGGGACGCCGCCGTTCACCTGGCTCTGGAACGGGGCGCCGCTGGCCGTCGGCTTGCTCGAGCGGGACATCGCGGTGGACACGGCGGGCATCGGATTCGGAGAGTTGACCGTGATCGACGCCGCCGGCCGGGCCACCAGCCGCGCGGTCGAGGTCGCTCCGTAGCGCGCGCCTCACCCCGGCGCGCGCGCCGTCAGATCCGCTCGATCGCCAGGGCGATACCCTGCCCGCCGCCGATGCACATGGTGATCAGCGCGCGTTTTCCATCGATCCGGTCCAGCTCGTACATCGACTTCACCGTAAGGATCACCCCGGTGGCCCCAACCGGATGACCCAGCGCAATGGCCCCGCCATTCGGGTTCACCCGCTCGGGGTCCAGCCCCAGCCCCTTGTTGACGGCAATGGCCTGCGCCGCGAACGCCTCGTTCGATTCGACCACGTCGAAATCGCCGGCCGAAAGGCCCGTCCGTGCCAGAAGCGCCTCAACTGCGGGCACCGGGCCAATGCCCATCACGTCGGGACGCACACCCGCATGGGCATAGCCCAGAACCCGGAAGCGCGGCGCCAGCCCCGCCGCTTCGGCCGCATCAGCGCGCGCCAGAACCAGCGCTGCCGCGCCATCGTTTATGCCGCTGGAATTGCCCGCCGTCACGCGACCGTCCTTCCTGAACACCGCACGCAGCCCGGCCAGCGCCTCGGGCGAGGTCGCCTTGGGGTGCTCGTCCACCGCGAAGGGCACCATGTCGCGCTTCACGCGCACCTCCACCGGCACGATCTGCTCCACGAAGCGCCCCTCGGCGATCGCGCGGGCGGCTCGGTCCTGACTGACCATCGCGAAGGCGTCCATGTCGGCGCGGGTCACGGCATGTTCATCGGCCACGTTCTCGGCTGTCACACCCATATGACCGGTCCCGAACGGGCAGTTCAGCGTCCCCAGCATCATGTCGAGCATGCGGACGTCGCCCATCTTCTGCCCCCAACGGGCGTCCGGCATGATGTAGGGCGACCGGCTCATCGCCTCCGCCCCCCCGGCCAGGCCGAAGGCGGCATCGCCAAGGGCCAGCGACTGAACGATGCTGACGATGGCTTGCGCTCCGGACCCGCACAGCCGGTTCACGTTCATCGCCGGAACGCTGTCGGGCACCCCCGCCTGCATCGCGGCAACGCGGCTCAGGTACATGTCGCGGGGCTCGGTGTTGATGACATGACCGAAGACCACGTGGCCGATCTGGCCACCCTCCACGCCCGCCCGCTCCAACGCGGCCTTGGCGACGAGTGTCGCCGTTTCGGTGGGCGGCGTCCCGGCAAGGCTGCCGCCAAAAGTGCCGATCGCGGTGCGCGCGCCCGACAGGATCACGATATCGTCCATGTGAAAAATCCTCCCCGATGTCTCTCGGGAAGGATTAGAGCCTAAATCGCGGCCTCACGCCATCGGAACGCTGCGTTCCTCAGGCATCGAATTGCAGTGGCTTGACCTGCTGGAACAACCCCGTCGCCATCAACTGTTCAAGCACGGCGGCCGGCGGCTGTTCGTCCAGGTACAGCAACGCGATCGCATCCGCCTTCGGCCCCGACCGGCCAAGGGTGAAATTGGCGATGTTCACGCCGTTCTCGCCCATGGTCCGCCCCAGCGCGCCGATGATCCCCGGTTCGTCGTGGTTGGTGGTATACAGCATGTGCGCCCCGATCTCGGCGTCGATATTGATGCCCTTGATCTGGATGAACCGCGGCTTGCCGTCGCTGAACACCGTGCCCGCGATGGACCGTTCGCGCGTTGGCGTCTTCACCACCAGCCGGATATAGCCGTCGAACACGCCGGTCTTGTCCTGCGTCGTCTGGCTCAACTCGATGCCGCGTTCCTTGGCGATGACGGGGGCCGACACCATGTTGACGGCTGGGTTTGCCGCCTTCATCACGCCCGCAATGGCAGCACAATCCAGCGCCTTGAGGTTCATCCCCGTGACGACACCGTTATAGACCACCTCGATCGACTCGATCGGCTCGTCGGTCAGTTGCCCCACGAAAGCGCCCAGATGTTCGGCCAGCTTCACCCACGGCCCCATGATCGCGGCCTCGGCGGCGGTGACCGACGGCATGTTGAGCGCGTTCGAAACGGCCCCCGTCAGCAGGTAGTCCGACATCTGCTCGGCCACCTGAAGGGCAACATTCTCCTGCGCCTCGGCGGTGGCGGCCCCCAGATGCGGCGTCACGACGACATTGGGCAGGTTGAACAGCGGGTTCTCCGTCGCCGGTTCCTGCGCGAACACGTCGAAGGCCGCGCCCGCGACATGGCCGGATGTCAGCATCTCGGCCAATGCGACCTCGTCCACAAGGCCACCGCGCGCACAGTTGATGATGCGCACGCCAGGTTTGGCCTTGGCAAGGTTTTCCCGGCTCAGGATATTGGCCGTCTTCTCGGTATACGGGACGTGCAGCGTGATGAAGTCGGACCGCTCCAGCAGCTCGTCCAGCTCCACCTTGCGGCATCCGATCTCCTTCGCGCGCTCCTCTGACAGGAAGGGATCATAGGCGATGACCTTCATCTTCAGCCCCAGCGCGCGGGAAATGACGATGGACCCGATATTGCCCGCGCCGATCAGCCCCAGCGTCTTGGCGGTCAGCTCGACCCCCATGAAGCGTGACTTCTCCCACTTGCCCGAATGGGTCGAAACGCTGGCCTCGGGGATCTGGCGCGCCACGGCGAACATCATCGCAATGGCGTGCTCGGCGGTGGTGATGGAATTTCCGAAGGGCGTGTTCATCACGATGATGCCCTTCTTCGACGCCACGGGAATGTCGACGTTATCGACACCGATGCCCGCGCGCCCGATGACCTTCAGGTTGGTCGCGGCGGCGATGATCTTTTCCGTCACCTTGGTGGCGGACCGGATGGCAAGGCCGTCATATTGGCCGATCACGGACAGCAGCCTGTCCTTGTCCTTGCCGATGGAGGGGTCGAAGGTGACGTCGATGCCGCGGTCCTTGAAGATGCGGACAGCTTCTTCCGACAGGCTGTCGGAGACGAGAACTTTGGGGGCCATGGGTGGCGCTCCTCTGGATGAATGTCAGGGGGGCAAGGCGGGGTACCCCCGCCCTGCATCTGTCCGTAGGGCGGGGTTTACCCCGCCGCTGATGTCAGGCTGCGTCCGCCAACGCTGCGATCTCCGCGTGGAAGGCCCAGTCGAGCCACGGCAGCATCGCCTCGATATCCGAGGTTTCCACCGTCGCCCCGCACCAGATCCGCAGACCCGGCGGCGCATCGCGGTAGGCCCCGATATCCAGCGCGATCCCTTCCGCTTCCAGCCGCTTGGCCACGGCCTTGGCGAAGGCCGTGCCATCGGTGATGCGCGGATCGGTGAACTTCAGGCAGACCGAGGTGTTGGACCGCGTCGCCGGATCCACCGCAAGGTTGGCGATCCAGTCGCGGGCATCGCAGAAATCGAAGATCGCCTGCGCATTGGCATCGGCGCGGGCGTGCAGGGCGGGCAAGCCACCGATGCTTTCGGCCCAATCCAGCGCGAACAGGTAATCCTCCACGCACAACATCGAGGGCGTGTTGATGGTCTCGCCCACGAAGATGCCTTCGATCAACTTGCCACCTTTCGTCATGCGGAAGATCTTGGGCATCGGCCAGGTCGGCGTATGGCTTTCCAGCCGCGCCACCGCGCGGGGGGACAGGATCAGCATCCCGTGCGCCGCTTCGCCGCCCATCACCTTCTGCCACGAGAACGTCACCACATCGAGCTTGTCCCAAGGCAGATCCTGCGCGAAGGCGGCCGAGGTGGCATCGCAGATCGTCAGCCCGTCCCGGTCCGCCGGGATCACGTCGCCATCGGGCACCCGCACGCCCGATGTCGTGCCGTTCCAGGTGAACACCACGTCCGTGTTCCAATCCACGGCAGCCAGATCGGGCAGGTGGCCATACTCGGCCGTTGTTACCACGGCATCCAGCTTCAATTGCTTGACCGCGTCCGTTACCCAGCCCGCGCCGAAGCTTTCCCATGCCAGCAGGGTGCAAGGCCGTGCGCCCAGCAGCGACCACATCGCCATTTCGACGGCGCCGGTATCGGATGCCGGTACGATCCCCACCCGGTAATCTTCCGGCACGCCAAGGATCGCGGCGGTCTTGTCGATGGCGGCTTTCAGCTTCGCCTTGCCGACAGCAGCACGGTGCGACCGGCCCAAGGGGGCGTCGCCAAGGGCGTCGAGTGACCATGTCGGGGGTTTGGCACAGGGGCCGGACGAGAAACGCGGGTTCGACGGGCGAACGGTTTCCGGGCGTGTCGCCACGGGGGCGGCCGGGGTCTCAATAACCATTTCTGGTATCCTCACAGATATGCGCCCCTCGTTGGGGAGGGGTGTCCCACCGCCGGGGATACGGCGGTCCGCCGCGCACGGCAAGTCGGGAAATGACCACCAGGCTTCGGTTTCGGGCGATTTCCGGGCGGGAAAGTTTACGATCGGAAACAGGACATATTCGTGTCAGAAAAATCTGACACTTTTCAAGCCCTGTCCGCACTCTGTCCGCACCCTGTCAAGCCGTGTAAATCACACCTTACATGGGCCTTGCGCGGACGCGCACGCAACCGTTATCTTTCCGTCGTTCATGTGTCCCGAAGAGAGAAAGCGAGATCGGCGTGAAGGATCAGGCCCAAGCCCTGCCATTGGATTTGTCGGACTTCCTGCCCTTCCAGATGTCCGTGATCGCGGCCCGCATGTTCGGACGCGTGATGGAGGATGCCGGGCTGCAAGTGCCGGAATGGCGGATCATGATGGCGCTGCCGTCACATCAGCCGTGCTCGTCTCACGACCTGTGCATCCTGACCGCGATGGATGCCGCCCGGGTCAGCCGGGCGCAGCGACGGCTGGAAGACCTCGACCTCATCTCGGTGATCCGCGACAAGTCCGACCGTCGCAGGTTGGTCGTGCGCCTGTCCGACCGCGGCGTCGAAGAGGTGACGCGGATGCAATACGCAGCGCAAGCCGCTGAAAGCAAACTGCTGGACGAACTTGGGCCGGAAGATCGCGCGCAACTCAAGACGATCATCGGGGCCCTGTTCGAGCGCTTATAGAACAGGCCTCCCCGGCACACCCAGCAGCAGCCGGGTCAGGGGGCCATCGGCCGCTTCCAACCCCGCGACGATGCTGAAATGGTTTTCGCCCGCCAGCACCACCTCCGCCGTGTCCGCCCCCAACCCGTGCCAGATATTCGGCAGCAAAGCGGTCTGCCGCAGGAACTCGGGGCGTTCCTCCGCCCCCACCACGCAGGTCAGCCGCGCCCCCTCTCGCGGATGCAGCAAGGCCGGACTTTCGGCTTCGGCCTCTGCCTCGGTCAGGCGCAGGGTCTCGTTCATCCGGGTTCGCAACAGGGGCCGCAAGTCGTGCAACCCCGAGATCGACAGCACATGGGCGATTCGCTCCGCGACGGCCACCGGCATCACTTTGTCGCAGATCATCCGCGCCACCAGATGCCCCCCGGCAGAGTGTCCGGCCAGCCGGATCGGCCCCGCGACCTGCCCTGCGATTGCGCAAATCGCAGCCGCGACTTCACCCGTGATGTCGGCGATCCGTGCCTCGGGCGCGAGGCTGTAGCTTACCATCGCCACCGCCTGTCCCGCCGCCAGGGGCCCCGCCGCCAGATGCGCGAAATCGCGGCCGTCGAAGGCCATCCAGTAACCGCCATGCACGATCGCCGTCAGGCCCTGTTCCGTGCCCTCTGGCCGGTAAAGGTCCACCACCTGCCGCGCCCCAGGCCCGACCTGCACCACCTCCGCCGCTACCCGCGCCCGCAGCATTGCCGCCCGCTGCGCCCAGCCCGCCACGATGCTGTCTGCACCCACGATATGGGCACCGTTGGCATAGGCATCGTCCCAATTCTCGATCATCCGCCGCACTCCCTGCCCGGCAATCTGCAGTATTTCGGCAACGGGCCGCAATGCGTCGCACGCGGCCCTTGCACGCGGCAGGTATGCGGGCGTATGCCGGAAGGGCTTCGGTCCCGGCGGTCCCCCGTCGGGTTAAAATGGGAACGCGGTTCAAATCCGCGACTGCCCCCGCAACTGTAAGCGGCGAGTGCGGCTGGAACATGCCACTGGGGAGAGCCCCGGGAAGGCCCGGCCAAACATCGACCCGCAAGTCAGGAGACCTGCCGAGGTGATCACCCTGTCTCATGCGCGGAGGGCGCAGGGGCAACGGACCTGTCCGTAGCGGTGGCACCCAGCACCGTCTGCGGGGGAACATCCTCCAACGACATCATGAAAATGGCCGGTTCCGGCCCGTCGGAGGGATCATCATGACCCGTCTTCTGTTGGCCGCAACGGCCATCCCCGCCCTGCTCACCGCGCCTGCGCTGGCGCAATCCGTGTTCGAACTCGACGAGATCGTCTTCGCAAGCAACCTGACCGAGACCGCGGCCGATCGCTCGGGCGCGTCGGCCACCATCGTCACCGCCGCCGATCTGGAAGCCGCAGGGGATATTCGCGTCCTCGACTACCTGCGCCGCGTGCCCGGCATCTCGATCCGCGCCAACGGCCCGTTGGGGTCGCAGGCCGGGCTCACCATCCGGGGCGTCAGCCAGCAGAACATCGTCGTGCGGGTGGATGGCATCGACGTCTCCGACCCGTCGGGCCCACAGGTCGCGTTCGATTTCGGCGGGCTGACCACCGCCGACATCTCCCGGATCGAGATCATCCGCGGCTCCCAATCCGCGCTTTATGGCTCGCAGGCCATCGGCGGGGTGATCGACATCACCACGCGGCGCGCCACGGCGGACGGCCTGTCTCAGGCAGTTGCGGCCGAATATGGCAGCTACAACACCTTCAGCGGCGCCTATTCCCTGTCGAACCGCGGCGTGGGGCATGAATCGACCCTGACCCTCAGCACGGTCACCTCCGATGGCTATTCGGCGGCCGAGGAGGGCAACGGGAATACCGAGGCCGACGGCTTCCAATCGGCCCGCATCAGCTTTTCCGGCCGCTATGATATCGGCGACCAGTTGCAGCTTGAAGCCAGTGCCTTCGTGGAGGAACAGACCTTCGACGTGGACGAGACCTTGAGCTGCCCCGCCGCAAGTCCCATCGTCTGCGACGGCACCCCCGATGACGTCACCGAACGCGACCAGACCGGCGCGCGCGTCGCGCTGTCCTATGACGCGGGCAGCTTCGAGCATGTGCTGGAAGCCTCCGCCTTCCGGATCACCCGGCAATTGACCGGCACCAACGCTTTCGGCGGCTATGACCTCACCTATACCGGGGACCGCCTGCAATACGGCTACCGCGCAATCGGCGATCTGGGATCCAGCGGCCAGATCGTCCTTGGCCTGGAACGGGTTGAGGAAGGCTATACCGACCTGCTCGATTTCGGCTTCGGGGCAGGCGGTCAAAGCTTCGACACCACGGTGAATTCCGCCTTCGCCGAATACACCTTCGCGCCGACCGATCAGATCGACGTCGCCGCGACACTGCGCTACGACGACCATTCGCAATTCGGCGATTTCGTGACCGGGCGGCTTTCCGTGGCCTATCGCCCGACCGAGGATCTGATCCTGCGCGGCAACTTCGCCACCGGCTACCGCGCGCCGTCGAATTACGAACTCTATGATGCCTTCGCGGGCAATGCCGCCCTGCAGCCGGAAACCTCCCTCAGCTTCGATCTGGGGGTGGAGCGACGCTTCGGCGACAACGGCTATGTCGCCGCGACGGTGTTCTGGATCGAGGCCGAAGACATCATCGATTATTCCTTCACCACCTTCGGCTATGTGCAGCGTCCCGGCACCTCGACCCGCCGCGGGGTGGAGCTTTCGGGCGGTCACGCCTACGCCAACGGCATGTCCATCGACGCGGCCTATACCTTCACCGACAGCTACGCCGACGTGGTGCTGGACAGTTCGGGCTGGACCACCGCCGTGCCGCGCCACGCGCTCTCTGCCACCTTCGGCGCGGCGCTTCGCCCTGGCGTCGACCTGTCGCTCACCGGCAATTACCAGGCCGACAGGGTGGGGCTGGACGATTTCGTGACCTTCGACGCGACCGTCGCCTATGCCTTTACGCCGGATGTGGAGATGTATCTCCGCCTCGAAAACCTGCTGGACGAGGAGTATCAGACGATCCCGGGCTACGGTGCCTCGGACCGCGCGGTCTATGTCGGGCTCCGTGCGACGTTCTGAGGCACGTTGCGTTTCGTCGAACGAGGATTGATCGCACTTCGCGTTCGATCAGAGGGAGAGGCAGCGACATGCGATACCGGTCAAACGCTAGGTGCCCCCGGCTCATATCCCTCTCGCTCGCCGCGTGGCTTGGCTGCGCGGCGGGCGTCTGTGCGCAAGTGCCACAAAGGGTCGTGTCGATGAACCTCTGCACCGACCTTTTCGCCATGGCACTGGCAGCCCCCGGTCAACTGATCTCCGTGTCCGCGATCGCGTCTGATCCGCTGTCTTCGCCCATGGCCGAGGAGGCCGCGCGCTATCCCGCCAATCACGGCAGCGCGGAAGAGATCTTCCTGCTGCAACCCGACCTTGTCGTCGCCGGCATCTGGTCCGATCCCGCCGCCATCGCGCTGCTGCGTCGCCTCGACATCCGCGTCGAACAGTTCGAGCTGGAAGACGAGCTGTCCGACATTCCCGCACAACTCGCCCGAATGGGCGCCCTTCTGGGCCGCCAGACCGAAGCTCAGACCCTGATCCGCCAGTTCGAGACGGATCTGGCCGCCCTCTCCACGCCGCCCGGCACCCGGCGGGCGGCCTTCTATTACCCCAACGGCTACACCCTTGGCCCCGACTCGCTGGCCGATGACGTGGTAACGACGGCAGGGTATCGCAACATCATTGCTGAACTCGACCGCTCCGCCTCCGGGCAACTGGCCCTTGAACTGCTCGTCCTTGCCGCGCCCGACCTCATCATCACCTCGCAGCCCTATCGCGGCGCATCTCAGGCCGAGGAAATCCTCCGCCATCCAGCCCTGCAAACCCTCATCGCGGTCGGGCAGACGTATCAATCCGGCCCGGAATGGGCCTGCGGCACGCCCGCCGTCCTGACCGCGCTCCGCGCCCTGCGCGATCTCCGGATCGGGGGTGCGCAATGAACCGCGCCTTGATCCCTGTCCTTTCGAGCCTTGTCGCGATTCTCTTCCTCGTCTCCCTGCTGACCGGCCCGGCAGGCTTCGGTCCCGGCGAAAGCCTGCGGGCGCTGCTGTCCCCCCAAAGCGACGCCATCACCCTCGTGATGCGCGAGATCCGCCTGCCCCGCGCCATCCTCGCCGTTCTGGTCGGCGTCTCACTAGGGCTGTCCGGGGCAGCACTGCAAGGCTACCTCCGCAACCCCCTTGCCGAACCGGGCCTGATCGGCGTGTCCGGCTCCGCCGCCCTGGGCGCGGTCATCGCGTTGCATTCCGGCCTCGCCGCCAGTTTCGTACTGGCCCTGCCGCTGGCCGCGCTGACCGGCGCGCTTATCTCCACGCTGTTGATCCTGGCCCTTGCCGGCCCGCGCGGCTCCTCCATGACGCTGATCCTTGCGGGCATCGCCATCTCGGCGCTCGCCGGGGCGCTGCTGTCGCTGGCGTTGAACCTGTCGCCCAATCCCTTCGCCACCGCCGAAACCGTCTTCTGGCTGCTTGGCAGCCTTGCCGACCGCTCCTTCACCCATGTCTGGATCGCGCTGCCCTTCATGGCGCTCGGCTGGGTGCTGCTGCTGTCCCTGACCCGGCCCCTCGACGCGCTGACGCTGGGCGAGGATGCGGCGCAATCGCTTGGCATCCGTCTCGATCGTGCCCGTTTGACCCTGATCGTCGGTATCGCATCCTGCGTCGGGGCGGCCACCGCCGTGGCGGGCGCGATCGGCTTCGTCGGCCTTGTCGTGCCCCATATCCTGCGCCCCATCGTGGGCGCGCAACCGGGCCGACTTCTGCCCGCTTCCGCCCTTGGCGGTGCCGCTCTCGTGCTGGCCGCCGATATCGCCACCCGTCTGATCCTGCCGGAACGGGACCTGAAACTGGGCGTTCTCATGGCTCTGGTCGGTGCGCCGCTGTTCCTCCACCTGATCTACAAGACGCGGAGGGAAAGCCTGTGAGCCTGCTGACCCTGACCGATCTCACCGTCCTGCGCGGCATCTGTCCGGTGGTCGACCAGGCGACGCTTGCCGTTGCATCGGGCGAGGTCGTGGGCCTGATCGGCCCCAACGGCGCGGGCAAGACAACTCTGATGCGCGCGGCCCTCGGGCTGCTGCCCCATGGCGGTCGTTCCTCTCTCGACGACATTCCCGCCGCCCAGCGCGCACGGAACGTCGCCTGGTTGCCGCAATCGCGCGAGATCGCGTGGCCTGTGACGGTCGAAACCCTCGTGATGCTCGGCCGCGTTCCCCACCTTTCGGCAGGCCAGCGCCCGTCCGACGCCGACCGCGCCGCCGTGACCGAGGCGCTTGAGGCCATGGATCTCATCACCTTCCGATCCCGCGCCGCGACCGAGCTTTCCGGTGGCGAACAGGCCCGCGTCCTGATCGCCCGCGCCCTCGCACAGCAAACACCTCTGATCCTTGCGGACGAACCCGTGGCAGGTCTGGACCCTGGCCACCAGATCGCCACCATGCAGGCCTTCCGGACCCTTGCAGCGGAAGGCACCGCCACCCTCGTCTCGCTGCACGATCTGGGCCTTGCCGCGCGCCATTGCGACCGCCTGGTTCTGATGGATCGCGGGCGCATCGTGGCAGAGGGGAGACCCGAATTCGTCTTGAAACGCGAAAACCTGCGCGACACGTTCGGGATTACCGCCCATTTGTCCGTTGGCCTCGATGGCCTGATCTTTCAACCGCTCGAAACCCGACGCTAACGCTTCAGAGGATGCCTCCAGTGCCCGAACTCCTGCAAACCGGCGGCGTGGTCCTGTGGCTGATCGCGGGGCTGTCCGTGATCACCCTTGCGCTGATCCTGTGGAAGCTCTGGCGCCTGACCGCCACCCATGCCTTGCGCACCAACACCCATGTCCGTGCCGCCGTCGCCGCGTGGCAATCGGGCGATGCCACCGCAGCCGCGCAGATCGCAGGCAATCCCGGCCTGCGCGCCCGGCTGGCCCATGCCGCGATGACCGCCCGCGCCGATGCCGCGCTTGGCGACACCGCCGCGCGGGAAGAAACGCAACTGACCGCCCGCGCCCTGCTGACCGAAGCGCGCACCGGCCTGCGCGCCCTCGACCTGATCGTCACCGTCGCGCCGCTTCTGGGACTGCTCGGCACCGTCTTGGGCATGATCACCGCGTTCCAGGCCCTGCAGACCGCCGGTGTCCGCGCCGATCCCGCAACACTGGCAGGCGGCATATGGGAGGCGCTTTTGACCACTGCCGCCGGCATGGGCGTGGCAATTCCCGCCTCCCTTGCGCTGACCTGGTTCGACAGTGTCGCCGACCGCCTGCAATCCCAGATGGAGGCCGACGCAACCCGCATCTTCGCGCGCGGACCGGCCACGCCATGAGCTTCGCCTTCGCCCCCGCCACGCCCCGCCGCAGGCCCAGTCTCACGCCGATGATCGACGTGGTATTCCTGTTGCTGGTCTTCTTCATGCTCGCCGCGCGCTTCGGGCAGGATGCGGAAATCGCGCTGACCGCCGCCACCGCTGGCGACAGCCCCTGGCAAGGACCCCCGCGCCTTGTGGACATCGGCCCCGAGTCTCTTCACCTGAACGGGCGCATTATCGACATATCGGCGCTGGAACAGGCTCTGAACGGCCGGATGGAGACGGAATCGGATGCCATCCTCCTGCGCCCCACCGACGGATCCCAGACCCAGCGCCTGATCGACATCATGGTGATCCTGCGCGCGGCGGGCTTCACCAACCTGCGTCTGGTGAGCCCATGATCCTTTCGCCTCCCGAACCCCGCACCCGCCAGGACCGGG
>CAZTUG010000047.1:0-14099 GCA_964615955.1 uncultured Roseicyclus sp.
ACGCCCTTGGCCCCGTCGATCACCATGATCGCCGCGTCCACGGCGGTGAGCGTGCGGTAGGTATCTTCGGAGAAATCGGAGTGGCCGGGGGTATCCACGAGGTTGAAGCGGTATTGCGTGCCCGGCGTGGCGAAATCGAACGACATCGCGGAGGCCGAGACGGAGATGCCGCGGTCCTTCTCCATCTGCATGAAATCGGATCGCGTGCGCCGCGCCTCGCCCTTGGCGCGCACCTGGCCGGCCATCTGGATCGCGCCGCCGAACAGCAGGAACTTCTCGGTCAGGGTCGTCTTGCCGGCATCGGGGTGCGAGATGATCGCGAAGGTGCGGCGGCGCGCGATTTCCGGCGGGAGGGGGGGGCGATTGTCCAACATGTTGCGCCGTATATGGGGCGCGGGACATGGGGACAATGGGATTTGGCGTGGCAGGTGCTGCCCCGACATCTGCTGCCAGGACGCTGTCAGGGGCGGGGATGACAGCGGGGCGAGACCCGGGCATACTTCGAACATAAGGCGAACATCAACAGGGAGATCGAAGAATGGACGTCAAGGACATCGCCAAGGCGCTGGTGGAAGGCTGCCGCGCGGGCGGCGCGAAGATCCGCGAAAACCTCGACACGCTCTATGCCGACGACGCGGTGTCGGTGGAGGCCGCCGACATGGGCGGGCAGGGCCGCGAGACCCACGGCAAGCCGGGGATCCACGGCAAGCACGATTGGTGGGACAACGCCATGGAGGAACATTCAAGCGAGGTCATCGGCCCGTTCTACCATGGCGAGAACCAGTTCAGCGTGCTGTTCGATGTCGATGCGACCGACAAGGAGAGCGGCAAGCGGATGCAGATGAAGGAGATCGGCGTCTACCACGTGGCGGACGGCAAGATCACGCGGGAAGAGTTCCACTACGCGGTGGAGTGAGGTCCGGACGGCGGGGCGGCGGGGCGGCGGGGCGGCGGGGCGGCGGGGCGGATCAATCGCTGCGTGCGCCGCGCGAGGCGCGCGACAGGCGGTCCGCGACGTCGCCGCCGGCCGCCTCGTCCGGGATTTCCAGCGACGCGGCATGCGCCGCCGCGTCGGCGGAGCCGGTCAGGGCCAGATCCTCGGGCAGATTGGCGCGGGTCTGGCGGGTGACCAGCAGCGATTCGACGGCGATCCCCTCGGCATAAATGATCTCGTGCCCGTTGAAGACGATCTGGTAGCTGTCCACGTGGCCGCCTTCTTCGCGCAGGACGGTGGTGCCGTTGACCAGAAGTTCGGCCTTCACCATCACCTCGGCGCGGCCGGTTCCAAGCTCGTCCCGGCGCTGCCAGATGAACAGGCGGTGCTGCGGGCTGAGGCGCAGGTCGCGCGACGTGTTCAGCGTGCCCTCGGTGATGCGGATCGGCGCGGCGGAGCCGGTGGCGCGGCGGGTCTGGACGCCGATCCAGCGGATCGGTTGCGGCCCGTGATCGCGGGTCAGAAGCATGTCGCCGATATTCAGGTGTTCGACGGGGCATTGCGTGCCATCGGCCAGCGTCAGATGCGTTCCCGCCAGGAAGCTGACCGAGGCGATGTCGGCGAAGCGTTCAAGCGCCGACGCGGTTTGCGAGCCGACCAGTTCGTATTCCGTGTCAGGTTTCAGCGGCGACAGCGGCAGGACGTGAAGCCGCCCGCCATCCGCGGCCGCGTGGCTGAGGAGCAGCACCTCGACCACTTCGCCGGACGCCCCCATGAGCATGTGGCAGGCGGAAATCGCCAGCGCCTCGCCGGGTTGCCCCACGGCCGAGCCATCGGCGATGCAGGGCCGCCCGCCGGCGCCGGAGGCAAGGTCGGGCGCCTCCGAGATCGCCAGCCGTTGCGCCGGATATTGCGCGAACAGCCGGTAGATGTCGCCCGCCAGCGCAGCATCGTCCAGCCCGATGGCATCGCCCATATTCGCGCCCGAAACGACGCGAAGCGCCATCGCGGGGTAGGTCTGGAACCGGAACAGGGGCGGGTGCGCGGCCATGGCGGCCTCCTTCGGGGTGAATGCCTCCGCTTAGACTAGGGCCGTGGCGGAGGGTCAAGACTGGTGGCGCGACGGGCAGGCTGGTAAGCCACGGGGGAAACACGGGAACGATATCGGGAGAGACCATCATGGATCTGGGCATCAAGGGACGTCGGGCATTGGTCTGTGCATCGTCCAAGGGTTTGGGGCGTGGCTGCGCCGAGGCGCTTGCCGCAGCCGGCGTGAACCTGGTGCTGAACGCGCGGGGCGCGACGGCGCTGGAGGCGACCGCGGCCGCGATCCGGGCGGAGCATGGCGTGGATGTCGTGGCGGTGGCCGCCGACATCACCACCGAGGACGGGCGCGCGGCGGTGCTGGCGCAGGCGGGCGATACCGACATCCTTGTCACCAATGCGGGTGGCCCGCCGCCGGGCCTGTGGTCGGACTGGACGCGCGACGATTTCATCGCGGCGCTGGACGCCAACATGCTGACGCCGATCGCGCTGATGACGGCGCTGATGCCCGCGATGATCGACCGGGGCTGGGGCCGGGTCGTCAACATCACCTCGCAATCGGTGAAGGCGCCGATCCCGGCGCTGGGGCTGTCGAACGCGGCGCGCATGGGCCTGACAGGCTATGTCGCGGGCACCGCGCGGCAGGTGGCGCAGTTCGGCGTGATCGTGAACAACATGCTGCCCGGTATCCATGACACCGACCGTGCGGTCAGCCTTGATGGCGGCGTGGCGCAGAAGGAGGGGATTTCGGTGGAGGAGGCGCGCAAGCGGCGGATCCAGACGATCCCGGCGCGGCGCTATGGCACGGCGGCGGAATTCGGGGCGATGTGCGCGTTCCTGTGTTCGGAAAAGGCCGGGTTCATCGTGGGCCAGAACATCCTTGTCGATGGCGGCGGGACCAACGCCACGATCTGACGGACCACCGATGGACCACCGATGGACCACCGATGGACCACCGATGGACCACCGATGGATCATCGACGGATCACTGACAGGGCCTTGGCGCGGCCCCCCGTCGATGTTATCTGCCGTTCCCGAGTGAAATGATCGGAATTCCCCCCCCGTGTTGTCGCCCCCCCGCCTCGAGCTTGAACATATCTGCTGCCATTTCGATGGCCGCGAAGTGCTGTGCGGCGTCAACCTGACGGTGCGCGCCGGCGAGGTGTTGTGCCTGTTGGGCCCGTCGGGCTGCGGCAAGTCCACCACCCTGCGCCTGATCGCCGGGATCGAGCGGCAAAGCCGGGGCGTGATCCGCGCCGATGGTCGGGTCCTGTCCGATTCCAGCGTCCATACCCCGCCGGAAGCCCGCGGCGTGGGGCTGATCTTTCAGGATTTCGCGCTGTTTCCCCATCTCAGCGTGGCGCAGAATATCGGCTTCGGCCTGCGCGGCCCCGCCTCCGAGACACGCGCGCGGGTGGGGGAACTGCTTGAACGGGTGGACCTTGCAGGCTACGGCGACACCGCGCCGCACATGCTGTCGGGGGGCGAGCAGCAGCGCGTGGCGCTGGCCCGTGCGTTGGCCCCGCGTCCGCGCATCATGCTGATGGACGAGCCGTTCTCGGGCCTCGACAACCGTCTGCGCGACGGCATCCGCGACGAGACGCTGGCCATGCTGAAGGAAGAGGGCACGGCGGTGGTTCTGGTGACCCACGAGCCGGAAGAGGCCATGCGCATGGCCGACCAGATCGCCCTGATGCGCGACGGCGAAGTCGTGCAGACCGGCGCGCCCTACAACATCTACCATGCGCCCTGCGACCGCGATGCCGCCGCATTTTTCAGCGACATCAACGTGATACGCGGCGAGGTGGAGGGCGCGTTGACCGATACCGCCTTCGGGCAGTTCCTTGCCCCGGGTGTTCCCAACGGCACGGCGGTGGACATCGTGTTCCGCCCCCAGCACGTCAAGATCGACTTCGACCGGGGGGGGCGCGGCCCCAACCCGACGCCCCGGGACGGCGTGCCCGCGCGCGGCGTGGTGGAACGCGCGCGCTTCATGGGTCACGAGAGCCTTGTGGAGTTCCGCATGGATTTCGACGGCGGCATCGTCAAGGCCACGGTTCCGGCGGTGTTCCTGCCCAAACCGGGCACCGCGTTGTGGCTGACAATCCGCCGGGATCGCTGCTTCGTGTTCCCGATCCGGGGGGTGAGCCGGTGAATCTGCGGGATTGACCTTTGATCTGGCGCAGCGCGACCATACCTAATAGATATGTCACCGAAATGAGGGCGCCTGCCGCTGCGTCGCGCGCAGGCCTGCCAGAGGGAGAAGATCATGCTCAACAATATCGGACCAGCCGGCCTTATCCTGATCGCCGTGGTCGTCCTTGTCCTGTTCGGCCGCGGCAAGATCGCGGGCCTGATGGGTGAAGTCGGCAAGGGCATCACCGCGTTCAAGAACGGCGTGAAGTCGCCCGAGCCGGAAATCGAGGATGCGACCGCCTCGGCGGATGGCACACGGGCGCGCGACGTGACGCCCGAACAGCGCGCTGCGGATCGCGACAACGCTTGATCAAGGGCTTGGCGCCGGCGTGACGGCGGCAGACCCATTGCGCACGGGAAACGCGGCAGATGCCTGATATCGGCTGGATGGAACTATTGGTCATCGGGATCGTGGCGTTGATCGTCGTGGGGCCCGAAGACTTGCCCAAGATGTTCAGGAAACTGGGCCAGATGGTGGGCCGGGTGCGGGGCATGGCGAAGGAATTCACCAACGCGATGAACGCCGCCGCCGACGAATCCGGCATGACGGAGATGAGCCGCGACCTGCGCGCGGCCTCCAAGTTCACCAACCCCAAGAAGATGGCGCGCGACATGATGGGCGATGTCATGGACGATATCGACCCGACGAAATTCGAGGAAGGATCGGCCACGCGGATCATCGCGGAAAAGAAGCTCGCCGCGCAGCAGGAAACCCGCGAAAAGATCGCGGCGATCAAGGCTGCGAAAGCCGCCGAGACAAGCGCCGAGCCCGAGATCGAGCCACAGACGGGGCCACAGGTGGAACCACAGACGGGGCCACAGATAGAGCCCGGGCCCCGGGTCGCGTCGGCTGATCCGGGCCCCGCGCTGGTCGAAGACCCCGCAGCCCCCGAACCGGACCGCGCGCCCCAGGCTGCGGTGTCGCAGGCGGGCCGGTCATGAGCGACGCGAATGACGGGATCGAAGACAGCGCCGCCCCGCTGGTCGAACATCTGGCCGAACTGCGCACCCGGCTGATCCGGTCGGTTCTGGCCTTCGTGGTCGGCATGGTGCTGATGTTCACCGTGGCCGAAAGCGCGCTCAACTTCATTTCCCAACCCCTCGCCGATGTCCTGCGCGACCGGGGCGAGGATGCGCGCCTGATCTTCACCGCGCCGCAGGAGAAGTTCTTCGTTCTCGTGCGCATCTCCATCATCCTTGGGTTCGCGCTGTCGTTTCCGGTGATCGCGCACCAGTTGTGGCGCTTCGTGGCGCCGGGCCTCTACCGGTCGGAAAAGAACGCGATCCTGCCCTTCCTCGTCGCCTCGCCGGTGCTGTTCCTGATCGGCGCAAGCTTCGCGCATTACGTCGTGACGCCGCTGGCGATGAATTTCTTCATCGGCTTCTCGGACGCCATCCCGGCGCTGGCCAACCTGATCGCGGGCGACGGAACGTTCGAGAACCCGGCGGCGGAGACGGACGGCGAATTGCAGACGATCTTCCTTGGCTCGGTCAAGGAATCGCTCGATCTGGCGTTGAAGTTCATCTTCGCCTTCGGGCTGTGCTTCCAGTTGCCGGTGCTGCTGACGCTGATGGGCAAGGCCGGGCTGGTGACGGCCGAGGGTCTGGGCAACGTGCGCAAATGGGCCGTGGTCGGCATCCTGACGCTGGCCGCGCTGGTGACGCCGCCCGACGTGATCACGCAGGTGATCCTGTTCACCGTGGTCTACGGCCTCTACGAGATCTCGATCCAGCTTGTGCGCTGGGTGGAGGTCACGCGCAATCGGCGACTGCGCGAGGAAGGCATCCTGGACGAGGGCGAAGAGCTTTGAGCGACGCGGTGTCGGCTGACGCGCTGTTCCGCATCGCGGAGGCGCTGGAGCGGCTGCGGCCGGGTCCGGCGCAGGTGCCGGACTGGACGGCGGCGGAGGCCTTCGTGTGGCATGCCGACCCCGATCAGCTTGCGCCCGTCGCCGCCGTCAACCGGGTCGATCTGGGGCTGTTGCGCGGGATCGAACGAGCGCGCGACACGCTGATGGCCAATACGCGCCAGTTCGCGGCCGGGCTGCCCGCCAACAACGCCTTGCTGTGGGGCGCGCGGGGAATGGGGAAATCCTCGCTGGTGAAGGCGGTGCACGGGGCGCTGGCGGAAGAATTTGCCGGGCTGAAGCTGGTGGAGGTGCAGCGCGAGGATCTGCCGTCGGTCGGGCGGCTTCTTGCCTTGCTGCGGGCCGCGCCGGTGCGGGCGATCCTGTATTGCGACGACCTGTCGTTCTCCCATGATGACCAGCATTACAAGAGCCTCAAGGCGGTGCTGGACGGTGGCGTGACGGGGCGGCCGGACAACGTGGTGTTCTACGCCACGTCCAACCGCCGCCACCTGATGCCCCGAGACATGATCGAGAACGAACGCGGATCGGCGATCAACCCGTCGGAGGCGGTGGAGGAAAAGGTGTCCCTGTCGGACCGTTTCGGGTTGTGGTTGGGGTTCCATGCCTGCGATCAGGATGGCTACCTGGCGATGATCCGGGGCTATTGCGACGCCTATGGCGTGGCGATTTCCGACGCCGAGTTGCGCGCCGAAGCGGTGGAATGGCAGGCGACGCGCGGGTCCCGGTCGGGGCGGGTGGCGTGGCAGTATTTCACCGATCTGGCCGGGCGGCGGGGCGTGTCCCTTTAGGCGGACGGCGGCGCGCTAGTTCGTCGCTGCGCGGATTCGTTCAAGCAATTCAGTGGTTTCGGAATCATCGGCCAGAGCCGCCGGGTTGGCCGGTTGCGCGCTGGCGGGCGGGGCGGTCGGCGGGGCGGTCGGCGGGGCGGTCGGCGCGTCGGTCGGCGGGGCGGGCTGGGTCCGGCGGGGGTCCGCCGGTGCCGCGCCGTGCGGCTTGACCGGGTGCGCCCCCCGGGACGGACGGGATGGCGTTGTCGGCACGGGTGGGCCTGCCGCGTGGCGGGCTTCGGCGGCCTCCATGACCTTGAGGGCGCGCTTGTCCATCATCCGGTACCAGATGCCCGGCACCAGCGCGATAACCGCCATGACCGGCATGGAAAAGGGCAGGGTCGGCACCTCGGCCCGCATGTCCAGACGCTCGTAGGAACGGTCGGGGTGCAGGTGATGCTCGGAATGGGCGGGCGCGTTCATCATCAGGTAGGACGAGAAGCCCTTGGGCGCGTTCCAGCTGTGGTGGGCGGCAACGGGTTCCACCCGGCCATTGGGCAGGATCAGGCGTTGCAGACCGTAGTGCTGCACGTAATCGGACATCAGGATCTGCGCCCCGGTCAGCGCCGCGAGGCCGATGAGCACGAGGGCCGCGAAAGGCCCGCCCGCCGCGACCACCCCGATCAGGGTCGCGACCGCCCCCCCGAGCCAGAGCCAGTAGGGGTTGGCGACATGGTTCGGCCCGCGACCGCGACGCTCCAGCCGGTCGATTTCCGCGACGATCCCGGCCTCGAACGAGCCGCGCCACGCGCGGGGCAGGTAGGTGTAGAACGATTCCTCCGGTTCGGGCGTATTGGGATCGTCTGGCGTGCCGACATGGCGGTGATGCACCAGCCGATGCGCCGAGACGTGGTGCCCGAAGCCCACGGAGCTATAGACAGCCGCCCCGAAGGCGCGCAGCACGACCGCACGGCGGTGGATCAGGTCGTGGGCGTTGGGGTGGCTGACCTGCCCCATGAAGGAGGCTGTCGCCAGGAACAGGGCGAGGCCTTGCCACCCGGTCAGGCTGCCGGCGGCGATGGCGCCCGTGGTGGCGAACAGGACCAGAAAGTGACCGGCCGCCAGCCCGATGGAGAGGGCGTCGGCCCAAGGCGCGGTGGGCTCTTCGGGATCAGGGGATGTGGGCGGTTCCAGCAGGCGGTCGGCCAAGGCCGCGACAAGGGTCAGCCAGACCAGCGCACCCCAGGCGAAACCGCCCCAGAGCGCGCCCGCAAGGATCAGTAGCAGCATCGGGGGAAGGGTAATGGCGGCATAGCGGGCGATGACGGGCATCGGTCGGTCAGTCCTCCGGGCGTTTGGCATAGTCTACCCGGCCAATCGGGCAAAACAATGGCGTGCTGCCGCATGGTGGCGCGTGCGGGTGCGCGGCGGTCTTTCCAACCGCGTCTATCGGTATTAGGTGGGTCAGGCTGGCTTTGGGAACAGGGTGCCGATGTCGTTTTTCCGCAAGATGAAGGATCGCATGTTCAAATCCTCGTCCAAACTGGACGCGGGGTTGGGTGCGATCGTCGAAGACGGTGCGGAGGCCACGGCAGGAGCCACCGACGCGGACCTGCCGGATGCGGCGGTGGAACCCGTTCACCCTCCGCAGGAGCCGGAGCAGGAGCAGGAGCAGGAGCAGGAGCAGGAGCCGGTGCGCATCGACGCCGCACCGAAGCCCGATGGCGCTGCACGGGCCGCCGAGGAAATCCCGCATGGTGCCACCGAAGCCGCAAGCGCCGCCGAAACCACCGGTCCCGCGCCCCGGAAACCGGGCCTTCTGGGCCGGCTTATCGGCCGCACGGCCGAGCCGCGCCGCGCGCTTGACGACGACATGCTGGAGCAATTGGAAGAGCTTCTGATCGCTTCGGACATGGGCGTGGACATCGCGCTGCGCGTGACCGCCAACATGGCCGAGGGGCGTTACGGCAAGCAGATGTCGGTGCGCGAGATCAAGGAGGTGCTGTCGGCCGAGGTCGCCCGCGTGATGGAGCCGGTGGCGCGGCCGATGCCGATCTATCCGCGCACGCCGCAGGTGGTGCTGGTGGTGGGCGTGAACGGGTCGGGCAAGACGACGACCATCGGCAAGCTGGCCAGCCAGTTCCGGGCGGCGGGCAAGAGCGTGGTGATCGCGGCGGGCGACACGTTTCGCGCGGCAGCGGTGGAGCAGTTGCAGGTCTGGGGAGAGCGCGCAGGCGTGCCGGTGATGACCGCGCCCGAAGGCTCCGACCCGGCGGCGCTGGCCTTTGACGCAATGGTCCGGGCCGAAGCCGAGGGCGCCGACCTGTTGATGATCGACACGGCCGGCCGTTTGCAGAACCGCGCCGACCTGATGGAGGAGCTGGCCAAGATCGTCCGTGTCATCCGCAAGCGCGACCCCGACGCGCCGCACAACACGCTGCTGGTGCTGGATGCCACGACGGGCCAGAACGCCCTGCGGCAGGTGGAGCTGTTCGGCAAGATGGCCGATGTCTCGGGGCTGGTGATGACGAAGTTGGACGGCACTGCGAAGGGCGGTGTGCTGGTGGCGCTGGCCGACAGGTTCGGCCTGCCGATCCATGCCATTGGCGTGGGCGAGCAGATTGACGATCTGCAACCTTTCGACCCCCAGGACTTTGCCGATGCCCTGGTCGGACTTGACCGTTTATGAGGTTCCTCCACAGGCCTTGGGGATAACTCTCCATGCTGAGCGACTGGCTTCAGGGCATCGAGGGGACCCCCCTGGGTGCGCAGGTTGCGCTGGTGCTGGCGCTGACGGCGGCCCTTCTTCATGCCGTGTTCGGCGCCCTCCAGAAAGGTCGCCACGACCCGCTGTTGGCGCGTGGCGCGATCGATGCGAGCTACGGGCTGATGGCGGCACCTGTCGCGCTGTTCGTGGTGCCCTGGCCCGAGCCCCACATGTGGCCGATCTTCGCGGGGGCGTTCGGGATCCATGCCGCCTACAAGTGGGCGGTGCTGGGGGCCTTCCGGCGCGGGGCCTTCACGGTCGTCTACCCGGTGATGCGCGGCACCGGGCCGCTGTTCACGGTGATCGGCGCGTCCGTTCTGTTCGACGAGCGCTACAGCCTGGGGCAATGGCTGGGGATTGCCGTGCTGCTGGCGGGGCTTTACGGCCTTGCCGCCTACAACATGGCCCGTGTCACGCTGGCGCGCGATACGCTGGTGGCGGCGTTGTGGTGGGCGGTGCTGACGGGGATGTTCGTGGCCCTCTACACCACCTTCGACGCCTATGGCATCCGCGCCACGGCGGACCCGTTCACCTTCCTGGCGTGGTTCTTCTTCCTCGACGGGATGCTCTACCCCGTGCTTGCCGCGCGGTTCTACCGGCGCATGGAACAACCGCCGTCGCTGGCGCCGCTGGCCCTGCGCGGCCTGTTCGGGGGCGTCGTGGCTTTCGCCTCCTTCGGGTCGATCATGCTGGCGACGCGGCTGGACCAGGTCGGCGAGGCGGCGGTCCTGCGCGAAACCTCGACCGTTTTCGCGGCGCTGATCGGCTGGCTGTTCCTGCGCGAAACCGTCGGCCCGGTCCGGCTGGCATTGATGGCTTTGATCGCGGCGGGCGCGGTGATAGTGGAAGCCGCAGGATAGGAGACGTTCATGGCTGAAAGACAGATCAACCCGTGGCTGAAGAACGGTCTGGAACTGGGGCCGCCGATCCTGTTTTTCATCGCCTATATGCGGCTTCAGGATCGCACGGTCACCGTCGGCGAGACGGAGTATGACGGCTTCATCCTCGCCACCGTGGTGTTCGTGCCGATCCTTCTGGGCGCGACGGCGATCCTGTGGCGACTGACCGGAAAGATCAGCCGCATCCAGGTGTTCACGGCAATCCTCGTGGTGTTCTTCGGGGGCCTCACGGTGTGGTTCAACGATGACCGCTTCTTCAAGATGAAGACGACGCTGGTCTATGCCTTCTTCGCGGCGATGCTTGGGATCGGCCTGTGGCGCGGGCAAAGCTGGCTGAAATACCTGATGGGGGACCGGCTGCCGATGGCGGACGAAGGCTGGATGGCCCTGACGCGCCGGCTGGCGCTGGCGTTCGTCGCCATGGCGGTGGCCAACGAGGTGGTCTGGCGCACGCAATCCAACCAGTTCTGGGTCACCTTCGAAACCTTCGTCCTGCCCGCGTTCCTGTTCGTGGTCTTCATGGCACAGGCGCCGCTGATCGAGCGCTTCAGCCTCGACGCGGAGAACGCGTCGCCGGGGGACGGGAAGGACGACCGCCCGAGTTAGGGCGCGGCGCACCGGACCGGGGGGCCGTGGCGGGCGCGTCGGTCTTGGCGGGTGTCTTGGCGGGTTTCGGTCCGCGCGTTGCGTTGCGGGACGGGCCGCCCTTCGGACCGCGCGGCGCCCCGGGCCCTGCCTTGCGCGGGCCATCGGGGCCGCCTCGACCCTCCGTCTCCGCCCATGGATCGGGCTTGCCCTTGGGCCCCGGGCGGCGCGTGCGCTTGACGTGCGGCTTGGCCTCCGCGTGGCCTTCGGTCGCGGCCTCCAGCCCCAATTGATCGCGCAACACGCGGGGGCGGACTTCCTCCACCTCCCCGGCCTTCAATTCGCCCAAGCGGAACGGCCCGTAGGAGACGCGGATCAGGCGGTTCACCTCGAATCCGATGGTCGCCAGCGCGCGGCGGATCTCGCGGTTCTTGCCCTCGCGCAGGCCGATGGTGGCCCAGGCATTGGCGCCCTGCTGCCGGTCGAGCGTGATCTCCATCGGCTGAAACCGCTCCCCATCCGCCTCGATCCCGGCGCGCAGGGGGGCGAAATCCGCATCGGTGGGATAACCTTTCAGGCGCACGCGATACTTGCGCAGCCAGCCCGTGGCGGGCAATTCCAGCTTGCGCTTCACCCCGCCGTCGTTGGTCAGCAGCAGCAAGCCTTCGGAGTTCATGTCCAACCGCCCGACCGACATCACCCGGCCGAGTTCGGGCGGCAGGGCGGCGAACACGGTATCGCGGCCCTTCTCGTCGGAGGTCGTCGTCACGAGGCCGGTGGGCTTGTGGTAGAGCCACAGGCGGGGACGCCCGATCTGCGGCAGGGGCGCGCCGTCGACGGTGATGAGGTCGGCCTCGGTCACGTTGAGGGCGGGGCTGGCGATGATGGCGCCGTTGACGGCGATGCGCCCGGCCTCGATCATGCGCTCCGCCTCGCGGCGGGAGGCGACCCCCGCGCGGCTCAACCGCTTTGCAATGCGCTCGCCATCCACCATGGTCCCCGGCCTACCCGTTTGACAGCGCGGTGGAAAGCGGCAACCTGCGCCACCATGAGCCAATTCATCAGCTTCATGGAGGCCGCCCTGGCGGAAGCCCGCGCCGCGGGCGCGCGCGGCGAGGTCCCCGTGGGCGCGGTCATCGCCCGGCGCGGAGAGATCATCGCGCGCGCGGGCAACCGGATGCGAGAGCGGACCGACCCCACCGCCCATGCCGAAATGCTGGCGATCCGGGCCGCCTGCACCGCGCTCGACAGCGAACGCCTGACCGATTGCGATCTCTGGGTCACGCTGGAGCCGTGCCCCGCCTGCGCCGGTGCCATCGCGGCGGCGCGGATCAAGCGGCTTTACTACGCCGCGCCCGATCCGAAATCGGGCGGCATCGCTCAAGGGCCACGGATCTTCGACCATCCGCAGGCGCATCACCGGCCCGAGATCTATGCCGGGATCGGCGAAACCGAGGCCGCCGCCCTGATGCGCGACTTCTTCGCCCGACGACGTCCGTGACCCTTCCCCCATTCATCTTGGCAAGAAAACTCACTCCCCCGCCCGCGCCCCCGCGCCCAAGCGCCCGAGCGCCCGGCTTGCGGCCGGACGCGCGATGCGATCCCCTGTCGTGATGTGCGCGGAGGACCTGTAAGCCGGATCCTGTCCAAGGGGTTGCCCCCTCTGGATGACCATTCCTCTCGGCGCGCCGTTACCGACACGCTCCAGCTGCCAACCCGGACCGCGGGGATAAGTGCCCCGTGATGCAGTCCCTATTCGGCATTGCTCCCGGTGGGGCTTGCCATGCGGGCGCTGTTGCCAGCCCCCCGGTGGGCTCTTACCCCACCGTTTCACCCTTTCTCCTGCACGCAGGAGAGGTTTGTTTTCTGTGGCGCTTTCCGTCGGATTGCTCCGCCCGGGCGTTACCCGGCACCGTTACTCATGGGAGTCCGGACTTTCCTCGGACGGTTGCCCGTCCGCGGCCATCCAGCCCTCCGCGCTCCGCGCTGCTAGGCCCCGACGCGGCGCCGGTCAAGCCCCGTATCGTGCCGCGAGGTCCGCCATCACGGCGCAATCCTCGGCCGTCAGGGGGCCGCTGGCCCATGGCCGGAAGCGCAGGCGCATCGTTTCGAGCAGCAGGGCGTCGTCCATCGCGGGGTAGCCAAAGGCGCGCGCATCGGCGTGGAAGCGGGCCGCGTCGCGCCGTGCGCTGCCCGGTTCGGGCCAGACCGCCAGGCCCTGTCGCGCCAGGCGTCGCCAATCGAACCGCCGTCCGGGGTCGACCTTGCGTCCGGGGGCCATGTCGGAATGGGCGATCACGCCCGCCGCGCCGATGCCCCACCTGCCGAGGATGGCGGCCAGCAGCGGTTCCAGCGCGGCCATCAACGGCTCGGAAAAGGGCGTGCGCCCGTCATTGTCCAACTCGATCCCGATGGAGCGGGAATTGACGTCGCCGCATCCGCGCCATTGGCCTGCGCCCGCGTGCCAGGCGCGCTTGTCCTCATCCACAAGGGCCAGCACCGCGCCATCGCGCCCGATCAGGTAATGCGCCGACACTTCGCGCGCCGGGTCGCAAAGCGCGCGGGCGGCGGCGGCGCAATCGGCCATCGCGGTGTAGTGCAGGACCACGAGTTCGGGGCGCAGGCCAGTGCGCCGTTCGCCGAAATTCGGACTTCTGGTCAACGGCCTAGCCGTCGATGGTCGGCAGGTTGTCGAAGCTGATGGCAGGCGCTGCGGCCTCGGCGCGGACCGGCGCCGGATCGAAGCCGCAGACGAAGCCGTCGCCATCGGGATCGAGGCCCAGCGGATCGCGTTCCGGCCCGCCCTCGGCAAGGAAGCGGTCCTGCGCGAGGTCGCGGCTGGGGAACTGGCTGCACAATTCCGTCCCGCTCCGGCGCAGCGGGTTGCGGCGCCATTGGCGTTGGCCGGGCTGGTGCGTGGTGCGCAGGGCGAAGGCTGCCACGCGGGGGATCAGCGGCGCGGGCAGCAGGTCCGAGGCCTGCTGCGGCTGGATATTGTCGAACACAAGCCGCCGAAAGGACCGCTCGATACCAAGT
>CAZTUG010000047.1:14109-27165 GCA_964615955.1 uncultured Roseicyclus sp.
TATTGTCGAACACGCCGCCGGTGGTTCCACCCGCGCCCTCGGCTTCGGCAATCGCGCCGGACGCGATGGCCTCGATGCTGTTGGGGTCGAGGAAGGTGACAGTGCCGGACGCGCCCGAATTCACCGGCAGGCCACCCGCTGCCGTCGGCGCGGCGGTCGGACCGATGGGTGTGGCGGAGATCTGGCCATTGAGGCCGCCTTGCCGGCCCTGAACCGACGGCGAGACATCATTGGGTGTGCGCGCACAGGCCGACAAGGCCAGCACGGCACCGGCCACGATCAGCGCCAGGTTTCGAGAGAAGGTCATCACGCGCGCCTTATGTCTTCTGTTTTCACGCAACGGGGTTCCGCGCGCGTTGACCGTCAATCTACCACCACCGCGCGGGCTTTGCCACAAAGCCCGCGGCCTTTTCCAGCGCGTAGGCGGTGTTCAGCAGATCGCCCTCTTCCCAGGGCCGTCCGATCAGTTGCAGACCCAGCGGAAGGCCATCGTGCGTCAGCCCCGTGGGCACCGCCACGCCGGGCAGGCCCGCGAGGTTCACCGTCACGGTGAACACGTCGTTGAGATACATCTGGACCGGGTCCGCGACTTCCTGCCCAAGCGCGAAGGCAGCGGAAGGTGTGGCGGGCGTCAGGATCGCGTCGATGCCATCGGCGAACACCGTGTCGAAGTCGCGCTTGATGAGCGCGCGGACGCGGCGGGCGCGGTTGTAATAGGCGTCGTAGAAGCCCGCCGACAGCACGTAGGTGCCGATCATGACGCGGCGGCGCACTTCTGGCCCGAAGCCTTCGGCGCGGGTCTTCTCGTACATCTCGGTGATGCCGTCGCCGGGTGCCATTTTCGCGCGATAGCCGAAGCGCACGCCGTCGTAGCGCGCGAGGTTCGAGGACGCCTCGGCGGGGGCGATGACGTAGTAGGCGGGGAGCGCGTATTTCGTGTGGGGCAGCGAGATATCGCGGATTTCGGCGCCCGCATCCTTCAGCATCGCGGTGCCGTCGGACCAGAGCGTCTCGATCTCCTGCGGCATGCCGTCCATGCGGTATTCGGCGGGGATGCCGATGACACGCCCGCGAATGTCGCCGGTCAGCATCGCCTCGAAATCGGGGACGGGCAGGTCGGCGGAGGTGCTGTCCTTCGCATCATGGCCCATCATCGCGCGGCCCATGATGGCGGCGTCGCGGACTGTCTTGGTCATCGGCCCGGCCTGGTCGAGCGAGGAGGCAAAGGCCACGATGCCCCAGCGCGAGCAGCGGCCATAGGTGGGCTTGAGCCCCACGGTGCCGGTGAAGGCGGCGGGTTGCCGGATGGAGCCGCCGGTATCGGTGCCGGTGGCCGCAAGGCAGAGATCGGCGGCGACGGCGGCGGCGGACCCGCCAGAGGAGCCGCCCGGCGTCAGCGCGGCGTCGGAATGGCCCGCGCGCCACGGGTTCACGGCATTGCCGTAGACGCTGGTCTCGTTGGAACTGCCCATGGCGAATTCGTCCATGTTCAGCTTGCCCAGCATCACCGCGCCCGCATCGCGCAACTGGCCCGAGACGGTCGATTCGTAGCGCGGCACGAAGCCTTCGAGGATCTTGGAGGCGGCTTGCGACGGCACGCCTTCGGTGCAGAACAGGTCCTTTATGCCGACGGGAATGCCGCACATGTCGGGCGCGTCGCCCGCCGCGATCCGCGCATCGGCGGCGCGGGCGCGGTCCAGCGCCAGATCGGGGGTCTTGTGGGCGAAGGCGCCAAGGGCGTCGGCGCTGTCGATGGCGGCGAGGCAGGCTTGGGTCAATTCCACGGAGGTGATGTCGCCCCGGCGCAGGGCATCGCGGGCATCGGCCAGCGTCAGTCGGTTCAATTCGGTCATTCCACCACCTTCGGGACGGCAAAGAAGCCTTCGCGCGCATCGGGCGCATTGGCGAGAACCTTGGCCTGCTGATTGCCATCGGTCACGACATCCGCGCGCCGCTTCAGGCGCTGCGGCGTGACGGAGACCATCGGCTCCACGCCATCGACATTCACTTCTTCCAGTTGCGCGATGAAGCCAAGGATCGCGTTGAATTCCTGCGCCAGCGCGGGCAGGTCGGCGTCCTCCACCTTGATGCGGGCCAGCTTGGCGACCTTGGCGGCGGTGGCGATATCAATCGACATGGGTCGTCCTTGTTCTACCGGATGCTTCGGCGGTTTAGCGGCGCGCGACTGGTGGGGCAAGGCGGGGGCGCGATGCGGGGCCGATGATTTTCACATATTCGCCCCATTATCGGCTCATTCCCGGGGCATTTCGATATGCGACGGGAGACCCTGTAAGGAATATCGCATGACCAGACGAACCGAAATCGATGTGCGCGATATCGTGCGGGTAATCTTCTCGGGGATGGCAGCCTATATAACGGTCGATGCTTTCGTCTTGCCATGGCTTGTGGCGAGCGGCATCGCGTTTCCGTCCTACCTGTATCTCGGGCTGGGCGTCACAGTGGTGTTGTCGACAGGTATCTGCCTGCTCCTGCGTCCGCGCACAGCGGCCTTGAAGACCCCCGAGAAACTTCATCCCGCGGAATAAGTGACGGCCGAGCTTCGCCGCATTACTCTTGGTGCAGGACAGATCCGCACCAGAAGGGGGATGGCGATGCGCTTCACGTGGTTGGGACATGCCGGCATCAGGTTGGAGATCGGCGGCGAAGTACTGCTGGTCGATCCGTGGCTGGAGGGCAACCCGGCCTTTCCGGCCGAGCGCCGGGCCGAGGCGATCGCGGGCACGACCGCGATTCTGGTGACCCATGGCCATGGCGATCATGTCGGCAGCGCGTCGGGACTGGCGCGCGAGTTGGATATTCCGGTCTACGGCATGGTCGAGTTGATGGACTGGCTGAGCGACACCCATGGCGTCAACGCCATGGGCTTCAACAAGGGCGGCACCGTGCGGATCGGCGAGGTCGCCGTGACCATGGTCAATGCCGTTCATTCGTCGTCGGTGACCCTGCCCGACGGCGGCCGGTTGCCGGCCGGGTCCGAGGCCGGGTTCATGATCGCGGGCGAGGGCCGCTGTGTCTATGTGTCCGGCGATACGGACGTGATGGCCGATATGGGCGTCTGGCAGGATCTCCACGCCCCGGAAATCGGCATCCTTTGCGCGGGTGGCCATTACACGATGGACATGAAGCGGGCGGCCTATGCCGCGTCGAAGCTGTTCCGGTTCGGCACGGTGATCCCGGTGCATTACAAGACATTCCCGGTGCTGGAGCAATCCGCCGAGCCGTTGAAGGCCGCGTTGCCGGGTGTGCGGGTGCTGGACCCGGGCGTGATGGAGACGGTGGAGCTTTGATCGGGCCGGGGGCTGGGCCGGGGGCTGGGCCGGGGGCTGGGCCGGGGGCTGGGCCGGGGGCAGGGCGCGCGGGAGAGCGTCGCCCACCCGCCCGCCCCGCCGCTCTCCCGCGCGCCCTGCGCCAGCCACCGGGCCGGGCACGTGTTGCGGCGGTGCAATGAGTTTTTTGCCAAGATGAACGTGGGGGCGCGCGTCCGGGCGATCGGGCGCGCGCTGTCTTGTGGCGGTCAGAGCGAGCGGATCATCTCCACCGCAGGGAAGCCGATACCCGGGCGCAGCATGATCGTGATCTCGCCGCGCCGCTGAAAGCCCATGGACGCGTAGAACGGTTCGGCTGTGCGCGTCGATTGACACAGCATCCAGCGCACGCCGGATATCCGTGCCGCCGCGAAACTGCGTTCCATGACCGCGCGCCCGAGGCCGCGCCGGGTGGCATCCGGGTGGGTCACGACGTGGCGGATATGGCCGACATCGCGCGGCCCGACGCCGCCCTGCGGTGCGCCGTGGGTCCAGCCCCCGGCGGCCAGCGCGGTGCCGTCTGACGCCTCGACCATGTAGTAGGTCCCGGATCGCAGCAGGTCCGGCCGTGCCCGCGAGATCAGCGGCAGGCAGGTCACGAGAACCGAGGGCGGGTAATCGGGCTTGAGCAGCACCGGGTAGCTTTTGCCCAGCAATGCGTCGATGGCCGGGAGATCGGCGGCGGATGTGGGGCGGATCGTGATGTCGTGAACCATGGCCTTGTCCCTTGAATGTTGGCCAGCCGGATCGATGAAGAGCGATCGGGCACAGAAAAAGGGCCGCGTCGATTGCTCGGCGCGGCCCTGATGTCGGTGTGACGGGAGGCGATCCTACTTGATCTTGCCTTCCTTGTATTCGACATGCTTGCGCACCACGGGATCGTACTTTCGTACGGTCATCTTCTCGGTCATGGTGCGGGCGTTTTTCTTGGTCACGTAGAAGTGGCCCGTCCCGGCGGACGAGTTCAGGCGGATCTTGATGGTCGTCGGTTTCGCCATGGCTCAGGCTCCTGCGTAGATGTTCGGGGCGGAGGCCGGGGCCTCACGCGTTATTCGGCTACAGGCGCGCCTTTTGGCCTTGCGCGCGCTGGGTGTCAACACCTCAAATGCCGGTCGTGGCGGCGGCAAGTGCGATCCCGGCCAGTGCCATGGCGGCCAGCACCCAAAGCAGGTCCAGCTTGCGCCAGATCAGCAGGGCGGCGGCCAGCGCGGAGAGGGCCAGCGCGGGCAGCGAGAGCGTTGCGATGTCGGGCACCCAGAGACCGGCCGCGTTGCGTTCGACCGACGCGAACCAGACATTGAGTGCGAACCAGACCGACAGGTTGGCGATCACGCCCACGACGGCAGCGGTGATCGCGTGCAATGCGCCCGTCAGGCGCGGGCGCGTGGCGATCCAATCGACATAGGGCGCGCCCGCGAAGATCCACAGGAAGCAGGGCGCGAAGGTGACCCAGAGCGTGACGAGGGCGGCAGCCAGCCCCATCCCCCATCCGCCCGCCTGCGCCCCGACCATGAAGCCCACGAATTGCGTCACCAGGATCAAGGGGCCGGGCGTCGTTTCGGCCAATCCCAGTGCATCCATCATCTGCCCGGTGGTGAGCCAGCCGTATTGACCCACCACCTCCTGCACCATGTAGGCGAGCACGGCATAGGCGCCGCCGAAGGTGACGATGGCCAGGGTGGCGAAGAACCGTGCCACCTCGGCGAGGATAGGGGGCGCGAAGGCCCACACAAGCGCCAGGGGCAGCAGCCAGATGGTCGCCCAGGTCGCGACGGTGCCCAGCGTGGCGGCGGGGGAGGTGGTGAGGGGAACCATGGGCGATCGAGGTCCGCGCAGGGCAATGGCCCCGATGGCGGCGGCGGCGAGGATGATCAGCGGAAACGGCACCTGGAAGACGAAGATGGCGACGAAGGCCACCACGGCGATGACGATGGGGAGCGGCCCCTTCAGGGCCTTTCGCGACACCTTCAGCAGGGCCTGGATCACGATCACGATGACGGTGGCCTTGATGCCGAGAAACAGCGCCTCCACCAGCGGCACGGATCCATAGGCGGCATAGAAGCTTGCCAGCACGAGGATCAGGGCGGCACCCGGCAGAACGAACAGCAGCCCCGCGATCAGGCCGCCCGGGGTGCCGCGCAGCCGCCAGCCGGCATAGGTGGCCAGTTGCATCGCCTCCGGCCCCGGCAGCAACATGCAGAAGCTGAGCGCGTTGAGGAATTGCTGCTCGGTGAGCCAGCTTCGGTTCTCCACCAACTCTCGGTGCATCAAGGCGATCTGCGCCGCAGGGCCACCGAAACTCAGCAAGCCGATGCGACCGAAGACGCGGAACAGGCCGGTGAGGGATGGTTCTGGCATGGGCGTGCGTCCTGTGCGCGGTCGACGGGCCCTGCTTGGCCGCACTGTGTGACGGTTTGGCGACAGGGTGCAGCTTGGGCACCCCGATCGGCAGCCGGGCCGATCTTGCGAGGCACGGGGAAGCGTCCTGCAGGCCGCATGCACTTGGTCCGGCCGGTCCACGGGAACGTCCGGCGCTGGCCAAACGAAAAAGGGCCGGGCTATGTGCCCGGCCCCTGAAGGTTCTGGAGCGATCCGGCTTAATTCCGGTTGCCGAGGAATTGCAGCAGGAACATGAACATGTTGATGAAGTCGAGGTAGAGACGCAGGGCGCCCATGATCACCGACTTGCCCAACCACTCGCTGTCGCCATGCTGAGCGTGGTCGATGTAGTCCTGCTTGATCGCCTGCGTGTCATAGGCGGTGAGGCCCGCGAAGATCAGCACGCCTATGGCGGAGATTGCCAGCGTCACGATCCCGTTGCCGATGAACAGGTTCACGATCGACGCGACGATCAGGCCGATCACGCCCATGATCAGGAAGGTGCCCATCCCGGACAGGTCCCGTTGCGTGACGTAGCCGTAAAGCGACAGGCCCGCGAAGGCGATGGCCGTCACAAGGAAGGTCTGGATGATCGACACGCCGGTGAAGACGAGAAAGATCGAGCTGAGCGACAGGCCCATCACAGCCGCGAAGGCGTAGAAAACGGTCTGCGCGGTGGCCGCCGACATGCGGTTCATCATCGCCGAGAAGCCGAAGACGAAAATCAGCGGTGCGAACATGATCACGTAGCTCAGCGGCGTCGTGTAGATCGCCGCACCAAGACCGGTCAGCAGCATGCCGCCTTCAAGTTGCACGGCGGCCTGAGTTGGGTCGGTTGTCACCGAAAGGTTCGAAAGCGCCCACGCCGCAGCGAATGTGATCAGCATGCCGATCGACATCGTGCCGTAGACCTTGTTCATGTGGGCGCGCAGGCCCTGGTCGATCTCCGCAGCGGAGACGCCCACGCCGCGAGCGCGCATCGTCTGGTATTCAGCCATGGTTTCCTCCAAAAAGCCGACTGGTCCCCGCAATGGGGTGCCTTGAGCCTCAATATCGGTGAGATGGAGGCATTTTTCAAGCGAGTGTCCTCCACAGGTTTTGTGGAGGACGATAGTTTTTGGCTATTGGACGCCCGCGCAGGGCCGTGCACTGTCTCAGTTGCGCCAGGTCGTGGGCACATCCCAGAGCGGCCGGGCGACTTCTTGCGCGATGTCGCGATCGTTGAGGCCGATATCGCGGCGCATATGATCGGGCAGGCGATCAAGGTGCTGACGCTGGCGCCATGCGCCGATTCCCTGACGCCATGCGCCAAGAATGCGTTGCAGCAGCGTGATGCGAGCCCGCGGAGCACCGGACACCATGCGGCCCTGTTGCGGGCGGGAGAGAGACAGTTGGGGCATCGCATGTCCTTTCATATTTGTGACGAAACGAATGAATCGTATTTCGATAGGTGATATATGGACAGGAGATTGACATTTTGATAACGAATGTTTCTGAAGTTGGTCATCACAGGACTTGATAAGTGGCCCGGAACCTCGACCTCACCGCCTTGCGCGCCTTCGTGACCGTTGTGGATGCCGGAGGCGTCACCAAGGCGTCCGGCTTTCTGAACCTGACGCAATCGGCGGTGTCGATGCAGCTCAAGCGGCTGGAGGAAGCGTTGGACATCTCGCTGTTCAACCGCGAAACGCGGCGGTTGAACCTGACCGGCGCGGGAGAGCAGATGCTGGGCTATGCGCGACGCATGCTGGAGTTGAACGACGAGGTCCTGGGCCGCCTGACCGCCAAGGAGTATGAGGGCGAGCTGGTCCTGGGGGTGCCCCACGACATCGTCTATCCGGCGGTTCCCGATGTCCTGCACCGCTTCAACGCGGCCTATCCCCGGATGAAGGTGCAGTTGCTGTCCCATGGCACGATCAAGCTCAAGGCGGCGATGGCGCGGGGCGAGGCGGATGTGATCCTGACCACGGAAGAAAACGTCGATCCGGGGGGCGAGACGCTTCTGGAACGTCCCCTTGTGTGGATCGGCGCAAATGACGGGCAGATGTGGAAGCAGCGGCCGCTGCGGCTGGCGTTCGAGCGTGCCTGCATTTTCAGGGGCACGGCATTGGCGGCCCTCGATGCGGCGGGGATCGCCTGGGAAATGGCGGTCGAATCGGATTCGATCCGCACGGTGGAGGCGACGGTCAGCGCCGATCTGGCGCTGCATGCAATCATCGAAGGCACGGAGCCGCCCTATGTGGAGGTCGTGAACCATGGCGGCGCATTGCCGACATTGCCACGCATCCGGATCAACATGTATCGCTCGGAGCTGGCGCGGTCGGAGCCTATGGATGCGATGGTCAACCTGATCCGGCAGGCCTTCCGGGTGCTGTAGCCCCGGCAACGTCCGGCATCGTCACGACGACCTTGCCCGCCACCTTGCGATCGCGCAGCAGCGCCAGCGCCTCGCCCGCCCGGTCCAGCGGCAGCGTTGCCCCGATATGGGGCTTCAATGCGCCCGCCTGATACATCTTCAGCAACTGCGCCAGGCTTTTCGCCAGACGGTCCGGCGCCCATCGCAGGTAGCCGCCCCAGTAAAAGCCGATGGCATCCACGTTCTTGACCAGCAGATGATTGGCCGGGATCTGTGGAATGTCGCCGCTGGCGAAACCGATCACCAGCAGTCGCCCGCCGGGGTTGATTGCGCGCAGGGCGGCCTTGAAGCCGTCGCCGCCCACGGCATCATAGACCACATCCGCGCCGCCCAGTGCCTTGACCTCGGCCCGCAGGTCGGCGGTATCGCTGTCGATGAGATGGGTCGCGCCCGCGTCCCTTGCGACGGCGAGCTTGTCCGCCCCGCGCGCCACGGCGATGACCTCGGCCCCCATCGCCGCGCCCAGTTCCACCGCCGTCAAACCGACCCCGCCGGCCGCGCCAAGAACCAGCAACCGTTCGCCCTTCACCAGCCGCGCCCGGTCCGTCAGGGCGAGGTGCGAGGTGCCATAGGCGACGATGAATCCGGCCGCTTCCACGAACGGCATGGACGCGGGGATCGGCACGCAGCGCGCCGCGTCGAAAATGCCGACTTCCGCCAGGCCTCCGGCCCCCTCGAACACGGCGACACGGGTTCCGATGGCGGGGGCGGTCACGCCGTCGCCGTGGCGCTCGATTACACCCGCGATTTCCATCCCGAGGGTGAAGGGCAGGGCGGGTGTGTCCTGGTAGGTGCCTTTCGCCATCAGCAAATCGGCGAAATTGAGACCGCAGGCGGCGATGCGGATGAGGACCTGACCGGGGCCGGGGGCGACCTCGGGGATGTCCTGCACCTGCGGTGCCAGCCCATGATCGGTAACTACGAACGCTTGCATGGCCGCCTCCGGTCCCGTCCAGAATACATTCCCCCGTGGTAACCTGCCCGCCCGCGCCACGCCACCCCGTTGCCAGGAACGCCCCCCTGCCGTTGAATGCCTGGGGTCTCTGGCCAGGCTTCCGCTTCGGGCAAGGAGCGCTGGACTGTCCAACAAGGAGGCATCCGACCTTCTCCGGTCCTGATATGCGATCCCCGAGCACCACAGGACGCGGTTGTTCGCGTTGTAGCGCGTCCTGTCGGGGCCCGCGGCCCGATCGGACGGCTTGACCGCAGCCGCCGGACCATGTCACGCGGCACGGAGCGGGACAGCCAGAAGGGGTGCGGCAATGGCCGATCCGACGATCGAACGCGAACTGCTGATTGCGACGGCCCACGCCCTGGCCGATGCCGCGCGCGCGGCGATCCTGCCGCATTTCCGGCAGGGAGCCTTGGGCACCGTGTCCAAGGAAACCACACGATACGACCCGGTGACCGTGGCCGATCGCGCGTCGGAGGCTGCGATGCGCGCAGTGTTGGCGCGGATGCGTCCCGATGATGCCATTTTGGGAGAGGAAGAAGGCCGGAGCGCCGGGACCAGCGGCTTGACCTGGGTGCTCGATCCGATTGACGGAACCCGTGGATTCGTATCCGGCACGCCGACCTGGGGTGTGCTGATCGCGCTGTGCGATGCGAACGGTCCGCTCTATGGCCTGATCGACCAGCCCTATATCGGCGAGCGGTTCGAGGGCGGCTTCGGCATCGCGCAGATGCGGGGACCATTGGGCGTGGCGCCCTTGGCCGTCGCGCCGGCGGCCACCTTGTCGGACGCGACGCTGTTTTCCACTTTCCCCGAGGTCGGCACCCCCGAGGATCGCCGTGGTTTCGAGGCGGTGCGCGATGCGGTCCGCCTGACACGCTATGGCTGCGATTGCTATGCCTACGCGCTGCTGGCCGCCGGCCATGTGGATCTGGTGATCGAGGCGGGCCTGCAAAGCTATGACATCGCCGCCCCCATCGCGGTGATCGAGGCCGCTGGCGGTATCGTGACCGACTGGACCGGTCGGCCGGTCCACGATGGCGGGCGCGTCATCGCGGCCGCGTCGCGGGATTTGCACGGGGCAGCGCTGGCGCTTGTGCGGCGAGCCTTGGATGCCTGAGATCCTCTTGTGCAATGTCTCGACCTGCGTGCCGATGGACGATGCCGGCAGCACCCTTCGGGATGTGGATATCCTGTTGAAAGACGGAATAATTGCGCGCGTCGGCAATGGGTTGCAGCGGGAAGTTGACGCGACAGGTGAAGTGCTGGACTGCACGTATTGCCTGGTAACGCCCGGCCTCGTGAACACCCACCACCACCTGTTCCAGACCCTCACCCGCGCCGTGCCCGGGGCACAGGATGCGGCATTGTTCGGGTGGCTGCGAACGCTCTACCCGATCTGGCAGCGCTTCACGCCCGCGCACATGCGCATATCGGCGACCGTCGGGCTTGCCGAACTGGCGCTGACGGGCTGCACCACATCGTCCGATCACCTCTACCTGTTCCCCAACGGAGCGCGGCTTGACGACACGATCGAGGCCGCCTCGGAGATCGGCTTGCGGTTCCACCCCACGCGCGGTGCCATGTCCATCGGCGTGTCGGACGGTGGATTGCCGCCCGATAGCCTGGTGGAGAGGGAGGATACCATCCTTGAGGATTGCCTGCGCGTCATCGACGCCTTCCACGATCCGTCGCCTGGGTCGATGTGCCGGGTCGGTGTCGCGCCGTGTTCGCCTTTCTCGGTCAGTCGCGAGTTGATGCGCGATACCGCGCTGCTGGCCCGCGACAAGGGGGTCATGCTGCACACCCATCTGGCGGAGAACGACGAGGATGTCGCTTATGCGCTGGCACGGTTCGGGTGCAGGCCAGGCGATTACGCCGAGGGACTGGGATGGACCGGGGCGGATGTCTGGCACGCCCATTGCGTCAAGCTGGACGCGGCGGAGATCGACCTGTTCGCGCGATCCGGCACCGGCGTGGCCCATTGCCCCTGTTCCAACTGCCGCCTTGCATCAGGGATCGCGCCGGTGCGGGCGATGCGCGATGCGGGGGTGAAAGTGGGGCTCGGGGTCGATGGATCGGCATCCAATGATGCCGGCTCGCTGGTGGACGAGGCCCGTCAGACGATGCTTCTGCAACGGGTCGCCTTCGGTCCCGGGGCGATGTCGGCGCAGGAGGCTTTGCGCATCGCCACGCGCGGCGGCGCGGAGGTCTTGGGGCGCGGCGCAGAGATCGGGCAGATCGCGCCGGGCTATCGTGCCGATCTGGCGATCTGGGACATGTCGGGGGTTGAAACCGCGGGTAGTTGGGATGCGACGGCGATGCTGCTGGCGGGGCCGCGCCGCGTGCGTGACCTGTTCGTGGAGGGCCGACGCATCGTTGCGGAGGGGCGGATCGCTTCGCTGGATCTGGCGCCGCACCTGGCGCGACAGAGGCAGCTTGCGCGGGAGCTTGCTGAAGGCCATTAGTTGAACTTATCGAACATTATTTTGCTGGATTTTCCGAGAGAAGTCCGGCTTCTTGTGTTTTGACGCCAAGTTTTGAATTTTTCCCGAATTTTATCCACAGGGCGCGCTGGTTGCCCTTTCAATCCCCTTGCCCGCGTCCCGCTGGTCAGGCATCCTTGCTTCAATCGAGCAAACAACACTGGATCCCGCAAATGAAGATCCGTCTACCGTCCCTCCTTCTGGTCCTCTCCATGGGGCTGGCCGCCTGCACGCCCTCCGTCAGCAGTCGCGACGGCGTGGGAGAGGCGCAGCGCCTGAGCTTTGGGCAAAGCGTCGACATCGCCGCAGTCGGCACCCGTGTCTCTGCCCTGCGGGCCCGCAACGGGCTGGCGCGGCCCTTGGGCCATTCCGCGTCGCTTCAGGCCGCCGCCCAGGCCCATGCCGATGACATGGCGCGCAGTGGCGACTTCGGTCACACCGGGTCGAACGGATCGACCTTGGCCTCCCGCGTGCGCGCAGCGGGCTACAATGCGTGCTTCAGTGCCGAGAACATCGCCTACGGCCAACCCTCCATCGCACAGGTGTTCGAGGATTGGATGGGTTCGGACGGACACCGCCGCAACATCATGGCGGTCGGAGCCACGCAATTCGGCTTTGCGCGCAACGGAACCTATTCCGTCCTCGTCCTTGGGCGCACATGTTGACGCAAGGCGCGCAACGGGCTGATCCCGTCTCCACACAGGACGACACCCACTACCCGGAATAGGTGCTGCGGCACATCCTCGCCCACTGCGTGACGCCGACAGTTTCGGCCCAGATCGGCACCATATAGCTGGTGAGCGACAGGAACGGCGATTCCGCCGTGATGATGGACCGGACCCTGACGTTCGCGGGGAACTGTCGCACTGGGCGCTGCGTTGGCCCGGCGATCGCAACCACGATGGAGGCCATTATGGAAACCTGGATGTATCTCGCGACGCTGTTCGTGATCACGATGGTGGCGTTTCTCGCCTGGTCCATCGCCAGCAAGAAAAGAACGCAGGAGCGCCTGAATGATCCGGAGCCCCTGGAGTCCTCGTTGGCCAAGGATGGCCCGGGGCCAAATCCTGCCACCGCGCCGCGGACAGGCAATGGTGGCGTCAACCCGCGCGACTGACAAGAAAAGCGGGGCCAGGATGGCCCCGCTCGTTGACGTCGGCCGTCTGAAGACGGCTCAGTTCTTGGACTTGTCCACCATCTTGCCGGCGGAAATCCACGGCATCATGGCGCGCAGCTTCTCGCCCACCTGTTCGATCTGATGCTCGTCGTTGAGGCGGCGCGTGCCCTTGAAGAAGGGCTGTCCGGCCTGGTTTTCCTGCATGAAATCGCGCACGAACTTGCCGGTCTGGATATCGCGCAGAACCGCCTTCATCTTCGCCTTGGTCTCGTCGTAAGGCAGGATGCGCGGCCCGGAGACATATTCGCCATACTCGGCCGTGTTCGAGATCGAGTAGTTCATGTTGGCGATGCCGCCTTCATAGATCAGGTCGACGATCA
>CAZTUG010000048.1:0-27115 GCA_964615955.1 uncultured Roseicyclus sp.
GCCGCCTGGATCGGGATCTTGAACATGTGGCGGGGGATCAGCTCCTTCAGTTTCTCGACCATGGCGCGGCCCCGCATCTCGGCGCGGTCGCGGTGGACCATGATAGAGAGCGCGTCCACCGGCTCGTCATTGACCAGCACCTGCATCTTCACGAGGAAATCCTCGCGGTAGCCGAGCATCTGGTAGTCGAAGGAGGCATAGCCCTTGGTCACGCTCTTCAGGCGGTCGTAGAAGTCGAACACCACTTCGGAGAGCGGCAGGTCGTAGACGACCATGGCGCGCGTGCCGGCATAGGTGAGGTCGAGTTGTTCGCCGCGCCGATCCTGGCAGAGCTTGAGCACGTCGCCCAGGTAGTCGTCGGGGACAAGGATGGTGGCCTTGATCCGAGGCTCCTCGATCCGGTCGACATGGGTGAGGTCGGGCATGTCGGCGGGGTTGTGAAGCTCCATCATCGAGCCGTCGCGCATGTGGATGTGGTAGATCACCGAGGGCGCGGTGGTGATGAGGTCGATGTCATATTCCCGCTCCAGCCGGTCGCGGACGACTTCGAGGTGCAGCAGTCCGAGGAAGCCGCAGCGAAAGCCGAAGCCAAGTGCTGCGGAGGTTTCGACCTCGAAGCTGAAGGAGGCGTCGTTGAGGGCCAGTTTCTCCATCGCGTCGCGCAGGTCGTTGAAGTCGTTGGCGTCCACGGGGAAGAGGCCGCAGAACACCACGGGGATGGAGGGTTTGAAGCCCGGAAGCGCCTGGGCGCATTGGCGGCGTTCGTGGGTGATGGTGTCGCCGACGCGGGTGTCGCGGACCTGCTTGATGGAGGCGTTGAGGTAGCCGATCTCGCCCGGCCCAAGTTCGGCGGCCGAGGTCATGGCGGGCTTGTAGACGCCCACGTCGTCGACATCGTAGATGCCGCCGGTCTTCATCATGCGGATGCGGTCGCCCTTCTTCAGCACGCCGTCGATGATCCGCACGATCACGATCACGCCGAGGTAGCTGTCGTATTTGCTGTCGACCAGCATCGCCTTCAGCGGCGCGTCGCGGTCGCCCTGTTTCGGCGCGGGCAGGCGGGTGACGATGGCCTCCAGCACGTCGGGGATGCCGAGGCCGGTCTTGGCGGAGATCTCGACGGCGTCATGGGCCTCGATCCCGATGACATCCTCGATCTGGGTGCGGACGCGGTCGCAATCGGCCGCCGGAAGGTCGACCTTGTTGAGCACCGGCACGATCTCGTGGTTGGCGTCGATGGCCTGGTAGACATTGGCGAGCGTCTGCGCCTCGACGCCCTGGCTTGCATCCACCACCAGCAGGGAGCCTTCGACGGCCTGCATGGAGCGGGAGACCTCGTAGGCGAAATCCACGTGGCCCGGCGTGTCGATGAGGTTGAGGATATAGGTGTGGCCGTCGCGGGCGGGATATTCGATCCGCACGGTGTTGGCCTTGATGGTGATGCCGCGCTCGCGCTCGATATCCATGCTGTCGAGCATCTGTTCGAGCATGTCGCGCTCGGCCACGGTGCCGGTCAACTGGATCAGCCGGTCGGCCAGCGTGGATTTGCCATGGTCGATATGGGCGACGATGGAGAAGTTGCGGATGCGGTTGAGGTCGGTCATGTGCGGCCTTGGAACGCGAGGATTTCAAGGGGATGTAGCGTGTGGAGCGGGCGGGGGGAAGGGGGTGCGGCGTTTCCCGTTGTCGGGGCGCGCGGGGCGCGCGTGAAGGTTGGACGAGAAGGAGAGCCGTCTTGACGGTGACGAACGAAAAGGAGCTCATGGAGTGGTTCGAGGCCCGGATATAGGAGGCCTGCGTGGCGATTGCCTAAAAGGCGGCGATGCGTGTGCCGCAGTTTGTGATGGATCTGGCGCGCTGCGAGGGCGCAGGCTGTTCGGCTCTGGCGACGTTTAAGGGCACTTTGGGGCCACCGCCCGTGCCGCCGCTCATGTCGATTTCAAGCGGGATGTCCGGTCTCTGGCGCCGGTGCCAATCCACTTCAGTCGGAGCTTGGCCAGGCGATCTTCCGACACGAGGCCAACGGACGCTCGGCGCTTGAGGCAGGCGGCCCCAGCACCTTTCGGCCCGATTGGTATTCCCACGCCATGGCAGGTGATCCGCTGTCTTGAGGCCTGCAGCAGGCGATGGTGCCGATCACGGAAGAGGTCACGGAGGCTGAGTCCGCAGTGGCATCGGCTCCTTGACCTTTGTGCAAGGCTCCTGTAGCGGCCTTGCAAAGGCCAATTGGAGTTCAAGAATGGAAATAGAACGTGCCCGATGCACAAGGAAGTTCCTTTTCGGTGGTCTGGTGCTCGCCCTTCCTTGGCTTGCGCATGGGGCTGCGGCGGAAGAGCGGTTTCTGACAAACCCGCTTGAGGGGTTCCATCGGGTCGCTGACGATCTGCCGGCGGACGAGTCGTATTTCACAGTCGCCTTCGCCCCGGAGGGCGAGACCGCAAATGACTGGAGCGAGTTGGTGACCCGCATGCGTTTCAACGCGCTTGCAGGCACGCCACCGCTGGATTTCATCGCCTCCTTGGTGGCTGTCATGCAAGATACCTGCGCTGATGTCGAAAGTTTCCTGGTCGTGGAGGGGGAAGAACACACCCTGCCGATGATGGTGGTGATGGGATCCTGCGCCCAAAGCACCATCACCGGTCGTGATGAGGCGTTCCTTTTTAAGGCGATATCAGGACGGGACGCGCTTTATGTCGTGCAGATCAATGCCGAGGGCCCGCTGGATGATGTCTTCCGCCAGCGCTGGATCCCCTATGTCGCGAATGCTCGCGTTTGCCCGGAGGGCAGTCCTGACCCAGAATGCCAATAGGGTGCGACCTCGGGCGCCGCGTTTCAAGGGCAAGGGTGCCTGAATGGCATGAAGAGCCACGCCACGGTCGTCAGATCGCCGCACTGCGGCTCCTACTCGGCGTCCCTTTTGGGGAAAAGAGCCTGCCAGGCAACGGACGATGACGAAGCTTGGTGGGTGGGGCGGGCGATTGGCGGGGTGAACCCCGCCCTACGGCCATGCGGGGGGGTGAAAACCTCGGGCGCGGGGGCGGGGGGCGTGCTAGGCTTCTTCCGAAACAACCCGGACGCCCGCCCATGAACCCGATCCCGCTGCGCATCGCGGACATTTACGTCCCCGTCAAACGCCTCAAGACGCTGGAGCCTGCGAAGGTGGAGGCGATGGCGAATGACATGCTTGAACACGGGCAGAAGACGCCGATCTCGGTCCGGCAGGGCAAGGGGCGCTATGTGCTGGTCGAGGGCTTTCACCGGCTGGAGGCGCTGCGCGCGCTGGGCGAGGAACGGGTGGTGGTCTATGTCACGCAGGCCCGCCAGCACTGAGCGCGGCAAGACGAAAGCGTGAATTGATCGCGGGTGCGGGTTCTGGCATAAATGCGCGCAGAGCATGAACCGGGCGCCAGACCCGATATCAATCCCTGAGGCGATCGTGATGAAACTGATTTACCCTACACTTGCGGCCGCATTTCTGGCCCTTCCGACCACCGCCAATGCCAACCCGATCGAACGCGCCTGCCTGGCCGCCGAGCGTAATGTCTCGCGCGCGCTGTGTGCGTGTATCGGCGTGGCGGCGGATGCCACGCTGAACAACAGCCAGATGCGCGAGGGCGCGCGCTGGTTCAACGATCCGCAGCGCGCGCAGGATGTGCGGCAATCGGATCGCGCGCGGGACGAGGCGATGTGGCAGGCGTGGCGCACCTTTTCGACCCTGGCCGAGCAGCGCTGCGGCTGACGGGTCAGCCCGCCTGCAGGTGGGTGGCCCAGGCGCGGGCCGCGTCCTCGATCAGGTCGAGGGCGTGGTCGAAATCGCCGGTGTGATAGGGGTCGGGCACGGCTCCGCCGCCGCTATGGGTGCGGAAGAGGTGGAGGTTCCGCGCCTCGGGTGCCATCGCGCGCAGGTCGCGCAGGTTCTGTTCATCCATCGCGAGGATCAGGTCGAAGCGCTTGAAATCCGCCCGCACCACCTGCCGCGCGCGCTGTCCGGTCAGGTCGTAGCCGCGCGCGGCGGCGGCGGTGATCGCGGGGCCGTGGGGCGGTTGCCCGACATGCCAGTCCCCGGTGCCCGCGCTGTCGATGCGCAGGTCCGGCAGATGCGCGCGCAGCACCGCTTCGGCGGTGGGGGAGCGGCAGATATTGCCGAGGCAGACGCAGAGGATAGACTGGACCATGGGCCAAGTCTGGCCCGGTGGCGGAGGCTTGGCAATGGGGCGCGGGGACGGGATCGTGGTGTTGACCGGCGCAGGCGTGTCGGCGGAGTCCGGGCTGGGGACGTTTCGCGACAGGGGCGGGCTGTGGACGCGCCACGACCTGGCCGAGGTGGCGACGCCTGCGGGTTTCGCGGCCGATCCCGCCAGGGTGCACGCGTTCTACAATGCGCGGCGGGCCAATGCGGCGGCGGCCGCCCCGAACGCGGCGCATCTGGCGCTGGCCCGGCTGCAGGCGGCGGGGGCGCTGATCGTCACGCAGAATGTCGATGACCTGCATGAACGGGCGGGGGCGCGGAAGGTGGTGCACATGCACGGGCGGCTGACGGGCGCGTTGTGCGCATCGTGCGGGGCGCGCTGGGATGCGCCGGCGGTGATGGCGGTGGGCGATGCCTGCCCGGTCTGCGGTGGCGGGCCGTGCCGCCCGGACATCGTGTGGTTCGGGGAGGTTCCCCGTCACATGGACCGGATCGACGCGGCGCTGTCGGTCTGCGCGTTGTTCGTGGCCATCGGCACGTCGGGGACGGTCTACCCGGCGGCGGGTTTCGTGCAGGAGGCCGCGGCGGCAGGCGCGCGGACGCTGGAGATCAACCTGGAACGTTCGGGCGGGCGGTTCGACCGGGTGATCGAAGGGCCCGCGACGCGGGTCGTGCCGGACTGGGTGGCCGAGATCCTGGGGCGATGAGGCGCGCCACGCGGCGGGCGAGTGTCAGGGGCCACGGCGGCTTGCGTTACTGCAAGTCGACTTTCAATTGGACATGGAGGGCGCGCTCTTTCTGGTATTCGGTCGGGGCGCCAGGTTGCCGGGGCAGCGGTCGGATGATCGGCGTCATGGCATGTCTTCGTTGCGGGATGCCACCAGACCAGGGGCCGGGCCGCGCGGGGTTACGCGCTGACGGCCGAGGGGCAAGGCCCTTGCGGAGCGGACGCGCGCAATGGAGGGCGCCGCGCGACAGGTGGCGGCGTGGTGCTGGGCACAGGATCGGCCCGTCGGCGTACGCATTCCCGCCGGCACACGGACCGCTTTCGACCTAGCCGAGAGGGTGGCGGAGTATTGGGCCGCAAACGATGCCTGGAGTCCCGAGTTCATGTTCTGCGACCGGGATCTGGACATCGCCAGACGCGAGGTTGATATCGGGGTCCGCAACCGCCGACCCGAACAGCCATGGGTCGCGCCGCGGCAGATCGGGTGGGTGGACTCTGCCGTCCATGCGTCCGGCACGGAGGTCACGGGCTGGATCGGGCCCTCGTGGCAGGCGGACGTGACGCCGTCGATGTGCTGGGTCACCGGGCAGGATGGAGCCGCGATCATGGCCCGCGCTGGATGCGATTGCGGACTACCTGGGAACGCGCGGTTGACGGACACGCGAAAGGCGCAATTGGTCCGGCCCCGCCGCTCAACCTTGCGGGACCGGTCGGCGCCGTGGCTTAACCGTCCGTGCCGTGGCCGGAATGCCCTTCGCCATGCCCTTCGCCGCCATGCTGCATCTGCATGCCGCCATGGCCTGCCGGGTCGGGTTGGCGTTCATTGTCGATGGTGATGACATGCACGACCGGGTCGGCATGTTCGAAGGTGAAGGTGATCTCTATCTCCTCACCCTGCACCAGCGGGTTGGTCAGGCCGAGCAGCATCACGTGGCGGCCGCCGCGTTCCAGCGTGATGGTTTCGCCCGCGGCGATCGGGAAGCCCTCCTCCACATGGACCATGCGCATCACGCCGCCCTCGCCCTCGATATGGGTGTGCAGTTCAAGCCGTTCGGCGGCGGCGGAGGTGACGGAGATCAGGCGGTCGTCCCTGTCGGAGTGGTTGAAGATGGTCATGAAGGCCGCGCCGGATCGGGCGACGGGGCTGGCGGCGCGGGCATAGGCATCCTCGATCACCATATGGGCGGCGGCGAGGGTGGGCAGCGCTGCAATGGCAGCGGCCAGAAGGGTGGCTTTGAAGGACATGGCTGTCTCTCCCGGTTGAAGCGTCTGACGTCTGGGTTCGGCTTGGATCAGGCCGGGACGGGGGGCGCGCGGGCTTGCGCGGCCAGACGGACGGGAGGCGGAGAGAGCGGGCGCGCGGTCGGCGCGAACCGTGCCGCGATCAGGCTGTGGGGGTGGACTGGAGCGGTCGTGTCCGGGCCCGTCAGTGCGACGGGCAAGTGGCAGACCGGGCAGTCCGGGGCGGCGATGGCGGCCCCCCCTGCATCCAGAACCGGCAGGCCCGCCTGATCAAGCAGGATCTGCGGCGCGCCTGTTCCGCAATAGCCGCCCGCCGCCGCCATGCGCGCCTGTGCCACCACGCCTGCAAGGCCGGTGAGCACGAAACAGAGCGCAAGCAGAAGCGCGGGCAGAAGCGCGGGCAGGGTGCGGCGGATCATGGGGCGGATGTAACCCGGCTTGCGGACCCTGTCCAAGCGTTAAAAACGCCGACGCCCCGCACGATGGGCGACATCGGCGGGGCGTTCAATGATTTCGGAAGATGGATCAGGCGGCAGATACGGCGGCGGCAGCTTGCGCTTTCGTGATCTCTTTCTTGATCTTCAGGGCCTTCTCGCTCAACTCCGCATCCTTGGCTTTCGCCATGAACGCGTCGAGGCCGCCCCGGTGATCGACCGTGCGCAGCGCCGCGTTGGAGATGCGCAGCTTGAACCGGCGATCCAGGATGTCGGAGCCGAGGGTGACCTCGGTCAGGTTCGGCAGGAACCGGCGACGGGTCTTGTTGTTGGCATGGCTGACATTGTTGCCCGACATCGGGCCCTTGCCGGTCAGTTCGCAGATGCGCGACATGGGGTATCCTCTCATCCATCTTCATGGGACGTGGCGCAACCGCCTGCCGACCCCGAAACCAAAAGGGCGAGGGACAACGGCCCCACGCCCGAAAACCTGCGTGGGAAATACGAAGGCAGCGGCGGGGTGTCAAGCGCCGAAACGGGGCCCGGGGGGATTCGCGGGAAGCGGGCTTCGCGGTTGATGGACGGGGGAGGGGGATTCACGGGGCGCCGGAAAATGCCTAACATGGCACAATGATGCGCGAGACCGACCTGTATCCCCCCGTGAAGGCGTTCCTCGAGGCGCAGGGCTATGAGGTGAAGGGCGAGATCGGCCCCGCCGATGTGGTTGGCCTGCGCGCGGAGGGCGACATGGTCGTGGTGGAATTGAAGCGCGGATTCTCGCTGGCGCTGTTCCACCAGGGCATCGCGCGGCTGTCGGTCTGTGACCATGTCTACCTTGCCGTGGCGCGCGGTGCGGGGCGGCCCTGGCTGAAATCGCTGCGCGAGAATGTGAAGCTGGCCCGGCGTCTGGGGCTGGGCCTGATGTCGGTGCGGCTGGAGGATGGCCGCGTGGAGGTGCATTGTGACCCCGGCCCCTATGCGCCGCGCAAGATGGCCCGCCGTGCCCGCGCCATGCTGGGAGAATTCGAGCGGCGCACGGGCGATCCCAACCTTGGCGGGCTGCGCGGCGCGCGGGTGACCGCCTATCGGCAGGAGGCCGTGCTGTGCGCCGAGTTCCTGGCGCTGGCGGGGACGGCCAGGGGGGCGGAGGTGGCGAAATCCACCGGCGTGAAGCGCGCCACCACGATCATGCGCAACAACCATTACGGCTGGTTCGCCAAGGTCGCGGTCGGGGTCTATGCCCTGACAGAGGCCGGACGGGTCGAAGCGGGTCAGGTCTAGGCGGGGCGCGGTGTGGGGCCGGTGCCCGGCCGCAGGTCTTCCGCCACCGGCAGGCGTCCGGCTTCGCGCTTTCGTGCCAGGACGAAGGGGCAAACGCGGTGGCTGGAGCAAAACGAATGGTTTCCCTGCAACAGGGGCCCGACCCCTATATGCTGTGGGGATTGATTGGGCCTACACAAGCGATTTGCGACTGCCTATAGTGCCTGTGGACAAGCGGGCATAAGCCCCAACGGACGAGGCAGGCGCGGCGAGAGGTCCTCCATGCGCAATGGGACAGGAGGTGGCCGCCATGCGCTGCCCATTTTGTGGAAATGCAGACACGCAGGTGAAGGATTCGCGCCCGGCGGAGGATCACGTGGCGATCCGGCGGCGGCGATTCTGTCCGGCTTGCGCAGGCCGCTTCACCACTTATGAGCGGGTGCAGTTGCGCGACCTGGTGGTCATCAAGTCGTCGGGCAAGCGCGAGGATTTCGATCGGGACAAGCTGGAACGCTCCATCCGGATCGCGTTGCAGAAACGCCCCGTGGACCCGGAGCGGGTGGATCAGATGATCTCGGGGATGGTGCGGCGGCTGGAGAGCCTGGGCGAGACCGACATCAAGTCCAAGGTCATCGGCGAGATCGTGATGGAGCGGCTGGCCGCGGTCGATACCGTCGCCTATGTCCGGTTCGCAAGCGTCTACAAGAACTTCCAGGCGACCGGTGATTTCGAGGATTTCCTGTCGGAATTGCGCCCCATCGCCCCCGAACCCGAAAGCTGAGATGCCCGGCCCCCGGCCCGACGACGCGCGCTGGATGCGTCTGGCGCTGTCGCTGGGTGCGCGCGGGCTGGGGCGGGTCTGGCCCAATCCGGCGGTCGGCTGCGTGCTGGTCGCGGGCGGTCGCGTCGTCGGGCGCGGCTGGACCGCGCCGGGCGGGCGGCCCCATGCGGAGGTGATGGCGCTGGCGCAGGCGGGCGCGCGGGCGCGCGGTGCCGCGGCCTATGTCTCGCTGGAGCCCTGCAATCACCATGGCAAGACCGGTCCGTGTTCCGAGGCGTTGATCGCGGCGGGCGTGGCGCGCGTCGTGGTGGCCTGCAAGGACCCCGATCCGCGCGTGGCGGGGCGCGGTCTGGCGCGGCTGCGAGAGGCGGGGGTCGCGGTGGTGTCGGACGTTCTGGCGGCCGAGGCGGAGGCCGCGCATCTGGGCTTTTTCACGCGGGTGCGGCAGGGGCGCCCCATGGTGACGCTGAAGCTGGCGATGTCGCTGGACGGGCGGATCGCCACGGCCTCGGGCGACAGCCAGTGGATCACCGGGCCGCAGGCGCGGCGGCGCGTGCACGCGATGCGTGCCGGTCACGATGCGGTTCTGGTCGGTGCGGGCACCGCCCGGGCCGACGATCCGGGCCTGACGGTGCGCGGCCTTGGTGTGGCGCATCAACCGGTGCGCGTGGTGGTGTCGCGGCGGCTGGACCTGCCGGTGGAGAGCCAGCTTGGCCGCAGCGCCGGGGAGGTGCCGGTCTGGCTGATCCACGCGGCCGACGCGCCAGAGCGCGCGCGCGCCGCGTGGCGGGAACGCGGCGCGCGTCTGCTGGAGGCCGAGACGGGCGGCGGCGGGCAGGTGGACATGGGCGCCGCCGTGCGGGTGCTGGCGGGCGAAGGGCTGACGCGGGTGTTCTGCGAAGGCGGCGGCGCGCTGGCGGCGAGCCTTCTGGCAAGCGATCTGGTGGATCGGCTGGCGGTCTTTTCCGGCGGCTTGATGCTGGGGGCGGAGGGCCGGCCCGGGGTCGGCGCTCTGGGTATCTCGGCGCTGGGCGAGGCTGGTCGCTGGCGGCTTGAGCGGGTTGAACAGGTGGGCCCGGACAGCTTGAGCCAGTGGCAGCGCTGATCCGGGACATGTCCGGATTAGGACTGAAATCTGTGGGTAAACCTGTGGAAAGCCTGTTTCGGGGTTCGATTTCGGAAAACTACCGGCGCCAGATCCAACTGTGCCCCGCCAGCCATCCTTGCAGTTTCGCCAGCGCGCGCAGACTTGGCCGGGCGGTCAGGCCGTCGCCGGTTACCAGACGCTCGACGGCGATCTCGACCGGGCAGGGCAAGCCGGTGACCGGGTCGATGTAGCGGGGATACTCGATCAGCACGGCGTGGACGAGCGCGGCGAGATCGGGGCGCGCCTGCCGCCGGTCGGGGATGCGCCCGAGATCGGTGGTCAGGCCCCAGCCGGCATAGAAGGGCGCGCCGAGGGTGGTGACGGGGATGCCGCGGATCAGTGCCTCGAACCCCATGGCGGAGGTCATGGTGACGATGCGATCCGCCACCGACAACAACGCCTCGGCGCTGGTTTCGGCGGCGATGCGGTCGGCGAGCGCAAGGGCGCTGTCGGGCAGGAGACCCGGGCGCAATCCGGCCTCCACATCGGGATGCGGCTTGTAGATCACGAAGGCCTGCGGGTTGAGACGGCGGGCGGTGCGCAGCAGATCCTCGTTGGTGTTCACATCGCCCGCGCCGAGGCGGATGGAGGCGTCGTCCTCCACCTGTCCGGGCACCACGAGCACGGTGCGGTCCGGCGGCAACTCGGGCAGGGGGGCGCCCGCATCGAGATTGTATTTCGTGACCCCCGCGCGGCGCAGGGTGGCGATCAGACGCTCGGCCCGATCGAGCCGTGCGGTGGGCAATGCCGCCGCCTCGGCCACCAGCCGTTCAAGACGATTGGGGCGCGTCGGATCGTAGTAGATGCCGCCCTCGTCCAGGATCAGCGACAGGGGCGGGACCAGTGCCGCCCCCAACCCGCGCGAGCGCAGGACGCCGTCCTCCACTCGGTGCAGGGTCCGGTCATGGGCGGTGCAGGCCTCGGTCAGCGGGGGGCTTTCGCGCCCGGCCCAGACCATGACGCGCCGCCCGTCATGGGCCGCCTGCGCGGGGTCGTCCGTGAAGGTCAGGGGTTTGTCGGTGCCGAAGAAGGCCTGCATGTGCCCGCGCTTCCAGCTGCGCATGCCGACGGCGATCCAGCCGCCCGCATTCTCGCGCCACGCGCGCGCCTGCGCCTCGAGCGCGCCGAGAACATCCTCCAGCGTCCCCAGACGGTCGCGGTAGGGGTCATACCATGTGGGGTAGAGGATCAGAGCGGCGGCGACCAGTTGCGCCCGGGTCAGCACGCGGTTCCGGCGGGCGGGCATGGGGCGGCGGTCGTCGGTCAGGCCCCAACCGGCATAGAACGGCACGCCGAAGGTGGCGGGCCTGTGGCCGGCCATGATCGCTTCGAACCCCGCCTGCGAGGTCACGGTGTAGACGGCGCGCGCGCTTTCGAACAGCGGCCACAGGCTGGCGGCACGATCGTCGAGGATCACGTTCGGCGGCAAGGTCGCGGCATCGAAATGGCCGGGACGATGGCCGTCGCGGGTTTCGGGATGGGTCTTGATGACGATGGTGGCGTCCGGGTGATCCTCGCGCGCATGGGCCAGCGCCTCGGCGAAGCTGGCGTCATTGGCCTGCCCGAGCCGGATCGAGGCATCGCCCCGGGTCTGGTCGAGCAGCAGCACGAAGCCCGGATTGCAGGGCGGCGGCAGGGGCCGCGTCGCGGAATATTTCGACAGATGCCCCGCCGCCATGCGGGCCATCGCATCGCGGGCGCGGCCCAGAAGCGCGGTATCGTCCAGCGGATGGGTGGCCAGCAGGCGTTCGAGATCGGACGGGCCGCCAGCGTCGAAGGAGATCCCCGTCCGGTCGATCACCAACCCCAGCGGCGGTTCGCCCGAGCGGCCGGGATGCAGCGAGCGCAGGAAGGCATCCTCCACCCGCACCAGATGCGCGCCGGTGGCGGCGGCCACGGCCTCGCCGCGCGGCGCATAGCGCGAGTGGCCCCAGACGACGACATCGTCCTGCGGCCCGGGTTTGCCGAGTTTCAGGTCATGTCCCGCAAGCGTCAGGATCCGGCGGACGCGGGCATTGGTGAGAAAGCCCGCATTGTAATGAAAGGCCCGGCGCCGGGTGCCGATGGGCGGCGCGACCGGACCCGGATCGCTGGGGCCCGGTCGCTGCATCGTTCAGTTGCCGCTGCCGCCGCTGAGCGCGTCTCCCGCGGTCACGACGGAGCCGAGCGTGCCGGTCAGGGCCGCGATGGCACTGTTGAACTGCGTGATCGGGGCCGAGGTGACATAGACCGTGTCGCCATCGCGGATCACGAAATCGCGGGCTTCGAACATGCCGGTGGGGGCCGTCAGGTTCAGCACGTAGATCATGCGCTGGGTGCCGACGATATCGTCACGGCCCAGGACCAGGCGGGCCAGTTCCTCGGGTTCGTTGCGCAGCACGAAAACCCCAGTGGGATCGGCCAGCGACGGGTTCAGGCCACCCACGGAGGCGATGGCGTCGATGGCGGAGATGACCTGATTTTCGAACGGCACGATGGTTTGAGCGCCGGTCGCGCCAAGCGCGGTGAAGCGGCGGCTGTCTTGTTCGAGCAGGATGCGGTCATCGGCGCGCAGCGCGATGTCGGAGCCCGGATCGCGGAAGATGTCCTGATACCAGACCGTCCCGGACTGCCCGCCCCGGATCACCGTGACGCGGGTGATCTCGTCGGGAACGGAGGGGCCGCCCGCCGCGGCCAGCATGCCGGACAGCGTCCGTGTCGGCGTCTCGATCGGGTAGATGCCTTCGCCGGTGATGTCGCCCGACACCACCACCGTGGCGCCGTTGCCCGGATTGCGCGACACGATCACCTGCGGATCGGGTGTCTGTTCATCAAGATTGCGGGTGATGATGTCGCGCAGTTGTTCGGGCGTATTGCCCGCCGCGCGGATGCGCCCCGCATAGGGGATGAAGATGAACCCGGAATTGTCGACCTGAAGTTCGGACAGTTGCGCGGCATTGCTGGCCTCGCCCGCCAGCAGGCCATCGGTCACGTTCTCGAAGACCGTGAGGGTCACGGTATCGCCCGGGCGGATGATGTCGGTATCCGACATGCCCGCGTTCAGCAGCGCCAGTGGAAACCCGAGGGCCGGGACCAGCGAGGTCGCCGCCGTCACCCGCTGGTTGACCTCGACCACGAAGGCATCGCCCTGGCGTTGCACCGATCCGGCGAGGATCTGGCTGCGGGTCGGGCCTGCGGAGGGGAGCACGCGGGTCAGCACGCCACAGGCCGAGATCGTCACGACACAGGCGCACAGCAGCGAGATGCGCGCAAACCGACGCAATCCGGGCCGACGCAATCCGGGCCGACGCAATCCGGGGCTGCGCAATCCGGGGCTGCGCGCAACCGGGCAAAGCGCGACCATGCGCGCGCAACGGGGAACCGTCGATGTCACCGGGAGGGCTCCTTTAGCCTGAACTGCCTCAAGTCATTTCTTCTCGTTTTCGGGCAGATTAGACAAAAAGGCAGGGCCGGGGAAGCCCTTGCGTCATTTCACCAGGGACAAGTGTTGCCGTGGTGCCGGTCTGCCTGCTTCGAGCGCGTCATAGGGATCCTCGTCCGAGAGCATCATGTCGACCACCTGGCGCAGCAATTGGCGTCGGCCGCGGGCGGAATAGAAGCTGCCCGAGATCTGGGACGTCTCCAGCAGGTAGTGGCGATAATCGCGGTAGGCGCGGCTGTCGGGGCGGGTCGGGTTCTGGAAGAAGGCGCCCATCGGCTGTTCGGACACGAATTCCGGCTTGAGGTAGACGGCCTGGCCGAAGGCCTTGAGCGGAAGCCCGCGCCAGAGCGCCTGTTGCGCCGCGGTCGAGTTCACGGTGACGGCGGAGCGTGCATCGTTCAGAAGCCGCGCCAGCTTGCCGCCGCGCACGTAGTGGACGCGGTTCGTCACCCCGTATTGCGCCGCCAGACGCCGGATATCGGCGCGGATCGGCGTGCGCCCGTCCTCCAGCGGGTGGGCCTTGAAGACAAGGTGGTGATGGGCGGGCGCGCCATCCGCGAAGCCTGCGATCAGGACATCGAGGAAATCGGCCATCGTCTCGAACGGGCCATGGTCGCGGAAGCTGGCGTCGTGGGCCAGTTGCAGGAGCGCCAGGTGATAGGGAAAGCCGCCGGTCTTGATCCGCCAGGTCGCCTGCACCCGGTCGAGCGAGAGGAACGGCATCAGCGCGAGGCGCCGCAGGTAGAGGCGGAATTCCTGTGTCACGGTCAGGGACCGATGCGGGCGGAAGGCGGCATAGCGCTGGTTCAGAGCCATCACGAACCAGTGGTAGAGCGCGCCGTAGAACACGTGCTGGCGCATGTCGCCCCATTTTGCGGGTGCGTCCGGCAGGTCGAGGTCGAGGTCCTTCAGCGCCCGGCGCATCTGCTCCACCGAGGTGGTCAGAAGCCGCGAATTGCCGTTTGCGCCGTCGCGTTCATAGGTGATCCAGTAGGGGCGCAGGTAGCCTTCCTCGAACACATGCACGGTCAGGCCACGGGTCTTGGCCGCCGCGATGGCCTGGGCGTGGATCGGGCGGGTGTCCCCGTAGAGCACGAGGTCGGTGATGCCCTTCTGGTCCAGCAGTTCGGCAACCCGTCCGGGCCAGTGCGCCGCGTCATCGGTGAAGGGGATATAGGTGGCGGCATCGCGCCAGAACGCCTGGTCGCCGCGGTTGAAGCCGACGCGCCAGACGCGGCTGCCGGCCTGGGCCAGCATGTCGCCGAGGCGGCGGAAGAACGGGCCATGGGGGCCTTGCAGGAACAGGAAGCTGCGTGCGCTGTGGCCAAGGGGGTGGCCAAGGGGGTGGCTGGGCGCCATGGGGAGTGCTTCCAAAGGGGTCGGCTGCGGTTCTAGCCGGGTTTGGGTGACAGGAGCAAAACCCTTGGGCCATCGCACGGCACGATTGCGGCGCAGGCGTGGCTTCCGGGGCCCACTGGACGCGCGGCGCGCAGGCAGGCTAGACCGGGGGGCGAGTTGCGGAGGGTCATGCATGTTCACGGGTATCATCACCGATCTGGGCGAAGTGCGCATGCTGGAGCATCGCGGCGATCTGCGCGCACGCATCGGCACCGGCTACGACATGGCGACGGTCGATCCGGGCGCCTCCATCGCCTGCGACGGCGTCTGCCTGACGGTGGTGGCGATGGGCGCGGACTGGTTCGACGTGGATATCTCGGCCGAGAGCGTGTCGAAGACGAATGTTGGTGGCTGGACGGTCGGCGGGCGGCTGAACCTGGAGCGTGCCTTGAAGGTGGGGGACGAGTTGGGCGGTCATATCGTGTCGGGCCATGTGGATGGGGTGGCCGAGATCGTGGGGCTGCATGACGAGGGCGCCTCGACCCGCTTCACCTTCCGCGCGCCGGATGCGCTGGCGCGGTTCGTGGCGCCCAAAGGGTCCGTCGCGCTCAACGGCACGTCGCTGACGGTGAACGAAGTGGATGGCGCAGCGTTCGGCGTGAACATCATCCCGCACACCAAGGAGGTGACGACATGGGGCGATGCGCGGGTCGGCGACCGGGTGAACCTCGAGATCGACACGCTGGCGCGCTATGTCGCGCGGCTGGCGGAATGGCAGGGGTAGAAACCGGGCCGGGACGCGCCGCCCACCCACCCACCCCGTCGCGCCCCGGCCCGGTTTCTTGCGACGGTGTCGCGACACCCGGACGGGTGGTGCAGGTGGCGTGGGACGGGTTCGAGTTTTCTTGCCAAGATGAAGGGGGGCGGTGCGCATGAAACCTCTGGTGGTGCGGTCGATCGAGGATGAGAGTGGCCAGCGCTGTGTTGATCTGCGGCGGCACGGGGACGGGCTGTTTTCCTGGGTCGAATGCCGCCGCGATCCCGAGGATGGCCATGGCTGGCGGGTTCTGGGCCCAGGCGCGGGCGGGTTTTCGGGCGAGGCCGAGGCGCTGGCGGATGCGCGCGCCTGCGTGGCGTGGATGGAGGATCGGTGATGGCGGGTGCGCATGGGGTCGGGATCGGGCATAATCGCGGGCCGTCGATGGAGGCCGGGCATGGCTTCCGCAAGGTCGCCTGGACCCATGCGCGCGCGGCCCTGTTGCCCACCCTGCCGCTGGAGGTGGTGCGCCTGCGGGTGAAGCGTGCGGAGCGGTTGGGTCTGCCCTACAGGGCCTATGCCACGATCCGTGCCGTCAGCGGGCGCGATATCGTGGGGTTCCTGTTCTCGGAGAATGCGCTGGACCTGCGGGGTGCGGTGCCGGTGCCGGTGCCGGTGCCGGTGCCGGTGCCGGTGCCGGTGTCGGTGTCGGTGTCGGTGCCTGTGGTTGTGGCAGAGCGGCTTGACGCGTTGCGGGGCGCTGCGGCGCGTCTGGGCGCGGTGTATCCGCCGCGCGATCCCGAAGCGGTGGCCATGGCTCTGGGGCTGGAGGCGGCGGGCCGAGCACCGGGCCTGTTCACGCCCTGGCGCGAGATACGGGACGGGCTGCGCGGGCTGGTGCGCGGCGCGGGCCTGCCCCGCGAGGGCGTGGTCGTGGTGGCGGCGACGGCGCTGGAGCGCGCCTGGGTCGACGCGGCGGGGCTGGCGGGATCCGTGCCGCGAGAGGCAATCTTCGACGAGGCCCGGCAGATCGGGCCGGGTGCAAGGAACGGGTGAGCGATGGAGCCTGTTGTCTGGTCCGAGCTGTCATGGGGCCTCGTCCTCGCGCTTCTGGCATTCCCCATCGTCCTTCTGGGGCTGGCCTTGCGGAAGAACGGCCGGTCGATGACACGACGGCGCCATGCCGCGGCGCGCCCCGCCGCGAAGAGCCCGGAAGAGATCGAGGCCGAGCGCGAGGCGGAATTCGAAGACGCGATGGCCACCTTTCAGGCCTGGGCCGCCGATGACGGGATGTCCGATCCGGGACGGGTCATCAATGCCATCTCCCGTGCCGGCCATGGGGCCAGGCGCCCGGAAGAGAAGGCGCGTCTGGTTGCCCTTGTCGAGGCGATTTTCGACGCGGTTCTGTCGCGGGCCGGCGAGAGCAAGGACTGGGCCAACCTTGCCAGGACGATCGCCGATACAGCGGGCATGCTGAGCCACGACATACCCGGGCCGGACCGGATCCGCGCCACGCTCGAGGCGCGTCTTGCGGATCAGACGGCCGATGGTGCGCCGTGGGATGACGCGGCGCAGGAGACTTACTATTTGCTCAGGGCCAATCTGCGGACCGACCCCGCTGCGGCAGTGCCACTCGTCGAGCGGCTGTTGCAGGCGGGGTTGGCGGATCGGCCGCTGACGCCGTCCTACCATGCGGACCTGGCGCGGCTTCATGCGAAGAGCGCGCAGGTCATATATGGGCGGGCCGCCGACCTGCTGGTGCCGGGTGGACGGATCGAGGATGCGCGCGCACTCCTGTCCAGCACGCGCCTGGCCTATCCGCGTTGGCTGCGTGACGCCGGACGACTGAAGGAGGCGCGGGAGGCCGCGTTGGCCTTGCGCGCGCAGATATCGGGCCTGAACTGGGAAGAGGACGAGGTCGACGAGAAAGGTCACCGCCGGATCAGAGAGGAATTCGACACGTTTCTGGCGGAGCTGAAACGTTGCCCCTGATCCGCGCGCGCCACTCTGGCATTGCGGCGATGCATGAGGTAACTGGCGCACTGACAACGCGGTTTGAGAGGGCGGCCATGACCGAACAGTTCGAGACACCCGGCCCCGTCGAGCGGGATTGGTCGGACGCGATCTCGTCGGTGGACGAGATCCTGGAGGATGCGCATAACGGGCGGATGTTCATCCTTGTCGATCATGAGGATCGCGAGAACGAGGGCGATCTGGTGATCCCCGCGCAATGGGCGACGCCCGATGTGATCAATTTCATGGCGACCCATGGGCGCGGATTGATCTGTTTGTCGATGACAAGCGCGCGGATCGACCAGCTGGGCCTGACGCTGATGTCGACGAACAATTCCTCGCGCCATGAAACCGCCTTCACCACGTCGATCGAGGCGCGCGAGGGGGTGACGACGGGGATTTCAGCGGCCGACCGGGCGCTGACGGTGCAGGTGGCGATCGACGCCTCCAAGGGGGCGGCGGATATTGCCACGCCGGGCCACGTCTTTCCGCTGCGCGCGCGCGACGGCGGTGTGCTGGTGCGCGCGGGCCATACCGAGGCGGCGGTCGACATCGCGCGGCTGGCGGGGCTGAACCCGTCCGGCGTGATCTGCGAGATCATGAACGAGGACGGCTCCATGGCGCGGTTGCCCGACCTGATGGCCTTCGCGCAGCGCCACGGCCTGAAAATCGGTACGATTTCCGACCTGATCGCCTATCGCCGCCGCCACGACAACCTTGTCCGCGTGCGGCAGGAGGAGGTCGTCACCTCGGAATACGGGGGCGACTGGGTGATGCGGATCTACACCGACGAGACCCAGGGCGCCGAGCATATCGTGTTGATCAAGGGCGACATCACGACGCCCGAGCCGGTGCTGGTGCGGATGCATGCGATGGATCCCCTGCTGGACGTGGTGGGAACCGGTCCGCGCGGCCGGGCGGACGAGTTCGCCGATGCCATGCGGCTGATCGCGCAGGAGGGGCGCGGGGTGCTGGTCCTGCTGCGCGACCTGACGATGAAACTGGTGGTGGGCGACGAAGTAAGTCCCCAGACGCTGCGGCAATACGGCCTTGGCGCGCAGATCCTGTCCTCGCTCGGGATCAGCGACATGACCCTGCTGACCAATTCCCCCAAGCCCAAGGTGGTGGGCCTTGACGCCTATGGCCTGTCCATCGTGGGCACCCGCAAGATATCGGAGCTTGGCTGATGGCCGGACATTCTGACAACGACCTTGGCCTGCCGGAGTTCGACAGGCCGGTGAAGGTCGCCATCGTGATCGCGCCTTACTACACCGCGATTTCGCAGGCGCAACTGGCCGCCGCGCGCGGTGTTCTGGATCGCGCGGGCGTGGCCCATGAAACGATCGAAGTGCCGGGCGCGCTGGAAGTGCCGACCGCCATCGGCATCGCGCATCGGTTGAGCAATTTCGATGGCTTCGTGGCCTTGGGCTGCGTGATCCGGGGCCAGACGTCCCATTATGACGTGGTGGTCAATGAAAGCGCGCGCGCGCTGACGATGCTGGGGTTGCAGGGTCTGTGCATCGGCAACGGCATCATCACGGTCGAGACGATAGAGCAGGCGAAGGAACGTGCCGACGCCGCGCGGCTGAACACGGCGGGCGGGGCGGCCGAGGCGGCGCTGCACCTGATCGCGCTGACGCGGAAATATGGCAAACCCAGGGGCGGCGTGGGGTTCGTGCCGCATGGCGGCTTCGACATTGCGGACGGATCGGGCGGTCGGGGGCGGTCCGGGGCATGACCAACGCCAAACCAAAAGGTCCGTCCCGCGACGAGAAGCGCCAGATGAAATCTGCGGCGCGGCTCTATGCCGTGCAGGCGCTGTTCCAGATGGAGCACTCCAACCAGACCCTCGACGCCGTGCGGGTGGAGTTCGAGACGCATCGATTCGGGGCCGAGTATGACGGCGAGGAAATGGCCGAAGGCGACCCGGTCCTGTTCCGCGCCCTGCTGGAGGGTGCCGTGGAAAGCCAGGGCCGGATCGACCAGATGACCGACCGCGCGCTGGTGGCCAGGTGGCCCATCGCCCGCATCGACCCGACCCTGCGGGCCTTGTTCCGTGCCGCCGGTGCCGAAATGGTGGCGGGCGCGACGCCGCCCAAGGTCGTCATCACCGAGTTCGTTGACGTGGCCCGCGCCTTCTTTCCCGAGGGGAAGGAGGCCAGCTTCGTGAATGCCGTGCTGGACCACATGGCGCGCGAGGCCCGGCCCGAGGCGTTCTGACGGCAGATCGGCGGATCGGCGGGGCACGGGACCGGAAGGATCGCGGGTCGGGCCGCGTCAGGGTTTGCGAAAGCTCAGCACGTAGGCCTGATCTGCGGAATGGTCATGTCCCGCGCGGTCATAGATCGGGATCTCGGCCATCTCGACCGATCGGATCCGGCCGGTATCGGCCAGGTCGGTCATCACGGGTTCGAACCCGGCCCCGAGGAAATGGGCCTTGTTCACGCCGATCACGAACAGCGCCCCGGCTTTCGCAATGCCCAGAAGCGGCGCAAGGACGGTCGGCCCGAGATGTCCCGAGGTGAACGTGCCTGCCGAAATGACCGCGCCGTAACCTGACCCGAGCGCCTCCAGCGGACCGGTCAGATCCGCCTTGATGGTGGCGCGGTAGAGCCCCTTGGCCGCCGAGGCCGCCAGCATCGCATCCGAGATGTCGATACCGTCGATGTCGACCACCGCGCCGCCCAACGCTTCCGCGACCAGCCCCGTACCGCATCCGATATCGGCAATGGGCTGGTCCTGATCGGTGGCGAGGGCCTGGTAGGTCGCGGCGACAGCCTTGGGGAATCGATAGCCCAGTGCGCTGGCGAAGTCCGCGTCGTAGCTGGACGCAAATTCATCGTAGAAGGTCTTGTGGTCGTCCGGGGTGGACAGCTTGTAGGCATTTTCCAGCAGGCGCTGGCCGCTGCTCTTGTCCGTCATTGGTCAGTCTCCTCTTCGGCGAAGGCCATTCGATACTCCGCCAATTCTTCGGGCAGCAGCACGTAGATCGACCCGGGCGGTGTGGCGAGCGCGTGCTGCATGACGCGCACGTCCACCCCCATCGCGTCCAGAAAGGCCATCACATCCGCTTGTCCGGCCTGGATGTCCGACACCGCGAGGAAGGCGGGCAACGCGGTGTTCTCTCCGAAGTAGTGCTGATGGACACCGACCATGGCCGCGTCGTCCACGGCGCGCGTGACGCCACCGGCCAGCATGTAGGGGCAGGCGGACAGGCAGATGTCGCCCGCCTCCAGCGCGGTCGCCAGCCCCGCCTCGCGGATCGCGGTCCCGATGGCGAGTGCGTCGTGCACCGAGCCGCCGGGAGAGTGCAGCCGGATGGTGGCGGGGGTGGTCCGGGGGTCCAGCCACTCGGCGAAGCGCGTGGCGTCGCCTGGCGCGATCACGCCGGTCAGCAGCGCCACCGCGCCCTCGGCCGAAAAGCGCAGGCGCGCCGGCATGTCGCCGGGATCGGGGATCGGCGTCTGGCGCGACGGATCGCCGGTGAAGACCCGCCCCGGCAGGTCGCCGGGCCGGAAGCGCCGCACCTGGTCGCCCGGCGCGACGGGCGCATCGAGCGCGGGTGCCGAGGTGCCGCCGAGAAGGCGCGGCAACGCGCCGATCAGGTCCGAGCCGCCAAGCACCACCGCCGTGCCGATCTGGAACCCGAGGATGGCCAGCATCGCGCGCCGCACGCTTCGGCCGCGTGGGATGGGCGCGGTGTCAGTCATGGGACCGGGCCGGTTGCGCGGGCAGGGGGCGCACGTTCTCGGGCGGGGCAGGCGTTGCCGGCGGGGAGGGTGCGGCCTGCGGCTGCGGCACCTGTGCGGCCGTCTCGAATTCCTGCATCTCGCGCATCGCGTGGAGCGCCGCGCGCAACTCGGCCAGTGTCAGCGTATCCTCGGCGGGCAGGTCGCCACGCCCGGCCCGGATCGCGCCCTGCGTCACCATCAGGATCAGCACCAGCACGCCGGGCAGCAGGTCGATGGCGATGGCCCCGGCCCAGGACGGCACGAAATTCCCGGCATAGAGGATGACCGCGTCAGCCGAGGAGATCGGGGTATAGATCACCTCGGTCGGGTCGGGCAGGGCGAGGACCTCGCCCGCTGCCACCTCCAGCGAGGCCGCGCGCAGGGCGAGGACCTGCAACACGGACCCGATGGTGGATTGCTGCGCCGCCTGCCCGCTGAGGGTGCTGGAATCAAGTTCAGGCAGCACCACGGAGGCCGAGAGGTCTGCCGCCGCCCGATCCACCAGGGGCGCGACCGAAAGCTGCCGCAGCCGCGACACAAGCCCTGCCAGCCGCACGGCATCCTCCGAGAAAGCGACCGACCGCGCCTCGACCGCGCCCGGCTCCACGATCAGGGCGCGCATGCGCGACAGGATCGCGTTGCCCTCGTCGAAGGCGGTTTCGATCAGCGGCGTCTGGGTCTGGATCTGCGCCTCCAGCGCCGCCAGTTCCTCGGCCTTCTGGCGCAACACGCGAAAGACGGCACCGCGCCCGGCAAGGCCCGACAGATCGCCCGCCGCTTCCTGTTCGGACAGATCCTCGAAACTCTGCCGCACGCGGGCCACGTCGCGTTCCAGCGCCTGCGCGGCCACCGCCGTGTCATGGGCCTGTTCCAACGCGACCTGGTATTCCTGCACCGTGCGGGCAAGGTGCTGCTCTACCGCCGCGGCCCCGGCCAAGGCGGCCGCGTTCAGCCAGGACGACATCGCGATGATCGCCAGCGACCCAAGCGCCATCGCGCCCATCAGCTTCATCTTCGCGGCCACCGTCCGCATCGCGGGCAGAAGCCGCATCATGTAGGACCAGAACACGAAGATCCCCACCGACACCGCGATGGAATAGGCGGAGGCGGCGAAGAACGACATCGCGCCGGTATCGTCCAGCAGCGACGAGACGCCAAGGTAGGTGTAGATCCCCGAGGCCGTGGCCAGAACCGCCAGCGCGGTGCCCGAGAAGCTTTCGAGCCAGCTGAGATGCCCCTGCAATTCCCGCGCGTGGGCGAGGCCATGGGCATTGCCCCTCGTCGTCGATGGATCGTGCATTCGGAACCTCCGCCAAGCCGTTGCGGTGGAATATAGACGCGTCGCGCGCCAGGCCCAAGGGACAGCCACTTGTGGCGGCGGGATTGCGCCCCATATGCGCCTGACAGGACGGCGGAGCGACGCGGGTTTGCGACCTGGTCCGGGGGGGTCTCAACTTGGATTATCTTTTGGTGGCGTTGGGCCTTGGCCTTCTGGTGGCCGGGGGCGAGGTGCTGTTGCGCGGCGCATTGGGCCTGTCCACGCGCCTTGGCCTGTCGCCTGCGATCATCGGCGCGGTGGTGATGGGCTTCGGCACGTCCTCGCCGGAACTGGCAGCCTCGATGACCGCGGCGCTGGCCGGTGCACCGGGCATCGCCCTGGGCAATGTCATCGGCTCCAACGTCGCCAATATCGCGCTGATCCTGGCCGTCACGGTGCTGGTGGCCCCGATCACCGCCCGGATCGGCGGGATGGAGGCCGTGGCGCTGTCCGCCGCGACATTGGCCCTTGTGGGGGTTCTACTGCTGGGTGAGATCGGCCTTCTTCTTGGCGTGGCGTTCCTGGGTGGCTTGGCCATATTCCTCTGGGCCAGCCTGCGCGCCGGTCAGGTCGAGATGCCGGAGGAGGGCGATGGCGCGCGCCCCGCTCTCGCCCCGGGCCTTGTGATGGTGGTGGTGGGCCTCGCCCTTCTGGTGGGCGGCGCGCAGATGCTGGTCGGCGGCGCGGTCGCGCTGGCCGAGGGGTTCGGCGTGCCGCCTGCGATCATAGGGCTTACGGTGGTGGCGGTCGGCACCTCGCTGCCCGAACTGGCCGCGAGCCTTGCGGCCGCGCTGCGCGGGCAAGGGGCGATGGCGCTTGGCAATATCGTGGGATCCAATATCTTCAACGTGCTGGGAATCCTGGGGGTTACCGCGATCGTCCATCCCATTGCCGTGGTCGATGCGTTCGGGACGGCGGACATCGTTTCGTTGCTGCTGACCGCAGCGGCGCTTGTGGCCCTTGGCCTGTATGGCAGGATCGGGCGCATTGCCGGGCTGTTGGGGTTGGCGGGCTATGGTGTCTATGTCGCAGCGGTCCTGTCCTGAGCCGTGTGGACCTTTCCCGGTTCCGTGCTACCCTTCAATCATCCAGAACAACAACCAGACCGGAGCGCCTGCCATGCCCGACCATATCAAGCTGATCCTGCGCCACGCGGCCTTCGGGGGCCTGATCGCGGCGGGCTTTGTCGGTCTGCTGCTGGCCTTCAACGTTGCCAACCTGTGGCATCTGGTGACCCACAGCGCCGATGGCGTGCTTGCCCTTGGCGTGATGTTCGCCTTCTTCTGGATCACCTTCGGGTCAGTCCAGATCGGCATCCGCATCATGCTGATGGCCGAGGACGAGGGACATGGCGGCGGCACCCGTGCGCCGCAGGCGGTGGTGGATCTTGTGCCGGTGCGCGTCCGGAGCAATGACGCGCGGCGCACCACGCATCCGCGCGACCGCTTGCACTGATCGCGCCGCCCGTGCGCGGGCGGCTGCGATGATGTCGGAAAAGGCGGCGGGGACCACCACAACCGTGGAGGCGTATATTCCCGAGGACCTGTATGTACAGGTGGGCACCAGATAGCAGGACCACGGTCCAGCCAGAGCCAGCTCCCTCGGATTTGCTTAAGGCCACTGGAATGTTGCCACAGGCACGCATCAGGCAGACCCGCCAAGCAAACAGATAGGCCGCCCATGGTCCTGCGGCAAGGGGCAGCCGGGCTCGGGCCTCCGGAATTGTCTTGCGCTATGTTCACCTATTGTTCATTTTATTGCCATGCGCGACTTGTGCCCAGATATCCAGCTGATGCCCGGCCAGCTTCTGGCGCGGGGCGTCTGCCGTCACCTGCGCGCCCATGATTTCGTCACGCTCGAGGAATTCACCCCCGAACGGGGCAAGCGTCTCGACGTGATGGCGCTGGGTCCGAAGGGCGAATTGTGGGTGATCGAATGCAAATCCTCCCGCGTGGATTTCACCTCGGACGCGAAGTGGGAAGGGTATCTGGAATGGGGCGACCGCTACTTCTGGGCGGTGGACGAGGCGTTCCCGACCGAGCTTCTGCCCGACGATACCGGGCTGATCATCGCCGACGGATATGACGCGGAAATCCTGCGCTTCGGGCCCGAGGTGAAGCTGGCCGGCGCGCGGCGCCGCGTGGTGACGCAGAAATTCGCCCGCCATGCGGCCGCGCGCCTGCAAGGTTTTCGCGATCCGGCAGCGGTGTTCGGGGCCTAGCGCTTCTTCTTATTGTCCATCTGGCGGGCGGCGGCGGCCGCGGCGCGCAACTCTTCCGCTATGTCCTCGGCCTCTTCCGGCTCGAAATCCATCGGCAGGTCGATGCCGTTGCCCTTGACGTAGATGCGCACCATGCCAAGGGTCGTCGGCCCGATCTGAAGATCGGCGGCCATCTCGTTTTCGCTGTTGATCCCCATGGGAGCCTCCGGTGAACATGCGTCCAACGGCGTAGCGCAGGGGGGCGGGTCGTGGCAAGGGAGGCAGAGATACCAGGGGTCGCGTTTCGCGATCTGGCCATCGGCGATGCCGGGTGGCTGATCGAACAGCACGGGGTCCTCCATGCCCGCGACGAGGGCTTCGATGCCAGGTTCGAGGCGCTGGTGGCCCGCATCCTCGCCGATTTCATCGAGACCCGCGATCCATCCGTGGAGCGCGCCTGGATCGCGTGGAAGGACGGGCGGCGGCTTGGCTCGATCTTCTGCGTCAAGGGGACCGCGCCCGACACGGCCAAGCTGCGCCTGTTCCTGCTGATCCCCGAGGCGCGTGGGATGGGGCTTGGGCGGCACCTGCTGGACCGCTGCATCGCCCATGCCCGCGACCACGGGTTTGCCCGGCTGACGCTGTGGACCCACGAGAGCCACCGCGCGGCCTCGACGCTCCACGCGAAGGCCGGGTTTGCCTGCACCGCCTCCGGCCGCGTGCGATCCTTCGGGGTGGACCTGGTGGAACAGGAATGGAGCCTCGATCTGCACGTCTGAGGCCTTGCAATCGGGGCACGGCGGCGCTATCCCGCGCAACGTGCATCAAGGATGCCGGCGTAGCTCAGTTGGTTAGAGCGCTTGATTGTGGATCAAGAGGTCCCCCGTTCGAGCCGGGGCGCTGGTACCATTTTCCTGTTTCACTGCTCCGGTCACTCGGCGCCGATGCGGATTTCCTGCACCAGCGCGCGGCTGTCGGTGTCGTAGACCCGGATCACCGCATCATCGCCGATCAGCACCGTTCGACCCTCCACAAGGCTGTAGCCGACGATGGCCACGCCCGCGGGGGGGTCGAACTCTGACGGAACAACCAGCACCGCTGCGCCGCCGCCGTCATTCAGGCGGATGACAAGCAGGCCGACGATGGTTATGACGCCGAGGATCATGACTGCAGTCAGAACCGTCACCAACACGCGCAGGAAGCGCAGGTTGGCGGGGAGGGCCGCATCGCCTTCAGGAATCTCATCACCCATGTCCGGCTCCAGACGCATCGTTTCGGTCACGATCGGCCCCGACCCGGAGCCGCGCCTTGATAAGGCACTGGCGCGCGCTGTGCCAGAGGCGGAGGCATTGAGCCGGTCGCGCCTGGCCCGGATGATCCCGGAGGGGGCCGTCGCGGTAAACGGCGCCCCCGTCACCGACCCCAAGGCACGCGTGGCGGAGGGCGACGTGGTGGCCATCACGGTCGAGGAGGCGGCAGAGGTCGGAACACGCCCCGAGGCCATCGCGCTGGACATCCTGTACGAGGATGACGACCTGATCGTCATCGACAAGCCGGCGGGCATGGTGGTGCATCCCGCCCCCGGATCTCCCACCGGCACGCTGGTCAACGCCTTGCTGCACCATTTCGGCGGCAACCTGTCCGGCATCGGGGGCGAGAAACGGCCCGGCATCGTGCACCGGATCGACAAGGATACATCGGGCCTGCTGGTGGTGGCGAAATCGGACCGCGCCCACCACGGGCTGGCGGCGCAATTCGCCGACCATTCGATGGAGCGGGACTATACCGCGCTGTGCCACGGTCTGCCCGATGCGTCCGACCCGCGCCTGCGGGGCGTCAAGGGGGTCAGCTTCGAAGGCGCGGTGCTGAAGATCACCACGCAGCTCAACCGCCACCGCACCGACCGCCAGCGCCAGGCGGTGGTGTTCACCGGCGGCCGCCATGCCGTGACGCGCGTGGTCGTGCAGCAGGCCTTCGGGCCGGTTTCGCTGGTCAGCTGTCGGCTGGAGACGGGCCGCACCCATCAGATCCGGGTGCACCTGTCCCATGTTGGCCATGCGCTGGTGGGCGACCAGACCTATGGCGGGCGCAGGCGGGTAGGGGCGTCGGTGCAGGGGGCGGACGCGCTCAACAGTTTCCCGCGTCAGGCGCTGCATGCCGCGACGCTGGGTTTCGTGCATCCGGTATCCGGGGCAGCGTTGCGATTCGAGGCGCCGTTGCCCCAGGACATGGCCGATTTACTGGTCAGTTTGACGCAAAAGCCCTGAGAGTTTGTGCGCAAATGCACGTGATCATGCGTGATTGCGGGTTGCCGTTCGCATCCGCAAGGCACATAACCCTCAATCGAAATGTGCCGACCTGCCCTTGACCGTAAGTTAATCTGATTTACATAAGTTTCAACCCGATCCGAAAAGTCGGCCCGTGAAAAGGGGGACCACCCATATGGCCAATTACACAAATCTTCCCGCACCGTCGCCCGAAGGCGGCCTGAACCGCTACCTGCAGGAAATCCGCAAGTTCCCGATGCTGGAACCGGAAGAGGAATACATGCTCGCCA
>CAZTUG010000049.1:0-24769 GCA_964615955.1 uncultured Roseicyclus sp.
GTCGCGCTCAAGTGGACCGTGGGCGAGATGGAGGAGCGCTATCGCAAGATGTCCAAGCTGGGGGTGCGCAACATCGACGGCTACAATGCCCGCGTGAAGGAAGCGCTGGCCAAGGGCGAGATGTTCAGCCGAACCTACCAGACGGGCTTCGACGACGAGAGCGGCGATCCGGTATTCGAGACCGAGGAATTCATGCCCGAGAAGATGCCCTATATCGTCGTCATCGTGGACGAGATGGCCGACCTGATGATGGTCGCGGGCAAGGAGATCGAGGCCTGCATCCAGCGCCTTGCCCAGATGGCGCGGGCGTCGGGCATCCACATCATCATGGCGACGCAGCGCCCTTCGGTCGACGTGATTACCGGCACGATCAAGGCGAACTTCCCGACGCGGATTTCCTTCCATGTCACGTCGAAAGTGGACAGCCGGACGATCCTGGGCGAGATGGGGGCCGAGCAGCTTCTGGGCATGGGCGACATGCTCTACATGGCGGGGGGCGCGAAGATCACGCGGGTTCACGGACCCTTCGTGCGCGACGAAGAGGAGGAGGAGATCGTCCGCCACCTGAAATCCTTCGGGCCGCCGGTCTATGCCTCATCGGTGCTGGAAGGCCCGGACGAGGACCGCGAGGGCGATATCGACGCGGTTCTGGGGCTGAATGTGGGCGGCAACACGACCGGCGAGGACGCGCTTTACGACCAGGCGGTGGCCGTCGTCGTGAAGGACCGCAAATGCTCGACCAGCTATATCCAGCGCAAGCTTGGCATCGGCTACAACAAGGCCGCACGGCTGGTGGAGCAGATGGAGGAACACGGGCTGGTCAGCGGGGCCAACCATGTCGGCAAGCGCGAAATCCTGGTGCCGGAACAGGATTGAGGTCCGGGCGCTCGGCTTTGAGCCCTTTTCCCAAGATACGGCGAAAAACCAGTTGGGTAGAGTTTCTTGAACGTGCATCAAGGAATTGTGGAGGTGTCAGGCGCCCCATCCGGGCGCGAAGGCCGCTGCGCACGCTCCGCCATACGCACGAGCATCGTCATCATTCTCACGGAAATCACTTTATTTTTTCCGTTTTTTTCGCCGTCAGTTGTTCCAAGGCCCACAATTTGTGCGGTTTGCGCAACGTGATGGCACCATCACTCTAATGCTTTTTTTTGTCGCCGCCGTGCTTCGATCCGAAGCAGGGCTCAATTTTTGGCACCGCTTTACCCCGTCAAGTTTCTTACCTTGCCTTGTCCATGCTTTCCGAAAAAGTCATCAACCGGACGCGCCCGTTGCAATGGGTGTCGGATCAGATCGTGCTGGCGTGCGTCGCGATCTGGATGGTCGCGCGTGCGCCGCGGCAATACCTGCGCCTTGTGAATGGTCAGATCCGGCTTGGCACCTTTCCTGTTCGGGTGGCGGATCCGCGCACTGCCAATGAAAAATTCTTCTGGCGAAAGGTCCTCGATCACAATCCGCTGTTTGCCCGGATCAGCGACAAGCAGGGCGCAAAAGAGTGGATCGCCGAAACTGGCATCGCGGTGGAGTGTCCGAAGACCCTTTGGGTCGGGACCGACTTGTGCCAACTGCCCGACGTCATCTGGTCCGAACCGTTCTACCTGAAGGCCACCCACGGCTGGAACACGAAGATTTCCGTTACCCATACGCCCGAGGATCGCTCCGCCATCATCGCGGAGGCGACGTCTTTCCTGACGAGACAACATGGCCATCATCATCTTGAATGGGCTTATCTGGAAATCCCGCCACGTTTGATGGCGGAACGGTCGGTTGGCGCGGTCGACGACATGATCGAAGTGAAATGTTTCACTTATGGCCCGATCGTCGAGTTCTTCTTGTTCCTGCGCCGCCGTCCACCCGGTCACGGCGCGCGGTGGGACCTTGTTGACGACGGCAAATTTCACCGGTGCATGCTGCCGACATCGGTCAACGACGAGGTCGACATGACGCCACTGCCGCCCATGATCGACGATCTTCTCGCGGTCGCCTCGCAGATCGGGAGCCGGTTCGACCACATGCGCGTCGATTTCCTGACTGATGGAACCGATTTCTACCTTGGTGAATTGACGGTGTATCACAATGCAGGGGTCGTTTATCGACAAGGCCATTTGCAAGACGCCCACGCAACCCGAAGCTGGGATCTGCGCCAGAGCTGGTTCATGGCGGCGCCGCAGACGGGCTGGCGCGCGGTCTATGCGAAGGCGTTGCGCCGCAAGATTACTCAGAGAAACGCCGCCCGCTTGTCAGTGTAATCCTGCAAATTGACCGTGCGGCGACCGAGGCCGTTACCCTATGTCGACGGACACGTCCTCGGCGCTGGCGCGCTTGTGATATCCGACAACGGCGCTGTGACATCGCATCGCAGGCAGAGCGCCCCTATATTGATCGCAAGTCATTCGACTCGGAGACGACATCCCATGCCGATCACCCGCCGCACCCTTCTGGGCGCCACCGCCGCCTTCGCCCTGATGGGCCACGCCGCCCATGCGCAGGCGATCCCGCTGGGCGATCTGTCGGCCTATCTCAACAGCCTCGTGACGGCGCAAAGCCCGTTCACGCAGATCAACTCGGACGGGACCGTGTCCACCGGCACCGTCTATATCCACCGGCCCGGGCGGGTGCGGTTCGACTATGACGGGGACGATCTGCTGGTGATGGCGGGCGGATCGCAGGTGGCGATCTTCGATGGCCGCGCCTCGGGTCCGCCCGAGCAGTATCCGCTGAACGAGACGCCGCTGCGCATCATCCTGCAACGCAACGTGAACCTCGGCCAATCGGGCATGGTGAGCGAGCATAGCTTCGACGGCACCTCCACCCGCGTCGTGGCGCGGGACCCGGACCGGCCCAATATCGGCTCCATCACCCTGGTGTTCACGCCCGATCCGATCGAGTTGCGCCAGTGGATCATCACCGATGAAGGCGGATCGCAGACGACCGTGATCCTTGGCGCGCTGGAGCAGGGCGGGCGCATCCCCGCGCGCTACTTCAACATCCCGCAGGAGATCAGCGCCCGCAATGGCGGCTGATCCGATCTAGCAGCTGAGCAATTGCACGCGATAGATCTCGGCTCGCTGTTCGACGCGGGCCGCGACCTCCAGCAACCACGGCTTCGCGTTGTGGGAGCCCCGTCGATACCCGGCATGGCCTTCGTGGTAATTGAGATACTGGTTGCGGGTATCGGTCAGAGCGATGCCGTTCCGCTCCAGCGTCAGGTTCATGTACCAGCCCATGAAATCCGTTGCATCGTCGATGTTGGTGCGCTGCGCGCGGCGGTTGCCGGTGGCGCGCTGGTATTCGGCCCAGGTGCCGTCCAGCGCCTGGCTGTAGCCAAGGGCGGAGCTTTGGCGGCCCGTCGGGATCACGCCGAGGGCGTAGGTGAAGGGCGGGCGGATGTCGCCGTCGAAGCGGCTTTCCTGATGGATCGTGGCCATCTGGACATGCACCGGCACGTGCCAGCGCCGTTCGGCCCTACGCATGGCGCGCATGTAGTGTGGACGTTCCCGTCCAAGCGCGCAGGCATTGTCGAGGTTGCGGGGCGGATCAAGGTCGCGCCCGCTACCGCAGCCCGCGACAAGGGCCACAAGCCCCATCGAAAAGGTTCGTCTGTGCATTGGCCTGCTCTGCCTCTGGATGCTCCTTTTCGGAGCCTTATCGACCAGTATACGCGAAACGACCGAGGAGGAAAACCGGCGGTTTGCCCCGGCGTGACAGCAGGAACGACAATGTGACCGGCAAAACACCATGGGCGAGGATCGTGCCCAGGGCCACGCGGCGCGCGGCGGCGTCCGGGTCGTTCGCCCCGCCATGGCCCGCGCCACGCCCGCGCCAAGCCTGCGGCAACCCGGCGAAGCCTGGCAGACCTGATCGCCTGCACTGTCAGGGCAAGGTTCACAGACTGTTTCCCGCAATTTGCGCGCGAGAGCATGGACAAACCGGGGGCGCTTTCGGTATCAATGTTCGCTAGACCCGGGGGCAATCCATGCTTGAGACTCAGGCGAAGTTTAATATCGGCCAGGTCGTGCGGCACCGTAAACACCCGTTCCGGGGTGTGGTGTTTGATATTGATGCAGAATTCGCGAACACCGACGAATGGTACAACGCGATTCCCGCCGAGGCGCGTCCCAGCAAGGCGCAGCCCTTCTATCACCTGCTGGCCGAGAACGATCAGACCTATTACGTGGCTTACGTGTCCGAACAGAACCTCGTGCCCGACCATAGCGGAGAGCCGGTGACCCACCCCGACCTGCCCGACCTGTTCGGGGAATTCCGCGACGGGCATTATCCGTTGGAATATCAGCTGAACTGAACCGCCCGGCGGCCCTGTCCGCCTGCTGTCAGGCCAGCGTCCGCAAGTGCTGTGTCAGGGCATCGACATTGCCGCCGCGTGCCTCCAGCATGGCGCCGATTTCCGTCCGTTCCGAGATCATCAGGTTCACGCCCGCGATGATGAGGTTGAAGAACAGCGGCCGCCCCGATCCGTCCGACACCAGCCAGCGCAGTTCGAACGGGGCCTCGTTGCGCAGGTTCACCGTGGTGATGACCTCGAAGAACGAGCGCACGGCGCGGGTGGAGTTGACCTGCACCGATCCGCCCACGAATTCGCGGAAGCGGCGGCCGTATTTGGCCGCGAAATAGCCCCGGAACGCTTCGGTGAAGGCGCGCAGTTGCGCCGGGCTGGCGGTGCGGGCGGGCGGCCCGAGAACCGACACGGCGATGGTCGGAACATCGGCATAGGTGGCGAAGATCCGCTCCATCTCGCGCAGCACGGCGGCATCGGACGCGCCCGAGGCGATCACGCGGTTCACATCATCCACGGCGGCCTGCACCAGCGCCTGGGCCTGCGCCTCGTTCAAGGCCAGCGCGGGGCGCGGCAGGAAGGGCAGGCTGGCCGCGGCAAGCGCGGTGGACAGCAAGGTGCGGCGGCGGACGGCGAGGAGGTTATTGCGCATATGGGTCAAAATATGGATCCGAATAGGGGTCATAATAGGGGTCTGCCGCCACTGCGGCCGCGTCATCCGCGGGGTCTTCGGCGGCGTAGGGATCTTCGTAATCCGCCGCGCCGCCACGCAGCTCGAACCGGCGCTGTTGCAGGTAGAGCGAGCGCAACTGCGCGTAGCTGTCCGCGCTTTCATAATAGATCGAATCGATCGTGGCGTCGAACTGATATCGCGACCCGAGGCGGTCGGCGGCCCGCGCCGCGAGCAGGTAGCCGCTTTCGGGGGCGGCGACGAAATGGCCGACCGGGTCGAGGAAATGGTCCACCACGATGCCGACCGTGTCGCGCGTCGTGGACGGCCCGATCACCGGGTGCATGACGAATGCGCCCTCACCCACGCCCAAGACATGCAGGGTTTCCCCGAAATCCGTCGCTTCCGCAGGCACGCCGAGGGCGGTCGCCACATCGAACAGGCCCGCCACGCCAAGGGTGGAATTGATCGCGAACCGCAGCGTGTTCTGTGCCGCGTCGTCGAGGCGCAGCTGCAGGAGGTTGTTCACCACGTAGGACGGCTGACTGAGGTTGGAGGCGAAATTGGACACCCCGACACGGATCGGTTCCGGCACGGTGCCATAGGCGTCCGCCGCAGGGCTGACGATGCGCCGGTCCGAGCGCAGGTTCATTTCATGCACGGCGCGGTTGCGCACCTCGTCCCGATCCACGATCTGGTCGCCGGGCGGCAGCGTCGCGGGCCCGCAGGAGGTCAGCACAAGCACAAGCGCCGCAGCCGCAGCCGCTTTCCGGCCGACAGGTTTCGGGCTTCCTTGCGTCTGCGGTATGCGCATCTTTTCCCCCCAGGTTAAGGGTGCCGGGTGTGGTCGGACGGCTCTGGCCGCGCCCTGAACCCTTTCGAAAGAGTATAGGGGAACTATGCACCGCCGGGCACCCTTGCTACATCGGCGGGGGGCGCCCGGTCTGTCAAGACAAGGACAGGACACGGGCTGTCACGGAATGGCGAGTGAACGGTGGACCGAACGGGCATGGATGAACTGGCAGAGTTTCGCCGACGCAACGCATGGATCCTGTGGTCCGCCGCGCTGTTCAGCCTGTTCGTGAACCTGCTGGTCATGACCGGGCCGCTCTACATGCTGCAGGTCTATGAACGGGTGCTTGGATCGGGCAGCGAGGAGACGCTGCTGGCGCTGTCGATCCTCGTCGCGTTCCTGTTCGCCATGATGGGGGTGCTGGACCATGCCCGCGCACGGGTGGCGGCGCGCTATGGCGCGCGCCTGCAAGAAGCGTTCGATGCCCGCGTCTTTCGCGCCGCGCTGGGCCGGGCGCAACGCACCGGGCGGGCGCAATCGGCGCTGGGCGATCTGGCGGCGGTGCAGCGTCTGACCTCGTCGCCGGTGTTCATGGCGCTGTTCGACCTGCCCTTCACCCCGCTGTTCATCCTTGCGATCTTCATCTTTCACCCTTGGCTGGGCTGGCTGGCCGTGGGCGGCGCGGCGACCTTGATCGTCGTCACCCTTGTCAACCGCACCACCACCGCGCGGCCGCTGGGCGAGGCTGCGGAGACCGGGCGCGCCGCCGACCGCATGGCCGGCGAGATGCAATCGCAGGCCGAGGTGATCCGGTCCCTCGGGATGCAGGGCGCGGCCTTCGACCGCTGGCACCGGCAACGGGCGCGCGCGCTGGATGTCTCCATGCGGGCGGCCGACCGGGCGGGGGGCTATGCGACCCTGTCCAAGACCCTGCGGCTGTTCCTGCAATCGGCGATCCTTGGCCTTGCGGCGCTGCTGGTGTTGCGGGGCGAGTTGCGGGCGGGCGCGATGATCGCGGGGTCCATCCTGATGGGGCGCGCGCTGGCGCCCATCGACATGGCCATCGGCCAGTGGTCAATGATCCAGGAGGCCCTGCGCGGCTGGTCCCGCCTGCACCTGCTGCTGAAGGAGGAAGCGCCCGAGGCCGCGCGCCTTGCCCTGCCGCGCCCTGCCGCCGCGCTTGAGGTTTCGGGGCTGACGGTCGTGCCGCCCGGCGAAACCAAACCGGCGCTGCGCGGCGTGTCCTTCCGGCTGGAGCCGGGCGAGGCCATCGGCATCATCGGGCCGTCCGGGTCGGGCAAATCGACGCTGGCGCGCGCGCTGACAGGGGTGTGGCGGGTGTCGGGCGGGTCGATCCGGCTGGACCGGGCGACGCTGGATCAATACGACCCCGACATGCTGGGCAAGCTGATCGGCTACCTGCCGCAATCGGTCAGCCTGTTCGACGGCACCGTGGCCGAGAACATCGCGCGGCTGGACCCGGAGCCTTCGGGCGACGCGGTCACCGCCGCCGCCACCGCCGCCGCGGCCGACACGATGATCCGCGCGCTGCCCGAAGGTTACGATACGCAGGTTTCCGGCCTTGGGCCGCGCCTGTCCGGTGGGCAGATCCAGCGTGTCGGGCTGGCCCGCGCGCTGTATGGCGATCCGGTGCTGCTGGTGCTGGACGAGCCGAATTCGGCGCTGGACCACGAAGGATCCGAGGCGCTGAACCGCGCCGTGCAGGGCATGAAGGCGCGCGGGCTTGGCGTCATCATCATGGCGCACCGGCCCAACGCGATCGCGGAATGCGACAAGATCCTGGTGCTGAAGGATGGCACCGTGCAGGCCTTCGGGCCGCGCGACGAGGTGCTGGCGAAGGTGCTGAAGAACAGCGCCGATGTGCAGCGCGCGACGCAGGCGCGCGTCGGCGGGGCGCTGACATGAGCGCCGCGCGCAAAAGCTGGTCCGTGGGCGGGCCGATCCGGGTCGGCATCGGCGCTTTGCTGGTGCTGGTGGCGGGATTCGGCGGCTGGTCGGTGACGACGACGCTGGCCGGGGCCGTCGTCGCCTCGGGTCAGATCGAGGTGGACCGCAACCGGCAGGCGATCCAGCACCCCGATGGCGGTGTCGTCGCCATGCTTGAGGTCGGCGAAGGCGACCGGGTGGAGGAGGGGCAGGTTCTGCTGCGCCTCGACGCGGCGGAATTGTCCACTGAACTGGCCGTGGCCGCGGCCCGGCTGGCCGAGTTGCGCGCCCGCCGTGCCCGGCTGGAGGCGGAGCGCGACGGGCTGGAAACGCTGAGCTTCCCCGAGGCGCTGGAAGCGCTTGGCGCGGCCGACCCGGAGGTTGCGGACCTTCTGACCGGCCAGCGCAACCTGTTCGATGCCCGCGCCGACACCATGGCGCGGGAGGTGGAGCAGTTGCGCGGCCGCATCACCCAGATCGGCGCACAGGTGGATGCCCTGCGTGCGCAGGAAGACGCGCTGAGCCAACAGGTGGTGCTGGTGGAGGAAGAACTGACCCTGCGGCGGACCTCGCTCGACCGGGGGATCGGCACGCGGGAGCCTGTGGTGCAGTTGCAGCAGGAACTGGTGCAATTGCGCGGTTCGCTGGGCGAGGTCACGGCGCGGCGCGCGGAAGCGGCAGAGCGGGTGATCGAGACGGAGCTGTCGATCCTGCAGGTCACGACGGAACGGCGCGAACAGGCCATCGTGGAATTGCGCGAAATCCGCGTGTCGGAACAGGAACTGGCCGAACGCGCCGCCAACCTGAGCCGCCGGATCGACCGGCTGGAGTTGCGCGCGCCGGTGGCGGGTCGCCTTCTGGGGCTGACGATCTTCGGCCCCGGCGCGGTTCTGCGGCCGGCCGATCCCTTCGCCTTCCTGGTGCCCGAAGGGCGGCCGCTGGTGATCTCGGCCCGGGTGCCCGCCATCGACATCGACCAGGTCTTCGCCGGGCAGACGGTGTCCCTGCGCTTCCCGGCCTTCGACCAGCGCACCATGCCCGAGGTCACGGGCGAGGTCAGCCAGGTTTCCGCCGATGCCTTCACCGACGAGGTGTCGGGCGGCAGTTTCTACCGGACCGAGATTGTCATGGCCGAGGATCAGGCGGCCCTTCTGGGCGACCGGGTTCTGGTGCCCGGCATGCCGGTGGAGGCCTATATCCGCACCCAGGACCGCACGCCGCTGACCTATCTGCTGGAGCCGTTCACGACCTATTTTTCCCGCGCATTCCGTGAAAGCTAGTCCGTGCATCTGGGCGCTTCCCTTGGCGCGGGTGGCGCATTAGGGTCCGCCCGAGAGATCAACCAAGGGGCTTTGACATGGGCGGAACATTCGAAACACGGCTGGCGGAGCTGGGTGTCACACTGGCGACACCGGCGCCGCCGCAGGCCAATTACGTGCCTTCCGTGCAGGTCGGCGATACGCTGTATGTCTCGGGCCAGGTCTCGATGGCAGACGGCCAGATGATCACCGGCAAGCTCGGGGCGGACCTGACGGTGGAACAAGGGGCCGCCGCCGCGCGGACCTGCGCGATCAGCCTGCTGACGCAGGTCAAGGCGGCCTGTGGCGGCGATCTGGACCGGCTGGTGCGGGTGGTGAAGCTGACCGGCTTCGTGAACTCCACCCCCGATTTCGCCAATCAGCCCGAGGTCGTCAACGGCTGCTCGGATTTCCTGGTCGAGGTGCTGGGCGATGCGGGTCGCCACGCGCGATCCGCGGTCAGTGCCGGTGCCCTGCCGCGCAACGTCGCCGTCGAGATCGAGGGCATCTTCCAGGTCGCGGTCTGATCCTGGCCATGATCCCGCAGCTTCCCCCCACTTTCCTGCGCGCGCCGCTGGCGCATCGCGGGCTGCATGACCGCGCGCGCGGGCTGATCGAGAACAGCGCGGGCGCGGTGCGCGCGGCGGTGGCGGCGGGCCATGGCATCGAGATCGACGTGCAACTGGCCTCGGACCGGGTGGCGATGGTGTTCCACGACGAAACGCTGGATCGTCTGACGGCGCAAAGCGGCCCGATCCGGGGCTGGTCGTCGCGCGATCTGGGCGTGCTGCGGCTGACCGGATCGGACGAGACGATCCCAACTCTGGCGCAGATCCTCGACATCGTCGCGGGCAAGGCGCCGCTGCTGATCGAGTTGAAGGACCAGTCGGGCGGCACCGGCAACGCGCCGGACGAATTGGAACGCGCCGTGGCCCGCGACCTTGCGGGTTATGGCGGCCCGGTCGCCGTCATGTCCTTCAACCCGTTCATGGTTGCCAACATGGCCAAGCGCGCGCCACTGGTCCCGCGCGGGATCACGACCGATGGCTACACCGAACGCGAATGGCCGGACCTGACCTCGGACACGCTGAAGGCCTTGCGCGAGATCGAGGCCTTCGAAACGGTCGGTGCCAGCTTCATCAGCCACGACTGGCACGACCTGAGCGCGCCGCGCGTGGCCGAGCTGAAGGCGCGCGGCGTGCCGATCCTGTGCTGGACGGTGAAAAGCGCCGCCGACGAAGCGGTGGCGCGCCGCGTCGCGGACAACATCACATTCGAAGGATACGCCCCCGCATCCGTTTGACGGCGCGCGTTGCGGCCCCATTTATCGCATGTGCAACCGGCGGAGGCCCCGACTTGGACGGCGACACCCAGATCACGATCGACGTCCTGTCCTCCCTGTCGCAGATCGAGGCCAGCGACTGGGATGCCTGCGCCTGCCCGGAAGGCCGCCCGCCGCGCGATCCCTTCACCACCTACCGGTTCCTGCATGCGCTGGAGGCCTCGGGCTCCGTCGGGCCGGGCAGCGGCTGGCAGCCGCGTTACATGGTCGCGCGCCATGACGGGCAGGTGATCGCCTGCGCGCCGCTTTATGCCAAGGGGCATTCCCAGGGCGAATACATCTTCGATCACAACTGGGCCCATGCCTACGAGAATGCGGGCGGCGACTATTACCCCAAGCTGCAGATCGCGGCGCCGTTCACGCCCGCCACCGGGCGGCGCTTCCTGACGCGGCCGGGATGGGAGGCGGCGGGAATGTCCGCCCTGATCCAGGGCGCGGTGCAACTGGCGGCCGACAACGAATTGTCCTCGCTCCACATCACCTTCTGCACCGAGGCCGAGGCCATCGCGGGCGAACAGATCGGCCTGATGCGGCGCTGGTCGCAGCAATTCCACTGGACCAATGACGGCTACGGCAGCTTCGACGATTTCCTCGCCACCCTGTCGAGCCGCAAGCGCAAGAACATCCGCAAGGAACGCGCCACGGCGCAGGGCTTCGGCGGGCAGATCGTGGCGCTGACCGGCGACGCGATCCGCCCCGAGCATTGGGACGCCTTCTGGCATTTCTACCAGGACACCGGCGCGCGCAAATGGGGCACGCCCTACCTGACGCGCGCCTTCTTCGACATCGCGCAGGCGACGATGGCCGACGACATGTTGCTGTGCCTTGCGCTGCGCGACGGGCGGCCGGTGGCGGGCGCGCTCAACTTCATCGGGGCGGATACGCTGTTCGGGCGCTACTGGGGTTGCGTCGAGGATCACCCCTGCCTGCATTTCGAACTGTGCTATTATCAGGCCATCGACTTCGCCATCGTCCATGGCCTGTCCCGCGTGGAGGCCGGCGCGCAGGGAACCCACAAGCTGGCGCGGGGGTATTTGCCGGTGGCCACCCATTCCTTGCACTGGGTGCGCGATGCCGGGCTGGCCGATGCCATTGCCCGCTATCTGCGGGCCGAGCGCGCGGCGGTCGATCAGGAGATCGAGGTATTGACGCAATACGGGCCGTTCAAGCGCGCCCATGTGGAGGAACAGGAATGACAGCCGGAAAGCTGACGGGCGAGGGGCGCGCGGCCGCGCTGGCGGAACTGGCGCGATCGGATTGGGCCGAGGTCGCGGGGCGCGACGCGATCCACAAGCGCTTTGCCTTCGCCGATTTCGTGGCGGCGTTCGGCTGGATGACGCGGGTGGCGATCGTGGCCGAGAAGATGGACCATCACCCGGAATGGTCCAATGTCTACAAGAACGTCGATGTCACCCTGACCACCCATGACGTGGACGGCCTGTCCGATCTGGACGTGGCGCTGGCCCGGCGGATGGACAAGCTGGCCGGCTGACCGCCCCGGCGCGGTGGGGGCGCATCTGGATGCCGAGGGCATCGCCAACGCGCAGACGCTGACCGATATCCGCAAGACCCTGTCCGAGATCGAGGCCATCGACACCGACGTAATCGCGCAGCAGATCGAGAACGACAATCGCCGCCTGGCCTATCTGGCCAAGCAGATGCAGTTGATCATCGCGATGCAATCCTGCCTGGAGGGCGGCGAAGCGGCCCGGTTTCTGGACACGCTTCGCGCCATCTCGGGCGATTGTCGACGGCCCTGGTGTCAGATCGCGGCCAGCAGCGCTTCGCCGCCCGAAACCTCGCAAACGCCGGGGCCTTCCTCGACATGCAGCACCTTCACCACGCCGTCGTCGGCATAGAGCGCGTAGCGGCGCGAGCGGTCGTAGAACCCGGCCGGCTCGGCCGTCCAGTTCATGCCGATGGCGCGGGTGAATTCGGCGCTGGCGTCGCCCATCATGTGCAGGCCCGCCGCCGCGGCACCGGTCGATTCGCCCCAGGCCTTCATCACGAAGGGATCGTTGACCGACACGCAGATCACCGCATCCACGCCCTTTTCGTCGAACCCGCCCTTGGTGCGGATGAAGCTGGGCACATGGGCCGTGGTGCAGGTGCCGGTATAGGCGCCAGGCAGGCCGAAGATGGCCACTTTCTTGCCCTTGGTCAGGTCGCTCATCTTCACCTGTTCGGGGCCGGCTTCGCCCATCTGCAGAAGGGTGGCATCGGGGAGGGTGTCGCCGACGGAAATGGTCATTTGGGGAACTCCTTTCGCTTGTCCTGTCGTCGCCGCGACATATAGGGTCCGGCCGGACGACGCCAAGCGGGAAGATCGGATGGATCAGATCATTGTTATCGGGGCAGGGCAGGCGGGCGCGTCATGTGTGGCCAGGCTGCGGGCCGACGGGTTCGAGGGGCGCCTGACCCTGATCGGCGCGGAACCGGTGCCGCCCTACCAGCGCCCGCCCTTGTCCAAGGCCTACCTGCTGGGGGAGATGGCGCTGGATCGGCTCTTCCTGCGGCCCGAGGCGTGGTATGCCGACCACGATGTCACCCTGCGCCTGGGCCAACCGGTGACGGATGTGGATGCGGCTGCGCAGACGGTGACGGTGGGTGGCGAGGTGCTGCCCTATGACGCGCTGGTGCTGGCCACCGGGTCCACCCCGCGCCACCTGCCCGCGACGATCGGCGGCGAACTGGCCGGGGTGCATTTCGTGCGCACGCTGGCCGATGTGGACGCGATGGAACCGGAGGTCGTCGCCGACCGCCGCGCGCTGATCGTGGGGGGCGGCTATATCGGGCTGGAGGCCGCCGCCGTGGCGGCCAAGCGGGGCATGGACGTGACCCTGATCGAGGCCGCGCCGCGCATCCTGGGCCGGGTCGCCGCGCCCGAGACCTCCGCCTATTTCCGCGACCTGCACCGCGCCCATGGCGTGCGCATCCTTGAAGGCGTGGGCCTGACCTGCCTGAACGGGGTCGATGGCCGCGTGGTGGGCGCGATCCTGACGAACCATCAAGAACACCCCTATGACGTGGTGATCGCGGGTATCGGCATCACGCCCAACGATGCGCTGGCCGGGGCGGCAGGCATTGTGCTGGACAACGGCATCGCCACCGATGCGCAGGGCCGCACCAGCGATCCGCATATCTGGGCGGCGGGCGATTGCGCGTCCCTGCCGTTCCGGGGAAGCCGCATCCGGCTCGAATCCGTGCAGAACGCCATCGACCAGGCCGAAGCGGTGGCGAGGAATATCCTGGGCGCAAACGCGGACTACCTGCCGCGTCCGTGGTTCTGGTCCGATCAATACGACGTGAAGCTGCAGATCGCGGGGCTGAACACAGGCTACGACCGCGTGGCGGTGCGGGACGGCGGTGCCGCGCGCTCGCATTGGTATTACGCCGGCGATAGCCTGCTGGCGGTGGACGCCATGAACGACCCGCGCGGCTACATGATCGGCAAGCGGCTGATCGAGGCGGGCAAATCCCCCGCGCCCGAGATCGTGGCCGATCCGGCGGCGGACCTGAAGGCGCTGCTGAAGGCATGACGGTCAAGCCATGCGCATAGTCGGCGGCCGTCTGCGCGGCAGAAAACTGGCCGAGGTGGGCGAAGGCGACGCCACAGCCCATCTGCGCCCCACCACGGACCGGGTGCGCGAGGCGCTGTTCAACCTGCTGACCAATGGCCGGAGCGGCGATCTCGTGACAGGCCGAAGGGTGCTGGACCTCTTCGCCGGAACCGGCGCGCTGGGTCTGGAGGCGCTCAGCCGCGGGGCCATCCATGCCACTTTCGTCGATAACGGCACCGCTGCCCGCGCCCTGCTGCGCGAGAATATCGCGCTGTGCTCGGTTCAGGGCATCACATCGGTCTTCCGCACCGACATGGCCCGGATCGGCCCCGCGAAGGCGGCCTGCGATCTGGTGTTCCTCGATCCGCCCTATGGCCGGAACCTTGGCGAAGCCGCCTTGCAAACCGCCCTGCACACCGGCTGGATCGCCCCCGGCGCGACCGTGGTGTGGGAAGAGGCCGCGCCACCCCTTGTCCCCGCACCGTTCGAGACGCTGGACCAGCGCAAATACGGCCACACCACCATTACCCTCCTGAGGCACCCATGACACCCGATCTTGTCATCTTCGATTGCGACGGCGTGCTGGTGGACAGTGAACCGGCCTCCAACCGGGTCATGGTCGATAACCTCGCCCGCCATGGCCTGACCCTGACGCTGGAGGAGGGCATGGCGGCCTTCCTCGGCACGTCCATGCAGCGCGGGGCGCAGATCGCGCGCAGCATGGGGGCCGATCTTCCCGACGACGCCACATGGATCGCCGAGGTCTACGCCGAAACCTATGCCCGCCTGCGCGACGGCGTCGATGCGATCCCCGGCGTGGTGGCCGTGCTCGACGCGCTGGACGCCGCGGGCATCCCCTGTTGCGTGGCGTCCAATGGCTCGGACGAGAAGATGGACATCACCCTTGGCGCGACCGGCATGGCGGCGCGGTTCGCGGGTAACCGCTTTTCCGCCCATGCGCTGGGCACCTCCAAGCCCGACCCCGACCTGTTCTTGATCGCCGCGCGGCAGATGGGGGTGGCCCCGGACCGCGCCGTGGTGATCGAGGACAGCGCCTCCGGCGCGTTGGGGGCGCAGCGCGCGGGGATGCGTTGCTTCGGCTACGCGCCCCGTGGCGGGCCCCGTGGCGGCGCTGCGCTGGCCAAGGTCGGCGCCATCCTGTTTCGCGACATGGCCGAATTGCCGGGCCTTCTGAACCTGCCCGACTAATCCACAGGAACCACATCTGGTAGGTCTTGTTTACCGAATCCCGATATGGGACTCTGCGCGCGCAAACGAGCACAAAAACAATCGCGACAGGCTGCCTTGATCCGATGCTGGTCGACCACCCCGACACCTCCGCCCTGCTGAAATCCACCTTCGGGTTCGACGCCTTCCGCCCCGGTCAGGCGGAGATCGTGGAAGCCGTGGCGTCGGGCAAGAACGTGCTGGCGATCATGCCGACCGGCGGCGGCAAGTCGCTGTGTTTCCAGTTGCCCGCCCTGATGCGGGACGGCGTCACCGTCGTGATCTCGCCGCTCATCGCGCTGATGCGCGACCAGGTGCGCGGCCTGCGCGAAGCGGGGGTGGCGGCTGGCGCGCTGACCTCGGGCAACACGCCCGAGGAAACCGATGCCGTCTGGGCCGGGCTGGAGGCGCGAACGCTGAAGCTGCTCTACATCGCGCCCGAACGCCTGGCGTCCTCGGGCACGGACCGGATGCTGGCCCGCGCGGGCGTGAACATGATCGCCGTGGACGAGGCCCATTGCGTCAGCCAGTGGGGCCATGACTTCCGCCCCGATTACCTGCGCCTGGGCGCGCTCCGCCGCTCCCTCAACGTGCCGCTCGCCGCCTTCACCGCCACGGCCGATGCCGAAACCCGCGCCGAGATCGTCGAACGCCTGTTCGACGGGGTGCCGCCGGAAACCTTCCTGCACGGCTTCGACCGCCCCAACCTGGGCCTCGCCTTCGAGGTCAAGAACCAGCCGCGCCAGCAGATCCTGTCCTTCGCGGCCGCGCGCAAGGGGCAGTCGGGCATCGTCTATACCGGCACCCGCGCCAAGACCGAAACGCTGGCACAGGGCCTGCGCGAAGCGGGGCACAATGCCTGTTCCTACCATGGCGGGATGGAGGCCGACGCCCGCCGCCATGTCGAACATCGCTTCAACACCGAGGACGGGCTGATCGTCTGCGCCACCGTGGCCTTCGGGATGGGCGTGGACAAGCCCGATATCCGCTGGGTCGCCCATGCCGACCTGCCCAAGTCGATCGAGGGTTATTACCAGGAAATCGGCCGCGCCGGCCGCGATGGCGCCCCGGCCGATACCCTCACCCTCTACGGCCCCGACGACATCCGCTTCCGCCGCAGCCAGATCGACGAGGGGCTGGCGCCGCCGGACCGCAAGGCCGCCGACCACGCGCGGCTCAACGCGCTGCTCGGGCTGGCCGAGGCGCAGGGGTGCCGCCGCAAGGTGCTGCTCGCCTATTTCGGGGATGCGTCCGAGGATTGCGGCAATTGCGATCTCTGCGCGCGTCCGCCCGACCTCTTCGATGCCTCCGTCGCGGTGCAGAAGGCGCTGTCCGCCATCCTGCGCACCGGTGAATATTTCGGCGCGGGCCACCTGATCGACGTGCTGACCGGCGCGCAGACCGACAAGATCCGCGAACGCGGCCATGACCGCCTGCCGACCTATGGCATCGGGACGGAATTCGACAAGCGCGGCTGGCAGGCGGTGTTCCGGCAGATGATGGGCCGCGATCTCGTCCGCCCCGACCCCGAACGCCACGGCGCGCTGCGCATGACCGAAGCCGCGCGCCCGATCCTGCGCGGCGAGGAAGGGCTGACGCTGCGCCGCGATACGCTTGCCGCGGCCCCCCGTCGCCCCGCCGTCAAGGCGCTGGTGTCCGATGAGGACGCGCCGCTGCTGTCCGCGCTCAAGGCCAAGCGCCGGGCGCTGGCGGAACACGCGCGCGTGCCCGCCTATGTCATCTTCACCGACAAGACCCTGATCGAGATGGCCGAAACCCGCCCCGCGACGCTGGACGCCATGGCGCGGATCAACGGCGTCGGCGCCCTGAAGCTGGAGAAATACGGCGCCGCCTTCCTCGCCGTCATCACCGGCGAAGCGGCGGCGCCTGTCCACCCCGCCCGCCGCGCCCTGGCCGGGCGTGACGGGGGCGCGATCTTCGACCGCCTGATGGCGGCGCAGCAGGACCTGATGCGCGGCGACGACGGCACCGGCAAATACCTCTCCGTCACCCATGCCACCCTGCGCAAGATCGCCGAACGCCGCCCCGCCTCGCTCCACGACATGTCCCTGATCGCGGGCATGGGCGAACGTCAGGTGGACCGCTTCGGCGAAGCCTTCCTGGAGGTCCTGCGCGAGGCTGGATAAACCGCAGCACCCGCCTATCTCCTCCGCCAGCAGCAGAAGGATCGTCGCCCATGCTCACCGTCATTTCCCCCGCCAAGCGGCTGGACTGGTCCGCGCGCGACATGGCCATGACGCAGCCCGCCTTCCTCGACGATGCCCTGACGCTGGCGCGGGCCGCGAAACGCCTCAGCCAACGGGACCTGCAAAAGCTGATGGATATCAGCCCGGACCTCGCCAGGCTCAACGCGCATCGGTTCAAGACGTTCGAGACCGCGCCCGACGGCGAGCGTCCCGCGGCGCTTGCCTTCGCGGGCGACACCTATATCGGGCTGGAGGCCGCCAGCCTCGATGCCGACGCGCTGGCCTATGCGCAGGACCGCCTGCGCATCCTCTCGGGGCTCTATGGCCTGTTGCGCCCGCTGGACGCGATCCGCCCCTACCGGCTGGAAATGGGCAGCCGCCTGAAAACCCGCAAGGGCCCCACACTCTATGCCTGGTGGGGCCCCCGCCTCGCGCAGGCGCTGGCGGAGCAGGCGCGCGCGCTGAAGACAGACACGCTGGTCAATTGCGCGTCGGTCGAATATTTCGCGGCGGTCGATACAAAGGCCCTCGGCCTCACCACCGTCACGCCCCAGTTCTTCGAGGACAAGCCCGCAGGCCCGAAGATCGTCAGCTTCTTCGCCAAACGCGCCCGCGGCGCCATGGCGCGCTTCATCGTCGAACACCGCCTGACCGCGCCGGACCAGTTGCTTGACTTCGACGCCGGTGGCTACCGCCACGACGCCGCCCTCAGTGCCCCCGGCAAACCCGCCTTCCTGCGCGCCGAGGCAGTCGATCACGCGGCCTGACGCCCCTTCATCTTGGAAGAAAACCTCCGGGGGAGTCCGCAGGACGGGGGCAGCGCCCCCCGCCGAGCGTGCCGTTCAGTGATCCGGCTTCGAAATCTCGAAGGCTGCTTTCTGGTCCGCCGATGCCTCGGTCTGGAACTTCTCCCGCCACGCGGCATAGGGCATGCCGTAGATCGCTTCCCGCGCGGCCTCCTTGTCGATGGCCACCCCGCGCGCCTCGGCCGCTTCCTGGTACCAGCGGCTCAGGCAATTCCGGCAGAACCCGGTCAGGTTCATCATGTCGATGTTCTGCACGTCCGTGCGGTCGTCCAGATGCGCCAGCAGCCTGCGGAAGGCGGCGGCTTCCAGTTCGGTCCTTGTCGCGTCGTCCATGATCATGTCCTCCTGCGTTTGCTCACAAGTCGGCATCCGCGACCGCCGCGTCAAGCAGCCCGGCCAGCCGCAGGCCCCAGTCGCGCTGCGCCGCCGCCGTCCCGATCAGGTCGTTGCGCACTTCGATCAGCACGTGCAGGCGACCGGGCCGCACCCCGTGCCGGTCCATCGCGTCGCCCGGCAGGTGCCCCGAATAGGGCTGGTTGTCGCCGACGCACAGGTCCGGCTCCCGGTGCAGGCGTTCGATCAGCGGGCGGGCCAGGCGCGTGTCGCCGGAATAGAGCACGCCGACATGCCACGGGCGCGGCGGTCGCCCGATGAATTGGGGCGTGAAACTGTGCACCGCCACCACGATCGGATCGCGCCGCGCGCCGATCACCTTTGCCAGCGTTGCGTGGTAGGGCCGGTGGAACCGCTGCAACCGCCGCGCGATCTCGGCCGCGCCGATGGCGCGATTGGCCGGGATGATGGACCCGTCATAGACCTGCATCACCAGCGTCGGGTCGTCCTCGCCCCGGTTCGGGTCGATCACCAACCGCGAAAACCGCGACAGCACGGCGGGCGCGTCCAGCGCTTCGGCCAGGCTGGCCGCGACGCCCGCGGCCCCCACGTCACAGGCGATATGGCGCGCCATGTCCTCGGCGGGCAGGCCCAGATCGCCCCCTGCCACGTCCATCGGCACGTGGTTGGACGCGTGATCGCATGTCACCACCCACCGCGTCGCCCGGTCCGCACCGATCACCTCGACTGCATCCGACATCTTTCGTGTCCTGCCTCCGTTTTGGCCCTGTCTTGGCCTGTGTCATCGCCCTGTCGCGTTTCGCCTGCCTATGATGAGATGCGGCCAAACGCCAGTGCGCCCCCCTGTGCACCCCCTGTTGTCCGGGCGCGCGTTTTGCTCCAATAGGGGACAGACGAGGCGCTGGTAGCGCAAACACCGCCGCACTGGCAGAGCATCTTCAAGACCCGAGGGACCAGAAAGTCATGAAACGCGAACGCAATATCAAGATCGTCGCCACACTTGGTCCCGCGTCGGATGATTACGAGATGATCCGCGCCCTGCACGAGGCCGGTGCCGATGTGTTCCGCTTGAACATGTCCCATGGCGACCATTCCGAGATTGCCGCGCGCCATGGCATCATCCGCCGGATCGAGGCCGACCTGGGCCGTCCCATCGCCATCCTCGCCGACCTTCAGGGGCCGAAACTGCGCGTCGGCACCTTCGCCAACGAGGACGGCCACGACCTGGAGGTCGGCGCGCCCTTCCGCATGGATCTTGACAAGACGCCGGGTGACGCGACCCGGGTGAACCTGCCCCATACCGAGATTTTCGCCGCCCTCGAACCTGGCGCCCACCTGCTGATCAACGATGGCAAGATCCGTGTGAAGGTGCTGGACTGCGGCCCGGATTTCGCCGATTGCGAGGTCATCGCGGGCGGCCGCATCTCCAACCGCAAGGGCGTGAACGTGCCCGACGTGGTGCTGCCGCTGGCCGCGCTGTCGGACAAGGACCGCCGCGACCTCGAATTCGTGTGCGAACTGGGCGTGGACTGGCTGGCGCTCAGCTTCGTGCAGCGCCCCGAGGACGTGGACGAGGCGCGCGCGCTGGCCAAGGGCCGCGCCGCGATCCTGTCGAAGATCGAAAAGCCCGCCGCGGTGAAGAACTTCGACGCCATCCTGGCCTGTTCTGACGGCATCATGGTGGCGCGCGGCGACCTGGGGGTTGAGCTGCCGGTGCAGAACGTGCCGCCGATCCAGAAACGCCTCGTGCGCAAGTGCCGCAACGCCGCCAAGCCGGTGATCGTGGCGACCCAGATGCTGGAATCGATGATCGACAGCCCGATGCCGACCCGGGCCGAGGTGTCGGACGTCGCCGCCGCGATCTACGAGGGCGCCGATGCCATCATGCTCAGCGCCGAATCCGCCGCCGGTTCGTTCCCGATCGAGGCCGTCACCACCATGAACAACGTCGCCATCGAGGTCGAGAACGACCCCACCTACCGCGATGTCATCAATGCCAGCCGGGGCGGCGACAAGAAGACCGTGGCCGATGCCATCGTCTCCGCCGCGCGCGAGATTGCCGAGACGACGAACATCAAGCTGATCTGCTGCTTTTCGGAATCGGGCTCCACCGTGGCGCTGACGGCGCGCGAACGGCCCAACGTGCCGATCCTTGCGCTCACCTCGCGGCAGGCGACGGCGCGGCGGATGTGCCTGACCTGGGGCTGCCATTGCGTGAAGGTCGGCAGCGTCGGGCGCTTCAAGGAGGCCGTGATCTCGGCCGTGCGCTCGGCCACGGCGGAAGGTCTGGCCGACAAGACCGACCTGATCGTGGTGACGGCGGGCGTGCCCTTCGGGCAGTCCGGCTCCACCAACATCCTGCGCATCGCGCCCTGCGACGAACGCCTGATCTACGCGTCCGAGCTGGAGTGACATGCCCGTCAGCGCCGACATCGTTCTGGTGATCGCCACGGTCGTCGCGGTGCTGTCGCTGTCGTCGATCATCTCCGCCTGGACGGTGCGGCGCTGGCCTGTCGTCGCGATGATCTCGGCCGCGATCGCCGTGGGCCTGTTCGTCTCCGTTCACCTGAACATGGACGGCGGGCTCAAGCCCACCGACATTCCCGACGCATTCATCGCGGTCGCGGCGCGCATCCTGAACTGACGTTGGTTTTGGCTTGCGTCGAAGCGGGCTTGGCACTATGCGAGGCGCTTCAACGGCGACCCCGGCCGAAAACGGCATGCCGAGGGACGCCCGAACTGCTCGAACGATAGGAGTATGAAATGCCGAAGATGAAGACGAAGTCGAGCGCCAAGAAGCGCTTCAAGGTGACGGGCACCGGCAAGGTGCTCGCGGGTCAGGCCGGCAAGCGGCATGGGATGATCAAGCGGACGAACAAGTTTCTCCGCAACGCGCGGGGGACGTCCGAATTGTCGGCCGCCGACACGAAGATCGTCAAATCCTACATGCCCTACGACCGTTAAGGAGGCCTGAGAGATGTCCCGTACCAAAGGTGGAACCGTCACCCATCGCCGCCACAAGAAGGTTATTGATGCCGCAAAGGGCTATTATGGCTCGCGGTCGCGGAATTTCCGCACCGCGACCCAGGCCGTCGACAAGGCCAATCAATACGCCACGCGCGACCGCAAGAACCGCAAGCGCCAGTTCCGCGCCCTGTGGATCCAGCGCATCAACGCCGCCGTGCGCAGCCATGATGCCGCGCTGACCTATTCGCGCTTCATCAATGGTCTGGCGCTGGCCGGGATCGAGGTGGACCGCAAGGTTCTCGCCGATCTGGCCGTGCACGAACCCGAGGCGTTCGGCGCCATCGTCGCCCAGGCCAAGGCCGCGCTCTGATCCGTCGACCGATTGCAGAGTCCTGAACCGGCCGGGCAGATCGCCCGGCCGGTTTCCTTTTGTGCCGCTGGAACCACCCCGCATCGGTTTCTTTCGTGGGCCCGTGGAACCACCCCGCGCTGGCCGCGTTGGGCAGGTGAAGGTGACATCAACACGAAGGAGAATTCCCATGGCGACCGTTTCCGAACGCAATGGCAAGACCGCGCCCGACGCTGCCGACATCGCGGACCAGATCGAAACGCTGCGGGCCGATCTGGCCGAACTGACCACCACCGTTTCGGGCTATGCCCGTGGCAAGGGCCAGGCGATGCGCGACGACGCCACCCATCGGGCCGAAAAGCTGGGGCAGGACGCCTCGCGCGCGGCCAGCCAGGCCGCCGATCAGGCGGGCGACATGGTGCGCCAGAACCCGGCCACGGCCCTGGGCGCCGCTGCCGCCGTCGGCTTCCTGGTGGGCTTCCTGTCCACGCGCCGCTAGGCATGTTCCACGCGATCAAATCCGCCATCCAGAGGGGGGCGCGCACCGTCGCGCTCTCCTCTGCCGCGTCCCTGTTGATCGCGGTCGGCCTCGCCTTCCTGACCGTGTCGGCATGGATGGCGCTTGCGGCGGTGCTGGAACCCGTCGCGGTGGCCGCGATCCTGGGCGGTGCCTATACCGGTGCCGGGCTGATCGTGCTGGCGCTGGCGTCTCGCCCCGATCCGCATCGGCGTGCGCGGTCCGAAAGCGGCCCCGCCGCACCGGTTCCCGCCGATGCGATCGTGCAAAGCTTCCTGACCGGCATGGCGACGGGCCAAAGCGCGGGCGCGCGTCGCTGATCCGCCCGCGCCTTGCATTTCCCCCGTCTCTCTCATAGGGCAAAGGCCGGATAATCACGGCTGGAGCGTTGGATCATGGACAGCTTGGACGAGTTGCGGCGGGCGTGGCTGGACCGGATCGCCGGTGCACCGGACGAGGCCGCGCTGGAAGGCTTCCGGGTCGCCGCCCTTGGCAAGAAGGGCGAAATCAGCCTGAAGATGCGGGAACTTGGGCAGATGCCGCCCGAGGATCGGCACGTGGCCGGCCCGGCGCTGAACGCGCTCAAGGATGAAGTCAACGCGGCGCTGGTCGCGAAGAAGGCCGCTCTGGGCGATGCGGCGCTGGACGAACGGCTGCGCGCCGAATGGCTGGACGTGACGCTGCCCGCGCGGCATCGGCGCGTCGGCAGCATCCACCCCGTCAGCCAGGTCACGGAAGAGGTCATCGCCATCTTCGCCGACATGGGCTTCAGCGTCGCCGAAGGTCCGCAGATCGAGACGGATTTCTACAATTTCGACGCGCTCAACATCCCCGGCCACCATCCGGCGCGGGCCGAGATGGACACGTTCTACATCCACCGGGGCGAGGGCGACAATCGCCCGCCCCACGTGCTGCGCACCCATACCAGCCCGGTGCAGGTCCGCACGCTGGAGGCCCAGGGCGCGCCCTGCCGCATCATCTGCCCCGGCCGCGTCTACCGCGCCGATTACGACCAGACCCATACGCCCATGTTCCACCAGGTCGAGGGGCTGGCCATCGACCGCGACATCTCCATGGCGCAGTTGAAATGGGTGCTGGAGGAGTTCTACTCCGCCTTCTTCGGCGTGGCGGTGAAAACCCGCTTCCGCGCCTCGCATTTCCCTTTCGTGGAACCGGGCGCGGAGGTCGATATCCAGTGTTCGTTCGAGGGCGGCACCGTGAAGGTCGGCGAGGGCGACGATTGGCTGGAGATCCTCGGCTCCGGCATGGTGCATCCCAAGGTGTTGCATGCGGCCGGCGTCGATCCCGATGTGTATCAGGGCTTTGCCTTCGGCATGGGCATCGACCGGATTGCCATGCTGAAATACGGGATTCCCGATCTGCGGGACTTCTTCCTGAGCGATCTGCGGTGGCTGCGGCATTACGGCTTCGGCGCGTTGCAGGTGCCGACGGTCTATGCGGGGGTTTGAGTGAGCCATGAGGAAGCGTTTCACTTACTCAATCTCGCTGTATCTCGGGCTGTTTATTTCCTTTGTTGATTCTGCTTCGGCGCAGAGCGAGGATACAGTGAGGGAATTGCTTCGTGACTGCGAGACTGCTCTCGGCGTGTAGGCAGAGGGCATTTCAACGGTTGACGAAGCGATCTCAATCTCACGTTGCGTGGCCACGGTTCGAGGAGTAACAACGGCTCTCAGCTACTCTTGCTGGTCGCAAAGTGACGGTTTCTCACCCATGTTCGCGGCAGATGCTCCGCCAAATGTTGAAGCGTCTATTCAGGCATTCGTGAACTACGCTCGTGCCAATCCCGCTCATTGGGGAGAGAGCAGTTTTGACGGCGTAATTACAGCAATGATGACCACATTTCCATGTAGCACCCCGCCCGAATAGCGGCGAAGCCGCCGGGCGAGCGCCTGCCCGCCCCCGGGCTGGCGCTTTTGCGACCTCACCGCTTGCCACACCCGTCAGATGACCTCGCGACCATAAACTGCCCCCAACTCCTGTAGCCGCGCCATCCCGCGGGCAGGCGCGCGCCCGGCTTCCCCCCTTTCCCCGGTGGACACCGCCCGCCAAGGCGTTAGAACGCGGGCGACCCCCGTGACGGAGCGAAACCGCATGAAACTCACCCTCTCCTGGCTGCGAGACCATCTCGACACCTCCGCCACGCTCGACCAGATCACCGAGGCGCTCACTGACCTTGGTCTCGAGGTCGAGGGCGTCGAAGACCGCGCGGCGAAGCTCCGCGACTTCACCATCGCGCGCATCCAGACCGCCGAGAAGCACCCCGATGCCGACAAGCTGCAAGTCTGCCAGGTGGAAACCGGAGACGGCCTGCAGCAGATCATCTGCGGTGCGCCCAACGCGCGGGCGGGGATCACCGTGGTGCTGGCCAAGCCCGGCACCTACGTCCCCGGTATCGACACCACCATCGGCATCGGCAA